>JAEXCA010000067.1 GCA_023393755.1 Actinomycetes bacterium | reverse complement strand
GGCCAGCCTGGGCCCGATCCCGAACACCAGGGCCGCGCTGGAGCCCTATCTCACCCGGCTCGACTCCTACGCCGCGGCGCTGGCCGCCGCGCACCGCGACCTGAGCGCGGCGATCGGCGAGGTCTCCCGCACCCGTGACCTGCTCAGCGCGCTGACCGCGAAGGCCGGGTCGCTGGGCCGGGCCGCCGACCCCACCCTGGTCGCGATCGCCGAGCTGGCGCGGGCGCAGTTCAGCCCCGACGGTCCGACCGTGCTGCCGGTGGTCAACGAGCTGCTGGCCGCCTACTCGGCGCGGCTGGACTACCTGAAGACCCGACCGGGGAGCGGCGCGTGAGGTGCGGGCAGCCGGGCTGCACCGGCACCATCGTCGACGGCTACTGCGACGTCTGCGGTATGCCGCCGACCCCCGGGACGATGCCGGTCGGACGGGGGGTCGCCGGCTCGCGTCCCGCCACCAGCGCGACCGGGCCGTGCCCGCAGCCGGGCTGCAACGGCCGGATCGTGGACGGCTACTGCGACGTCTGCGGGTTGCCGCCGGAACTGCCGCAGGCCGGCCCGGACAGCGCCCCGGAGGTCAGCTCGCTGACCCGGGCCTCGGCCCAACTCGGGTCGACGGCACTCGGTTCGGCCCGGGCGAGCTCCTTCGGCGTCCCGGCGGTACGGCGGCGCCGCGCCCGGCGGGCCGGCCCGGGACGGATCGGCGCTGGGCTCACCTACGTCCCGCCCGCCCCGGCGATCGACCCGGCCAAGGCCGTCCTGGTCTCCCCGGTGGTGCCCGAGGACCGGCGGGTCTGCCCCAAGTGCGGGGCCAAGGTCGGCCAGTCCTCCACCGTCGGCGAGGGACGCAGCGAGGGCTTCTGCCCGAACTGCGGCGCCCCCTACTCGTTCACCGCCAAGCTGGCCGCCGGCGACGTGGTGGCCAACCAGTACCAGGGGGCCGGTGCGCTGGCGCACGGCGGGATGGGCTGGATCTACCTGGCCCGCGACCTCAACGTCTCGGGCCGCTGGGTGGTGCTGAAGGGGCTGCTGAACGCCGGCGACTCCGACGCCCTGGCCGCCACCATCAGCGAGCAGCAGTTCCTGGCCCGGGTGGAGCACCCGCTGATCGTCGAGATCTACAACTTCGTCACCCACGACGACGCCGGCTACATCGTGATGGAGTACGTCGGCGGCCGGTCGCTGAAGCAGCTGCTCAAGCAGCGGATGGAGGCCAACAACGGCCAGCCGAACCCACTGCCGCTGGATCAGGCGCTGGCCTTCCTGATCGAGATCCTGCCGGCCTTCAGCTACCTGCACGAACTCGGCCTGCTGTACTGCGACTTCAAGCCCGACAACGTGATCCAGGTCGGCGACACGCTCAAGCTGATCGACCTCGGCGGCGTGCGCCACTCCGGTGACGACGAGTCGGCGATCTACGGCACGATCGGCTTCCAGGCCCCGGAGGTGGCCACCGCCGGACCGTCGGTCGCCTCCGACATCTACACCGTCGGCCGCACCCTGATGGTGCTCTGCGCCGACGTCCCCCGCTACCAGTCCGACTACGAGTTCAGCATCCCGCCGGCGGCCGAGATCCCGGCCTTCGCCGAGCACGACGCCGCCTACCGGCTGCTGCTGAAGTGCTGCGCCCGTGACCCCAACGACAGGTTCGGCAGCGCCGACGAGCTGCGCACCCAGCTGCTCGGCGTGCTGCGCGAGGTGGTGGGTGCCAGGACCACCGGGGTGGCGACCACCGCCGCGGCTTCGGCGCTGTTCGATCCGCCGACCGCCACCGGTGACCAGTTCAGCTGGCGGCAGTTGCCCCGGCTGCGGCCGGACGAGACCGACCCCCAGCACGCCTGGGTGGACCGGATCAACCTGGACGAGCCGGCGCAGCGGCTGGCCGCGCTGCGCAACGCGCCGGCGCAGACACCCGAGGTACTGCTGGCCCGGGGTTACGCCGCGCTCGAGCTCGGCGACCGCCGGATGCTCGACGAGTGCGTCCAGAAGCTGCTCACCGCCGATCCGTGGGAGTGGCGGGCGGTCTGGCTGGCCGGGCTGGGCGCGTTGAACGCGCAGGACTACGCCACCGCCCAGTCGTCGTTCAACGCCGTCTACGGCCAGGTGCCGGGTGAGCTGGCCCCCAAGCTGGCGCTCGCGGTCGCCTGCGAGCAGGGCGGCGAGCCGGAGCTGGCCGAGACGCTCTATCAGGTCTGCGCCTCGACCGACGCCAACTACGTCACTCCGTCTGCCTTCGGGCTGGCCCGGGTCCGCGCCGGCCGCGGGGACGTCGCGGGCACCCTCACCGCGCTCGAGCTCGTCCCCAACACCTCCCGCGGCTACCCCGAGTCGCAGCGGCAGCGGGCGGTGCTGCTGGCCAACCAGGCCGCGGACGCCGCCACGATCAGCCAGGCGCTGGCCGCGGTCGGCTCGTCCCGGCTGGAGCCGGTGACGCAGGCGGAGTACGAGCAGATCCTGCTGGAGCGGGCGCTCGACCTGGCCGCCAAGGGCCCGGTCCAGTTGGGCGGGCAACGGCTCGATGCCGCGGGGCTGCGGGCCCGCCTGGAGCAGGCCTACCGCAAGCGGGCGTCGCTGACCACCGACCCGACCGAACGGGCGCACTACGTCGACCTGGCCAACTCGATTCGACCCTGGAGTCTGCTGTGAGCCACGAAGAACCCTGGCCGCTGCTCGACAGCGGCGCGACCCCGGCCTCAGCCGTCGAGGGCCGCTGCCCGACCTGCACCTACCCGGTGACCGCCTGGGCGAGCTTCTGCGAGGGCTGTGGCGCGCCACTGCTGCCCACCGCTCCGCCCCCGCCGCTGCAGCCCACCGGCGGTTCGGCGGCCACCCGCCGGCTCGGCGTCCAGGCGCAGGCCAGGGTCTGCGCCCAGTGCGGCGGGACGATCGACGCCGACGGCTACTGCCAGACCTGTGGCACCAAGGCCCCCGATCCCCGCGACCACAGCGAGCTCGCGCCGGCGGACTGGCTGGCCGGGGTGTGCGACCGGGGCATCCAGCACGCCCGCAACGAGGACGCCCAGGCACTGTGGGTGGCGGCCGAGGGCGATCGCGCGGTGCTGGTGGTCTGTGACGGGGTGTCGAGTTCGGCCGAGGCCGACGTCGCCTCCGCGGCCGGTGCCGAGCAGGCCTGCCGGGTGCTGGCCGAGCGGGCCCAGGGCAGCGACCAGGAGATCGCCGAGGTGCTGGTGGCCGCGGCGGCCGAGGCGAACGCGGCGATCACCGCGGCCACCACCGGCGACGGGGTCAGCGCCGGCTCGGCCACCTTCGCCGCCGCGGTCGTCACCGCCGACGCGATCCACTACGGCTCACTGGGCGACAGCCGGGTCTACTGGCTGGGCGAGGAGTCCCTGCTGCTCACCCGGGACGACTCGATGGCGCAGGAGTTCATCGAGCAGGGGATGCCGCGCGAGGAGGCCGAGGCGATGCCGAAGGCCCACGCGATCACCAAGTGGCTGGGCAGTGACGCGGTGGACGTGATCCCGCGGACCGGGGTGCTGCGTCCGTCCGGCGAGGGCTGGCTGCTGGTCTGTTCGGACGGACTGTGGAACTACGCCTCCGAACCGGCCGCGCTCGCCGGGCAGCTGGCCGCCGCGGCCGCGGTCGACCCGTCTCCGCTGGCTATCGCCCGGGCTATGGTGGCCTGGGCGAACGACCAGGGCGGCCAGGACAACGTGACGGTGGCGCTGGCGCGTTACCCGATTAGGCTGGAGGGGCTGGCCGAGCCGGCTGAAGAAGGGGAACCCATCGATGGCTGAATTCACCTCCGCGGTGTACCAGAACGAGTACCTGCCGGACGGCGGCACCGACGTGAACGCGATCGTCACGATCTCGTGCACCGGCGCCGGCGAGGCCGGCAAGACCGGCTCGGGCGACGCGGGTGAGATCATCATCGTCGACACCTCGGGGTCGATGGGCCAGACCAACATGAACGCCGCCAAGCAGGCGGCGATGGTCGCCCTGGATCACATCCTGGACGGCACCTACTTCGCCGTGGTGGCCGGCAACCACAAGGCCTACCTGGCCTACCCGATGGTGCAGACCGGGGCCGGCATGGTGCGGATGGACGCCCGCACCCGCGCCGAGGCGCGCCGGGCGATCAGCTTCTTCCGGGCCGACGGCGGCACCGCGATGGGCACCTGGCTCAACCTGGCCAAGGCGCTGTTCGCCTCGGTCGGCCCGCTGGCCAACAAGCACGCCATCCTTCTCACCGACGGCGAGAACCACAACGAGACCCAGGCCCAACTGGACACCGCGATCGCCAACTGCGTCGGGCATTTCCAGGTGGACGCCCGCGGCGTCGGGGTGGACTGGAAGGTCGCCGAGATCCGCAAGATCGCCCAAGCGTTGCTGGGAACCGTCGACATCATTCCCAATGCCAGCCAGCTGGGGGCGGTGTTCACCGAGCTGCTGCGCAACTCGATGGCCCGCGGCGTGGCCAACGCCGACCTGCGGGTGTGGATCCCGCAGGGGGCGCAGGTGCAGTTCGTCCGGCAGGTCTCCCCCACCGTGGAGGACCTGACCCACCGCGGCACCCCGATCAACCAGCTCACCATGAGCTACCCGACCGGCGCCTGGGGGGACGAGGAGCGCGACTACCACATCGCCATCCGGCTGGCCGCCAAGACGGTCGGGCAGGAACAGCTGGCCGCCCGGGTGCAGCTGGCGGTCGGCCAGGAACTGCTCACCCAGGGCCTGGTGAAGGCCAAGTGGTCGGCCGACACCAACCTGACCGCGCAGATCAACCCCGAGGTCGCGCACTACACCGGCCAGACCGAACTCGCCCAGGTGATCCAGGAGGGCCTGGCCGCCCAGGCCGCCGGCGACGAGGCGACCGCCACCACCAAGCTCGGCCGCGCCGTGCAACTGGCCACCGAGACCGGCAACGCCGAGGCGACCGCCAAGCTGCGCAAGGTGGTGGACGTCACCGACGCCCGCACCGGCACCGTCCAGTTGCGCCGCGCGGTCGACAAGGCGGACGTGATGGCACTCGACACCGCATCGACGAAGACCACCAGAATCAGGGGCTGACATGCCGATCTGTCCTTCCGGCCACGCTTCGGACGCGACCGACTTCTGTGACACCTGCGGGCTACCGCTGCCCGCCCAGGCGACCGACACCCCGGTGCCCCCGCCCGTGGTCGCTCCGCTGCGGCCGCCGGCGTCCGTGGGCTGCCCGGCCTGCGGCCCCCCCCCCGTCGCCGC
>JAEXCA010000057.1 GCA_023393755.1 Actinomycetes bacterium | reverse complement strand
GCTCTGTCAGCGGGGTTCTGGGGCGGCCCCTATGGGCCGCCCCTGAACTCCCCTCATCCATCGAGGCTTCTCAGCGGGTCACTCTGATCGTGGTCGCCTTGGCCTCGCCCTTGGCGACATACGTGTTGCCGTTGTAGGTGACCTTGACCGTCTTCTTGCCGATCTTGGTCTTCTTGCCGATCTTGGCCTTGACGGTGGCCTTGCCGTTCTTGTTCAGCTTCACGGTCTTCGTCTTCGCGGCAACCTTCACCGTGACCTTGCCGCCGGGCTTCACGCCGGTGGCGGTCACGGTCACCTCGAACACCGCGACCTTGCCGCGCTTGACCTTCGCCTTGATCCGCTTGACCTTCACGACCGGCTTGGCCTTGACCACCTTCACCGCCGCCGTACCCGCAGACGGCTTGAACCTCCCGTCCACCCCGGCATAGGAAATCGACACCGTGCGGCTGCCCGGTCTCAACGCCTTAGCAGGCAGCGTCACCGTCGCCTTCCCGTTCGACAGAGTGCCGGTCACGGTCTTCGACCCAGCCATGACCTTCACCGTGCCGGTCGCGTTCGGCGACACCGTGACAACCAACTTCCCGGTCTTGCCGTAGGTCTGCTTGACCGCGGCGGCCATGACCTTCGCCGCCACCGGTACCGGATGGGGGCCAGTGGGGGTGACCGTCAACGTCGCCGCGCTCGTGGGCACGCTGCCCACTACGTTGGTGAACACCGCCTGGTACTGCGTACCCGACTGCTCAACCGTCGTGCCCGCGAGCGTCAGCATCGGATCGGTGGCACCAGCAATATCGGTCCACTCACCATCGGCCGTCCTGGACTGCCACTTCACCGTCGGCGCGGGCTCGCCCGAGGCCGCGGCCGAGAAGATCGCGTCCTGACCGGCCGTCACCATCACATCGACCGGCTGAGCCGTCACCACCGGAGCGTTCGGCTCCGGCGCTGGCTCGGTCACGGTCAGCGTGGCCGGGTTGGTCGTCACGCTGTCAGCGGCATTCGTGAACACCGCGCGGTACTGCGTACCGGACTGTCCAACGGTCGCGTTCTCGACGGTGAGCGTGGCCTCGGTGGCACCAGCAATGTCGGTCCATTCACCATCGCCGGTCTTGGACTGCCACTGCACGGTCGGCGTCGGGGTGCCCGTGGCTGCCGCCGTGAAGGTCCCATCCTGCCCGGCCTCCACCGACACATCCGCCGGTTGGGTGGTCACCGTGGGTGATGTGGTCGGGTCTGCCCCTGCCTCAACCTCCAGCGTCACCGTCGGCGAAGGGCCATAGGCGAGCTGACCGTTCGGCTTGACCAGCGAGACCCGGTACTGCGCGCCGTCATCAGCCGCCGCAGCGGTGAACGACAGTTCCGCCCCGGTCTGACCCTCAACCACAGTCCACTCCTCGGCACCGGCCGTCAAGCGCTCCCAACGGTGCTCAGTGAGAATCGTCTGACCGTTCGCCGGCAGCTCCCGGGCCAATGTGACGGTGTCGCCCTCGGCCACCGAGGTATCACCGGTGATCGTCGGCTTTTGCCGAGCGGCCACACCGTGATCGTCGTGGACGATCGTGCGAACCTGCGACACCAGCGGCTCATCCGCCGGGTCCGGCGGCAGCAGCCGGACCCGCACCTCCACGCCGTCCAACGCCTGCTCGGCCATCAGGGTATGGCTCATGCCGGACGCACCCGGCAGGAGCGTCCAGTCCAGCCCAGGCCACTTCCATTCCCAGATGATCTCGTCGGCTGGCTGCGGCCCGGGGAACGCCGTGAGCGAGAACCGAACAGTGTCCCCCTGGTGGTAGTGGGCGCTCAGACCGGCGAGCGAGAAGAGTTGCGCATCCGGGTCATCTGTGACGTAGACACGCAACGAGGAGCTCTGCAGGAACTGCTCGCCGTCCTTGTAGACGCGCAGCCGCAGGTAGCCGTTGTCGTGGTCCTCGACATTGACCAGATGCTCAACGACGGTCGGCATCTCGCTGGACATCTCAGACCACACGGTAGTGCTCGGGTTGGAGGTGCTGAAGTTGGAGACCTTGCTGAACCACCATTGGTAGGTGAAGTCGTCCTGCGCACGGATCGGATCGATCTCCGCGTTCACACGTAGCGTCGAGCCCTCCCAGTACAGTGGATCCAGCCCCGAGAAGAGGAAACCGTAACTGCCGATGGTGAAATCGATCGGCGCAGACTGCCGTACAGCAATCCCGTTGCTCACCACCTGCGCCGCAACCTGAAGAGGCACGGGCAGGGCGGAGGTCACGACACCTTCGAGGACATGGTTCTCGGTGTCGTTGTCCGTGACCGTGCCGAGCTGCGGCAGCAAGCCAGTGCCCCACGATGCGGAACTCAGCCGAACGACGTACTGCATCGTCTCGCCCTCGGCGAGTTCGAGCCCCGTGACCTCCAGACGCCACGCGTCACCTTGTAGAGGGTGGTCCCCGGCTCCGGTGAGGTCATCGCGATCGTCGGCCGCGGCGACTCCTGATCGATGACGATCCTGACCGGGTCAGTCTTCGCGAGCCAGCTCTCGCTGGTGTTGCAACGCGACGAAGTCGGGCACCACAGAGCGATGACCTCGTAGTCGTCCATCGACGCGTCCACCTGCACGGTGTACGTGCCAGAGGCGGAGAACTGCTTGTGGTACCCCAGGCCAGGATCTCCGGCCTTGCGCATCATCCAGGTGAAGCTCTGGTCGCCAGACAACTGCGCTCCCACAACCTGGAGCGTCATTGTGTCGCCTGGCCGGTAGGACTCCTGGATGCCGGTGATCGAGAATGGCACGCCGGCAGCGTCGGTGACGGTGATCGGGACCGGGCCGTCCTGGGAGGCGGTGGCGAAGTTGGTGACCTTCGGCACGAAGTGCGCGGTCACGCTGTACGTGCCGATGCCGAGGCCGGTGACGTCGAACTCGGCCTCACCATCCTGGACTTCCTGGTGGCCGAGGACGGTGCTGCCGTTGCGGAACTCGACATACCCCTCAGCGGCGGCGGGGGTGACGGTGGCATGCAGCTCGACTGAGCCGCCGACCGTGAAGGTGGTGTCGCCGTGGGCGTACACGTCCAGGCTGGTGATGACCTGCTCCGCGAGCGGGCCGGCGACGAAGGTGTAGGTCTTGGTGTCGGTGACCGTCCCGCCGCCCACTGCGGTCGCGGAGGCGGTGACGGTGAGCTGGTAGGTGCCGGGCTGGGTGAAGGCCCAGTTGGCATGCATGTGGGTGCCGATGGGGCGGGAGAAGGACTTGTGGTCCTCGTCCGAGGACCACAGGCGCTCCTGGATGCCGCCGAAGGCGTCGTTGGTCCATACCTCGACATCGCCGGGGCCGGTCATGTCATCCAGGGTGAGGGTGATCTGCCCGTCCAGGACGCCGCCGGGCACGGACTCGGTGGAGAACCCGGGCCAGACCATGCCGTCCTTGCGGGTCTGGGGTGCGAACCAGACGGTCGAGCCGGTCGGGGCGACGAACTCCGCGCCGGGCCAGGAGTCGTAGCGGGCGAGGTCGTTGACGTGGACGAGGATGCCGTCAGCGGGGAAACGGACCCCGAGGTTCCCGTCAACGTCCGCCTTCGTGCCGAGGGTGAAGTCTCCGTCGTCCCAGAAGGTGGCGATCGTGTCGGAGTGCTCGGTTTCCAGCACCCGGTACTGGTGCGGGGCCGGGGCGGGGCCCTCCGCCGCGTGGGCGACGCTGCCGCCGAGCAGGTTCGGCACCAACAGTCCGGCGGCGACCACAGCGAACGCCGCCGTACGGGCCAGCCAACTGCGTGACCTACTGCGCGCGCCTACAGATTCGACGGGGAGGGGGATCAGATCGCGCATACGGCTCTTCTTTCGGTTCACTGGGCGCGCTCGGGCAGCGTGCAGCGAGAGAACTGGGGTGATGTCACACCAGAGACTACACGGAATGACTCTCATTCTCGACAGGGGGGTTGTTCACCTATGGGGCACTAGTGATGTCGAGTGTTCCCGTAAGGACACTTGGGGTGGGGGCTTGGGGTGGACTCCATCGACCACTACGGGAACAGGCGACAGCGCGTCGATCGGCTCGTCTCCGCGTGGAATCAACGCACTGACGGGGCCGCTGAGCCTGTCTGCAAGCCCGATGACCCACTGATCGGGGCCGCCGCAGAGCCAAGGAGACGCGCTCGAACACGGCTGACCGACAAGGAAGTGGACGCTATGCGAACAGCCCGCGCCAACGGCGTCAGCGTCACCACGCTGACGAAGCAGTTTGGCGTGCATCGTGGCACGGTATGGGCGAAGACACGGCGGAGCCGAGTTTCAGAGCTCAGCGCGGCCGACCGATGATGAGCGGTTGCAGGCGTGAGACGCTGACGGCCCAAGCACGAACATCAGGATCGATCCAGTCGAGCACGCGATAGATGGTGAGCATGTTCGCACTCAGATCACGTTTGTGGATCGGCTCGTGGTGCGCGATCCGATTTCTGAGGGTGTGCAGCGTGTCCAGGGCGCTGTGGACGGTGGCGCGGTTCTGTGGGCGGAGGTTCGGGAAGGCGTGGCGGAGGTACCCGGTCCAGAGGGTTGCTTCATAGCGCCTGGCAAGCAGGAACTTCCAGAAGCCGAAGTTCAACTCGGCGATCACACGGCCCGGCGACTCACCACGACGTAGCTTGGCCACCCGGTACCGGGCCGCAGCGATGTCGTCGACAGCTTGGACAGAGAGGATCCCGAGAGGGTTATCGTACCAGTGACCCGCCAACGTGCCGTGGTGTGCAGCGAGTTGCTCGCCCAGCGCGTTGCGGAGCACGACTTCCAGGATGCCGAGCGCCTCGTAGAACGCACCCGAGACGGCAAGGTTCCACTCGTAGAGTCGAACCGCCTCAGCGAGGTCGCCTTTTGCCGCATGCAAGTAGGGGTTGAGCCGCTCGGCGGAGAGCGCGGTGGCCACCTTGGCCACATAGGTGCTGCTCCCCGGGCTCTCCACTGTCGCACCTCCTGTGATATCGTGGTTCACGAAGACCCCGGAAGGCCTCTGCGAGAGCATGTCTCCGGGGTTACTGCTTTCTCAGGCTACCTGCGACCTCTGACAAGGAGTGCCTGAATAGCGGGTCGATACACTCGTCTCATGCGCGTTCCCGATACCCGAGGGGACAGTCCGAACGCGACCTCGGCTTCGTCCAAGACAAGCTCCCAAGGACGCGCTGGAAAGACACCGGGCCTGTGCCTTCGCTGGCGCGTCCTTCAAGAGGCAGGATTCACCTGCGCAGGGTGTGGGCGGAGCCCAGCAAGCGAGGCGGGTGTTGTTCTTCACATCGATCATGTGGTGCCGTACAGCAAGGGCGGAGAAACCGTCCTGTCAAACCTCCAGGTGCTGTGCGAAAGGTGCAACCTGGGCAAGTCAGACGCGTAGCGAACCAGACGCAGCGCGTACTGCAGATCACAACCGGGCACGAGCCCCGCGCTAGCCGCCCTCCGAGCGACGTTCGAGGGCCTCGTGCAGACTCCTTGCGTGTTGGCGGAGCCGCTCGAACTTCGGTTCCCCCGGGTCGTACTCATTGCGGCTGCGATCCCGCACAAGGGCAACGAGCGTCCAAGCGAGCCCTGCATCCCGGCGCGCACGAACCGCTCATCGGGCCCGCACTGTTCGATCAAGTGCAATCGCTACTGAAGGCAGCAACGCCAAGATGACCCGGCACGTCCAGCACGCCCACCACCTCAAAGGGCTGCTGCACTGCGGCAGTTGCGGCTCGCGGATGCTGCTGGACTTCGCGACGAACCCGCGCGGCACCACCTACGCCTACTTCATCTGCTCCGGCCGCGCCGCGAAGAGACCACCTGTACCCGCCGCGCTGTGCCCGTCCAGGTTGCTGAGCGTCTGGTCGAGGACCCGTACCGTGACATCACGATCGGCGAGGACGACTACCGTCACCTCGCTGCCGAGGTCGATTCCGCGTTCGATGAGCGGAGCGCCGGTAGGGATCAGGAGTTCGCCGACCTCACAGCGAACCGAGCCGGGCTCGAAGCCGAGAGTGACAAGCTGCTGTCCGCGCACTTCGCCGACGCGATCGACTTGCCAACGTTGAAGCGGCATCAAGACCGCATCCGCACCGGCTTAGCGGACATCGACCGCAAGCTCGCCACCGAGCACGACTACCACGAAGGTTCACGCAAGCAACTCAGCACCGCGCTCAGCCTGCTCATCGACTGCGCCACCCTCTACGCCCGCACTGACGACCAAGGCAAGCGCCTCGCCAACCAGACCTTCACCAACGGCATCGACCTCAGCGAAGACGAAAAGGCGACGATCCGACTCGCCGAGCCGTTCGCCGCCTTCGCGCCAACACCCGTGTCTTCCGATGTCAGCGGTTCTAGTACGTCTGAAATTGTGGGGCGGGCGGGGCTCGAACCCGCGACCCAGGGATTATGAGTCCCCTGCTCTGACCGGCTGAGCTACCGCCCCGAACGCGTTCCGGGGCCACCGTAGCCGTTGCCGACCGGGAGTGTCCAAGCGTCCTCAGCGAGCCTGGATCAACCCCAGCCGGGCGAAGGCGTTCGCCAGGCCGTCGTCGTCCACGTGATCGGTCACCAGGTCGGCAACGGCGACCAGTTCGGGGGGCGCGCCACCCATCGCCACCGCGGTGCCACAGGTCTGCAGCAACTCCAGATCGGGCAGGGCGTCGCCGAACCCGATCATCTCCGCCGTGCTGACGCCGAGGTGCTCGGCCAGCCGGCGGACCGCGACGCCCTTGTGCACGCCCAACTGTCCGAACTCGCCGAACTCCTGGCGCCGGCCGGTCGCCGTCCAGGTGCTGATTGCCGCCTCGCCGGCGAAGTCCCGGGCGAGCTGCTCCAGGTCGACCTCCGGCTCCAGCACGAAGCTGATCTTGTTCACGTCGTCGCGCGGTGCGGGTCGGCGGTAGACCAGGACCGGGATCATGCTCACGATCCGGGTGATGCTCGCCGCGTCCGGCTCGCCGTAGATGGACGCTGCCTTCACCGGGAAGTCGTCGCTGGCGAACAGGCCGGAGTTGCATTCGACGAAATAGCCCAGCCGCTGCGCGTCCAGCCAGGCCAGGGCACGGTCCACCACCTCGGCGTCCAGCACCTGGTGGTGGACCACCTGGCCGTCGTGTTCGACATAGCTGCCGTTGCCGCCGATCATCCCGTCGACACCCAGTTCCCACAGTTCGGGGTAGATCTCGGCACGGGCGCGCCCGGTGCAAAGGTACACCCGGTGCCCGTTCGCCCTCGCCTGCCGGACGGCCGCAGCCGCGCTCGCCGGCAACTGGGTGCCGTAGTTGACCAGCGTGCCGTCGATGTCGAGCAGCAGGATCCTGGGAGACAGAGGCGGGGTCATGGACCCATTCTGGCGGTTCGGTGCCCGGAGTCCGCGCTCGACGTCAGTCGCCATAGTGGAATCGTGCGGCCAGCACGACTATCTGGCTGTCCTCGACCGCATGTACCAGCCGGTGTTCCTGGGTGATCCGGCGCGACCAGACGTTGCCGAGCTGGTACTTCAGCGGTTCCGGCTTGCCGGTTCCCGTCGAAGGGGGTGCGCAGGATCTCCTTCAGCAGTGCCCGGACCTTCCGGTAGGTGGCGCGGTCCTTGTCAGCCCAGTAGTTGAGGTCGTCCCAGAACCAGGCTCAGCTGGTGAAACCCGCCGCCCGGGAGCCCGGGGCCGCCGCCCGGTCGGGCAGTTCGAGATCCACCACGAGCAGTTCATCGGCGTCGACGCCGTAGGACCCTTTTGCCAGGATCTCGCCGCGCGGGTCGGTCGCCAGCGAACGTCCGATGCACGACCAGCCGGCCCACTCCCCCGTCACCACCGGGCCGACATTGCTGACGCCGACCACGGCGACCCCGTGCCGCTGCCCCAGGGTGCGATAGGGCTCCTCCCATTCCACATAGGGGGTGACCGCATCGTCGTGGCCCGGCGGCACCGCCCAGGAGGACGGCGAGACGATCATCCGCGCCCCCATCGCGATCTGGGCGGTGGCGAGGTGGAGGGAGTCGACGTAGTTGTCCGCGCAGATGTTGAGGCCGATCCGCCCGAACTCGGTGTCCACGACCCGCAGTTCCTCACCCGGGGTGTAGAGGGCCCGGGCGAAGGCCAGTTCGTTGATCTTGCGATGCCGGACGCGGATGGCGCCCGTGCGGTCGATCAGGATCGCGGCATTCCTCACCTTGTCACCATCCTGCTCGGTGAGGCCGGCGGCCAGCCAGATCCGGTTCTCCCGCGCTGCCGCGCAGAGCACGTCGCTGCTCGGCCCCGGGATCGGCTCGGCCAGCTCCCGTGCCCGGCTGTCGGTCCAGCCGACGTCGAGGCACTCCGGAAGGACGACCAGATCGGCGCCACGCGCCGCCGCCTGCACGGTCCGCTCCGCCGCGCGCGCCAGGTTGCCGGCCACATCACCGGCGACCACGAGCATCTGGACCAGCGCGATCCGCATTCCCGTCACCACGCCCCCACGATAGATGGACGCACCGTCGGCGACCAGAACGCCTGCAATCGCGCCAGCGCGCGATGCCGACAGACCTTAGTGGCGGCTTCCCCGTCTCCCTGACGGCCGATCCCGGCGAGCCGCCCTGACGGACCGGCGGCTTGCTCGTGTCGTAAGGGCGTGAAAGCCTGCGGCCATGCGACAGCTCCTATTGAGTCAGCTCGCCCTGGCCTGGGACTTCGCCACCCGGTTCGTGATCGGTGAGGTCGATCGGGAACTGGCGTTGTGGGAGCCGTCCGCCCACACCATCACCGTCCATTCGACCGAGGACGGCTGGCTGGCCGACTGGCCCGACGAGGAGCATCCGCCGCTCCCGGACGCCACCGTCGGCTGGTTGCTGTGGCACATCGAGTGGTGGTGGAACAACGCCTGCGATGCGACGGAAGGTCGCCCGGCAAGGAAGCCGGACGAGGTGGTGTGGTCCGGCTCGGCCGACGGGATCGTCGCAACGCACGACCGGTGGCGCGGCATCCTCACCCGACACGATCTGGACCTACCCGTCCCAGGGTTGATGCCGGAGCCCCGTCCGTTCTGGTTTGCCGCCTCCTGGGTGAACTTCGAGTTGACCAAGAACCTGTCCGAAATCAACCAACTGAAGCTCCAGCGCGCCAACCGGCCGCGTCCGTCCGATCGCTCGCAGCGCTGAGGCGGTAGCCCGGCCACGGCCGACGGACTTGGCGCGCTGGTCCAGTTCGCCTACTACGACGCGATGGTCATGCACGGCCCCGCGGCGACCCGGAGAGCTTCGGCGGAATCCCGACCGCGGCGATCGACCGGGCCGCTCCACCCAGCCAGGGCGGGGGCGAGACCGCCTTCCTTGACGCCCGCGAGCACGCGATGCGCGCCGAGGAATCCCACGAGGACACCTCGCGGGTCGACGACGCACAGCGCGCATTCCTCCGGGCGGCAACCTGGATCTCGACACCCCGCTGGACTGGCAGGTCTACTGCGACCCGTACCACATCGACTGAGGCGCCCCCTGGCCCAGTCGATGTGGCAGCCTACGGTCAGCGCCCGAGCAGCCGGGCGAGGAAGCCCTTCTGATCCGCCTGGGCGGCGTCGAGCTGCGCCTGGGTGTGCTTGCCACCGCACCACTGGCCCGCGGGCACGCCGGCCTTCACCGAGGCCACGTGCTGACCGCAGCCGGCCCAGGTGGTCTTTCCACAGATCCGGCACTCAACCGCTCGGCACATACCTGACTCGTCCTTTCGCCCGCTTGCTCCCAACTATACCCCAGGGGGTATTGAGAGAGTCAAGAATGGCCCGTCCGATCGCCGATGGAAGCCTGCCGCCACCGCCATGGCGGCTGAGGAGTCACGCCGCGCCAAACAGGTCGTCAGCGATCTCCCCGAGCGTCACGCCCTCGGTCAGCTGGAAGGCACGAAGACCCGCCGCGCGTGCGGGAGCGATGTCCTTGGCATAGTCGTCGCCGATCATGACGGTCTCCCGCGGGCTCGTCCCCAGGCCCGAGCACGCCCGCTCGAAGGCCCTGAGGTCTGGCTTGGCACAACCCATCGCCGACGATGCGAACAGCCGAAGCCCCGGCACAAGAAGCCCGATCGCAGCCAGCTTGTCCCGCTGCTGCGACTCGTCACCATTGGTCAGGACACCGACGCAACACCCTGCCGCGAACGCCCGGGACACGATCTCCGCGGCCCCGACGACCGCGCGCCAGCTACACCGATAGAGCTCCTGATAGCCGACGAACAGTTCGTCAGCGGCCTCGTCCTCGAGTGCGGCGAGGACTGGCGCAAAGGCGCGCACCCGCGAGCGACGCTGCTCCTGGAACGTGCATTCCCGTCGCTCGAACATCGCGAAGTAGCGCTCTTCCAGCAGCCGCCAACGTTCCACAGCATCGACCGCATCCAGCGACACACCCAGGATGCGCACAGCCCACTCACGGACGGCCGCATCCGCAGCGCCGCGGTGATCCAGCAGCGTGCCGTCCAGATCGAAGAGCACGCCGCGCGGGAGAATCACGTCAACGAACGCTTCCACGAAACGCCTGCCCTGACAACCAGCTCTTGGCAATCGCGTCGCAGCGAGCTAAATTGCTAGCATGATGTCAAACCAGCAAACCGGCGAGCCCAAGACACAGTTCAACGTCTATCTTCCCGCTCCCCTGATCCGGCGGGTGAAGCACCGGGCGATCGATGAGGATCTGTCCCTGTCAGCGCTGGTCGAGAAGGCCCTGGCCCACTACCTGGACGCCGAGGAGGCAGACCGATGATCACCGTTCAGCCCATCCGCTACACCCCGCACCAGGGCGAATGGCACCGCCTCGCCCAGCTTCTGGGCTTCCGGCCGGCCTTTCCGCCGAACCCGCAGTGGTCGGAGTTCGACGGACGCGGAATCCTGGCCGTTCACCACGCCGCGCCGGACGACGACCACGCGGGACGAACCGACCTCCACCTGCTCAGCGACGATCTGGACGCGGTGGAGTCGCGGCTGGGCTCAGCGGGCTTCGCCGTCACCACCAGGCTCCTGGACGACATCGGTCGCATGCTCGTCGTCACGGCCGCCTCCGGAGCGACCATCACCGTCTCCGGCGGCGCCAGGCGGGCCGACACCGGGCTGCTGGCCGTCCAGCCGATCTGGTACCAACCCGACCTGGACGAGCCGCGCCGGATCCTGGAGGCGATCGGCCTGCAGCCGCGGATCGCGGCCGAGGGCGGCGGCTGGATCGACTTCACCGCGGACGGCGGCGGACTGGCGGCACTCCACCAGCACGACGAGGTCAAGATCGACCTGAGCCTGGAGTACACCGGCGACCTGGAAGACCTGGCCGAGCGGCTGAGCCGGGCCGGCTTCGGTGCGTCCGTGATCGACGAGGCGTACAACCGCACCCTGCTGGTGGACGCCCCGGAGGGTGACAGGCTCTGGGTCAACGGCACGATGGACGACCTCTACGGCTACCACCGGCTGGACGCCTGAGCGTCGGACGACCCTTCGAGACTCGGTCTACGGCCGACCTCAGGGATCGTCCATCGGCTACCACAGCCTCGACGGTGGCCGCGAGGCCCCAGGGAGCGTCCGGTCCACACCTCCTACTCCGGCAGCTCCCAGGTGTGCACCGGCTCGTTGCTGTGCATGTTCGCCGAGTACAGGGCGACCATCTCCCGCAGGGCGTCGCTCCGGCTCAGGCCCCGGGCCTCGAACGCCCGGACGGTGGCCACCTGCCAGTCGGCGCCGTTCTGACCGGTCAGGCAGCGTCCCTCGATGACCTCGAGCAGCCGGTCGCTCACAGCGGAATCGACCCCCCACGCCGCGAGCCCCTCGTACGCCATCGGCAGCAGTTCGCGCAGCACCAACTCGCTGGCCGGGATCTCGCCCCTGCCCGGCCAGAACTGCAGCGCGTCGATGCCATCCCGCGCCCCGGCGGCGAAGTTCTCCGCCGCGGTCGCGAACGACATCCGGCTCCACACCGGACGGTCGTCGGCCACCAGCGCCCGCACCGCCCCGTAGTAGAAGGCGGCGTTCGCCAGGGTGTCGACGATGGTCGGCCCGGCCGGCAGCACCCGGTTCTCCACCCGCAGATGCGGACGCCCGGCGACGATGTCGTAGATCGGGCGGTTCCAGCGGTAGATCGTGCCGTTGTGCAGCCTCATCTCGGCGAGCTTGGGCGCCCGGCCGGCCCGGAACGCCTCCTGGGGATCCTCGTCGTCCAACTCGGGCAGCAGCGCCGGGAAGTAGAGCGCGTTCTCCTCGAACAGGTCGAAGATGGACGTGATCCAGCGGTCGCCGAAGAACACCCGCGGCCGGACCCCCTGGTTCCGCAGTTCCTCCGGGCGGGTGTCGGCGGCCTGGGTGAACAGCTCGATCCGGGTCTCGGCCCACAGCTCGTGGCCCATGAAGTAGGGGCTGTTCGCCCCCAGCGCCAGCTGGGAGCCGGCCAGCACCTGCGCCGCGTTCCAGTAGGACGCGAACTCGTAGGGCCGCACCTGCAGGTGCAGTTGCATCGAGGTGCAGGCCGACTCCGGCGCGAGCGAATCCGCGTAGCGCAGCAGCCGCTCGCCCGACCGGCCGGTGATGTCGAGGTGGATGTTCTCCCCGCGTGCCGCCAGGAAGGCGTCGTTGAGCGCCTGGTAGCGGGCGTTGGCGCTCATCCACTCGCCGTCGAAGGTCTCCGGCATGACGGTGGGCAGGATGCCGATCATCACGATGTGCGAGCCGACCTCGGCGCACCGCTGCTCGGCCTGGTTCAGCGACGCCCGCAGGTTCTCCTCGAGCTGCGCCACGCTGGCATCGCCGATCGGACGGGGAGCGACGTTGAACTCGATGTTGAACTGGGCCAGTTCGGTCTGGTACTCCGGGTCGGCGATCGCGGCCAGCACCTCGGCGTTGTCCATCCTCGGCTGGTAGTCGGCGTCCACCAGGTTGAGCTCGATCTCCATCCCGATCATCGGCTCGTCGAACTCGAAGGACCTGGTCGCGAGCATCTGCTCGAACACGTCCAGGCAGGCTTTCACCTTGTCGCGGTACAGCTGTCGCTGCTCGCGGGTGAAGGTGGCTGACTCCAGTTCACGGCCCATTCCGCGAGTATGCCGCCAGCCGCCCCGCGGCGATAGCCCCGCGGCGCAGGAGAAATTCGGTTAGCGTGACGTGCGTTGGTCGAGACGCTGGAGGTAGTGATGAACGAAGTCCTGGAACGTGCCCGAGCCTGGGTGGCTGACGATCCCGATCCTCGCGACCGCGCCGAGCTGACCGCCCTGATCGGCGTCGCCAACTCCGGCGAACGCGCGGCGGTGGCCGAGCTGGCGGATCGGATGAACGGCCAGCTCACCTTCGGCACGGCCGGCCTGCGGGGCGCGATCGGCGCCGGACCCAACCGGATGAACACCGCCGTGGTGACCACCGCCACGGCCGGCCTGTGCCGGGTGCTGCGGGACGACCTCGGCGAGGGCTTCCGGCTGGTCGTCGGCTACGACGCCCGACACCGCTCGGACGAGTTCGCCCAAACCGTCGCCGCCGTCGCGGTGGCGGCCGGCGGCCGGGTCTGGCTGATGCCGACCACCCTGCCCACTCCCCTGCTGGCCTTCGCGGTCAACGCCCTGGACGCCGACGCCGGCGTGATGGTCACGGCCTCCCACAACCCCCCGGCGGACAACGGCTACAAGGTGTATCTCGGCGCCCGGATGTCCGAGCCGGAGGGCGCGGGCGCCCAGATCGTCCCCCCGATGGATGCCCGGATCTTCGCCGCGATCCTGGCCGCCGGACCGGCCAGCGGGATCCCGGTCGCCAACCAGGGCTGGGAGGCCGTCCCGGAGCAGGTGGTGGCCGACTACGTCACCGCCACCAGCTCGCTGGTGACCGGCGGCGCGCCACTGAGGATCGTCCTCACCGCGATGCACGGCGTCGGCGCGGCGACCGCGCTGCGCACCCTGGCCGCCGCGGGCTTCGACGACGTCACTCCCGTGGCCGAACAGATCGAGCCCGACCCCGACTTCCCCACCGTCGCCTACCCGACCCCCGAGGAGCCCGGCGCGCTCGACCTGGCGATCGCCACGGCGACCACGACGGGCGCCGACCTGATCGTCGCCCTGGATCCGGACGCCGACCGCTGCTCGGTGGCGGTGCCGGCCGGCGACGGCTGGCGGCAGCTCAGCGGCGACGAACTCGGCGCCCTGCTCGGCGAACAGGCCGCGGCCGCCCACCAGGGCAACCCGCACGCGACCCTCGCCCGGTCGATCGTGTCCTCCTCCCTGCTCGGCCGGATCGCGGACGCCCACGGCGTGCGCGGCGCCGAGACGCTGACCGGGTTCAAGTGGATCTCCCGCGCACCCGGCCTGGTCTTCGGCTTCGAGGAGGCGATCGGCTACTGCGTCAATCCGACAGTGGTGCGCGACAAGGACGGGATCAGCGCCGCGGTGAAGACCTGCGAGCTCGCGTCCCGACTCAAGGCCGAGGGCCGCAGCCTGGACGACCAGCTGGCCGACCTGGCCGTCCGTCACGGTCTGCATGCCACCAGCCCGCTGACCTTCCGGGTGGCCGACCTCTCGCTGATCGGCCAGGCGCTGGACCGGCTGCGGGAGAACCCGCCGGCCACCCTGGCCGGCGCCCGGGTGACCTCCTACGAGGATCTCTCGGCCGGCTACCAGGGGCTGCCGCCGACCGACGGCGTCCGGATCGCCACCGAGGCGGGCGATCGCGTCATCGTCCGGCCGTCCGGGACCGAACCCAAGCTGAAGTGCTACCTGGAGGTGATCGCCCCGGTGGCCGAGGTCGCCCAGCTGCCGCAGGTGAGGCAGCAGGCCGCCGAACGCCTGGAGCTGATCAAGGCCGAACTGCGCACCGTCCTGGGGCTGTAGCCGGCCGTTCCCCCGGGCTCAGGCCGGCCGAACCAGTTCCCCGTCCTGCTCGGCGAAGCCGATCCCGAGCAGGTAGCGCCGGTGCTCCGGCGTGCCCGGGTTGGCGACGATCCGGCTGATCCCGGACAGCCCCAGCCTGCCGAAGCCGTCGGCGAACAGCCAGGAGCCCAACCTGGAATCGCGGTAGGGCGGACGGACGTAGTCCAGCTTCACCTTGAGCTGGGAACCGGAGATCCGGCCGATCAGCGCGCCCGCCGGCAGGCCGTCCCGCAACAGCAGCCAGGCCCGGTCCCCGGGCTCGGGTCGGATGCCGGGCTGGAACCTGTCGATGTCGGGCTGGTGCGCCTGCAGGAAGTCCGCCAGGTAGGGCGCGTCGATCGCGATCGGCGACACTCCCAGATCCTTCCGGGAGGTCAGCTCCCGGTAGATGTTCCAGACATTCAGGCCGGCGATGATCCCGTTTGCGATCACGATCGGCCAGGCGCCCAGCAGGACGCCGTAGACCACGTAGGCGATGGAGCCCAGCAGGGAGATCGTCCGCAGCCGCAGGACGGAGGTCATCGCCAGCGAGACGACGATGAGGAAGGAGGCGACGTAGCCGATGACCTCGATGGCGACGGGCGACACCCCGGACTCCAGCGCCCTCAGTCGTTCTGCAGCTTGTACAGCACGACGAAGCCCTCGGCGGCGAGATCGGTCTCGATCTCGTCGGTGTTGAGGGTGTTCAGGCCGACCACCACGATGCTCCGGTCACCCTCGCCGCGGTAGACCGCCAGGTGCTGGATGTTGGCCCGGTGCTTGGCGGTGACCGAACCCAGCCGGGAGAGCACCCCCGGGGCGTCGGTGGCGTCCACGGTCAGCCGGGTGCCCGGATCGCGGAAGCCCAGGATCTCGATGAACGCGTCCAGGATCGCGCTCTCGGTGATCACCCCGACCAGGTCGTCGCCGTCGACCACCGGCAGCATCTCGACCTTCTGGTCGCGCATCAGCACCGCCGCCTCCTCCAGCAGGGCGTCCGGCGAGATGGTGACCGGGTCTCGGGTCATCACCTTGCCGACCTTCAGCTTGGCCAGCAGGTAGTTGATCTCGCCGGCGGCGAAGGTGGTGGCCCGCGACGGCCCGGCCGCCGCGATGTCGCCGGGCGCCAGGACGCCCACCACCCGGCCCTCGCTGACCACCGGCAGGTGGCGGACCCCCTTGGCCTCCATCAGCTCGATCGCCTGGGGCAGGGTGGTATCCGGCGTCACTGTGAACGGATGCGCCGTCATCCGCAGCTTCACGAACATGGCACTAGCCTCCCAGGTAGGCCCGCTTGATGTCCTCGGTTTGGGAGAGTTCGTCGGCCGGACCGGAGGTCACGATCGCGCCGGTCTCCATCACGTACGCCCGATCGGCCACCTGCAGCGCCATGTTGGCGTTCTGCTCGACCAGCAGGATCGTCGTCCCGGTGGCGTTGATGCTCTTCACGATGTCGAAGATCTCCTGCACCAGCAGCGGCGCCAGACCCATCGACGGCTCGTCCAGCAGCAGCAGCCTCGGCCGCGCCATCAGCGCCCGGCCCATCGCCAGCATCTGCTGCTCGCCGCCGGAGAGGGTGCCGGCCAGCTGCTTGCGGCGGTCGGCCAGTACCGGGAACCGGGAGTAGACGGTGTCGAAGTCGGCGGCGAGGTTGCCCCGGTCCTTGCGCAGGAAGGCGCCCAGCTCGAGGTTCTCCAGCACGCTCATCTGGGCGAACACCCGGCGTCCCTCCGGAACGTGGGACATCCCCAGGTTCACCCGCTGCTGGGCCGACACCCGGGTGACGTCCCTGCCGTCCAGCCGGACCGAGCCGCTGGTCGGTGCCTTCAGCCCGGACGCGGTGCGCAGCGTGGTGGTCTTGCCGGCGCCGTTGGCGCCGATCAGGGTGACGATCTCGCCGGCCTCCACCCGTAGCGAGATGCCCTTGATGGCGTGGATGCCGCCGAAGTGGACGTTCAGGTCCCTGATCTCGAACATCTAGACCTCCTCGCCCAGGTAGGCCTCGATCACCCGCGGATTGGCCCTGACCTCGCCCGGCGTGCCGGAGGCGATCACCACCCCGTGGTCGAGGACGTAGATCCGCTCGCAGATCCGCATCACCAGGCTCATGTCGTGCTCGATCAGCAGGATGGTCAGCCCGAACTCGGTGCGCAGCCGGGAGATCAGCCCGGTCAGCTCGGCGGTCTCGGCCGGGTTCATGCCGGCCGCCGGCTCATCCAGCAGCAGCAGGGTGGGCCTGGTGGCCAGCGCCCGGGCGATCTCCAGGTGGCGCTGGTCGCCGTAGGGCAGGTTGCGGGCCTGCTCGTCAGCGGAGTCCGCCAGCCCCATCAGGGTCAGCAGCGCCAGGCTCTCCTGCCGGACCTCCTCCTCGGTCCGGGCGAACGGCGGCAACCGGAAGAAGGAGGCCGCCAGGGAGTAGCGGTGGTTCTGCTGCAGCGCGATCGCCACGTTCTCCAGCACCGTGAGGTCCTTGAACAGCCGGATGTTCTGGAAGGTGCGGCCCACCCCCGCCCGGCAGACCACGTTGGGCTTGCGTCCGCCGAGCGACAGCTCGTTGCCGTCGCGGGTGAAGGTGATCGTCCCGGACGACGGCGGGTAGACCCCGGTGAGCAGGTTGAAGACCGTGGTCTTGCCGGCTCCGTTCGGGCCGATCAGGCCGACCAGCTCACCTTCGGCCAGCCTCAGGTCGACGTTCGAGACCGCTGCCAGCCCGCCGAAGTTCCGGGTCAGCTTCTCGATCCGCAGAATGTCGCTCATCGGCCCGCCTCCTGCTTGGCCGGATCGGCCGCCCGGCGCTGGAACAGCCTGCCGAAGATCTTCAGCGAGACCTCCCGCGAACCCATCAGGCCCTGCGGCCGGAACACCATGATGACCACCAGCAGCAGGGCGTACAGGATCATCCGGACGGCGGTGAACTGCTGCAGCACGGTGGAGATGATCGCCAGCAGGATGGCCGCGATCACCGAGCCGGAGAGGCTGCCCAGCCCGCCCAGCACCACGATCACCAGGATGTCGATCGACTTCAGGAAGCCGAAGGTGTCGGGCTTGATGAAGTAGAAGTACGAGGCGTACATGCCGCCGGCCAGACCGCCGAAGAAGGCGCCGACGGTGAACGACAGCACCTTGGCGCGGGTGGTGTCGACCCCGATCGACTCCGCGGCGATCTCGTCCTCGCGGACGGCGATCGCGTCCCGGCCGTGCCGCGAGCGCAGGAAGTTGCGGATCAGGATCACCGAGCCGACGGTGAGGATGAAGAACCAGTTCCAGTCCATCAGCTGCGGAATGCCCGCCAGCCCGGCCGCACCGTTGGTGAACTCCAGGTTGTTCAGCAGGATCCGGATGATCTCGGCCAGGCCGAGGGTGGCGATCGCCAGGTAGTCGCCGCGCAGCCGCAGCGTGGGCAGGCCGATCAGGAAGCCGACCAGGGCCGAGATCAGACCGCCGGCCAGCAGCCCGGCGATGAAGCCGGGCACGGTCGGGACGGCGATCGTGATCAGCCCGGTGGCGTAGGCACCGATCGCCATGAAGCCGGCGTGGCCCAGCGAGAACTGACCGGTGAAGCCGGTGATCAGGTTGAGGCTGACCGCCAGCACGATGTTGATGCACAAGGTGGCGATGGTGGCCATCAGGTAGTCGTCGATCAGCCCCAGGTTGAGGCCGGCGAGCACCACCGCGTAGAGCGCGACCAGCGGCAGGCCGCGGGTGAGGAGGGTCCTGACCAACGGGGTCATCACACCTTCTCCCGGACGTTCTTGCCGAGCAGCCCGGCGGGCCGGAAGATCAGCACCAGGATCAGGATGCCGAACACCACCGCGTCCTTGAACAGCGAGCTGAAGTAGCCGCTGACCAGGGTTTCAGCGGTGCCGATGAAGTAGCCGCCGATCAGCGCGCCGGGGATGATCCCGATCCCGCCGAAGACCGCCGCGACGAAGGCCTTCAGGCCGGGCAGCACCCCCATCAGCGGGTTGATCGAGTTGTAGTAGACGCCCACCAGGACGCCCGCGGCGCCGGCCAGCGCCGAGCCGAGCATGAAGGTGAACGAGATCGTGTTGTCGACGTTGACGCCCATCAGCCGGGCGGCGTCGGCGTCCATCGAGACCGCCCGCATCGCCTTCCCCAGCCGGGTGCGGTGGACGATGAACTGCAGGGCGACCATCAGCAGCACCGAGGTGCCGATGATCAGGATCGACTGGGCCGAGATCATCACCCCACCGACATTGAACGAGGCCGAGAGGTAGCCCGGCAGCGGCGGGTAGGTGCGGACGTCCGCCCCGACGAAGGCCATCATCGTGTACTGCAGCAGCAGCGAGACGCCGATCGCCGTGATCAGCGCGGCTATTCGGGTCGAGTTCCGTAGCGGTTTGTAGGCCACCCGCTCGATCACCACGCCCAGGACGCTGCAGGCCATCATGGCGATCAGCAACGACTCGAAGAAGCCCAGCTGCAGAAAGGTCATGCAGGCGTAGCCGACGTAGGCACCGACCATGTAAACCTCGCCGTGGGCGAAGTTGATCAGCTGGATGATGCCGTAGACCATCGTGTAGCCGAGCGCGATCAGGGCGTAGATGCTGCCCAGGCTGAGGCCGTTGATCAGCTGTTGTGCGAGTTGCTCCACCGGTGGGGCTCTCTCCGTCCGGCCGGGTGTGGTGGGAGG
>JAEXCA010000184.1 GCA_023393755.1 Actinomycetes bacterium | reverse complement strand
CGCTGGGGCGGTGGCGGCGGCACGTCGAAGCGCGCGGTCGGCTCCGGATCGAGCACCCGGGTGGGCTCGACCGGTTCGATCCGCTGCGTCTCGTCCTGCTCAGCCATCCGCGCTCCTGGTCGTTTCGCCCTCCAGTGTCGTCGGCGTTCCAAGGCGATCGCTATGCGAAGGCTGTGAATCGCTGTGAACCTCGAGCATGCCATCGGCCAGCAACGGACGCAGCCGCTCGATCACCTCGCTCGCCAGCTCGACGGGTTCCACGTCCAGCAGCCGGGCGACCGCGTCCAGCAGCCGGCCCAGCGGCAGGTCGCCGTCGCAGGCACCGACCACCGCCGCCACGGCGGTGTCGACTGCGGCGGCGCGCCCCAGCCCGGCGGACTGGCGCAGCACGATGTGTTCGGGGTCGGCTGCGCCCGGGGTTCCGATGGTCTCCTGCACCAGGGTGTCCGGACGTCGCAGGGTGGCGGCCAGCAGCCGCTCGGCCGGCCAGCGGGCGACCCTGCCGCCGGCGAAGTGGGCGAGCACCGCGTCCGCCACCGGTTGATGGACGGCGTGCGGCCACTCCTCCAGCCGCACCTGCGGTTGCCCGGCGCCGGAGTTGCTGACGAAGATCCAGCCCATGCCCACCCCGGTGATCCGCTGCCGGCGGAAGTACTCCAGCCACTCGCGGTAGCCGGGCAGGTAGTCGGCGGTTGCGGCCAGCCCGGCGTCGGCCAGCCAGATCTCGATGTACTCGAACGGATCCAGCGCCTCGCGCTGCAGCACCAGCGCCTCGTGCCCGGGCGGGATCCATTCCGCCACCCGCTCCTGCCAGGGTCGGCCGTCGACCACCGCCCAGTTACCCAGCACCACCAGCAGCCCGTTCGGGTTGAGCGGCACCTCGCGCACCACCTCCCGCATCAGCCGGTCGGCCTCGAAGCCGCCCTCGCGGTAGACCAGTTCGCCGCCGGGCGGCGACATGACGTACGGCGGATTGGTCACCACCAGGTCGAAGCCTTCGCCAGCCACCGGGTCGTACAGCGACCCCTGCCGCAGGTCGGCTTCGATCCGGTTGAGCCCGAGGGTGAGCCGGGCGAGTTCGAGCGCCCGGGGGTTCAGGTCGGTGGCGACGATCCGCTCGGCGTGATCGGCCAGGTGCACCGCCTGGATGCCGCAGCCGGTGCCCAGATCGAGCGCGGAACCGACCGGCACCCGCGGCACCAGCTGGGCGAGGGTGGTGGACGCGGGCGAGGCGCCCAGCACGAAGTCGGGCCGCGGGCGGACGTTGCGGGTGTCCAGCGGAGTCTGATCGGAGCAGATCCAGCCCTGCCGCCGCTCCGAGCCGTAGGGCTTGAGCTCGACCGTGGCGCGGAGGACGTCCGTCCCCTCCAGCAGGCCGGCGGCCCGCAGCGCGCGGAGGTCGAGCCAACCCAACCGGTTCGCCGCCACCGGCTGCTGCAGCAGCCACAACCGGATCGCCGCCGCCTGCGGATCCTGCGCTCCGGCCAGGGCGTGGTCGGCGGCGACGCTGGAGTTGCGGCCCAGCCCGGCCAGCCCGGCCTCGCCCAGCCGCTCCGCGACCGCGTCCAGGGCATAGCCCGCGGCGATCAGGTCGCCACGCAGCCGTTCGATCGCCGCCTCTTCCAGCATCGTCCCAGCCTGCCACGCGACGGTGACACTCGCCCACTGTGTCCCAACCTGGGGAGCCGGTCATGGCGTGGCAGGCTGGGCGCGTGACGCTGCCGGAGTGGATGAGGGACGACCAGCGGGTGCGCCATGTCCACCATCGACCCGCGGCGCCCGGCGTCACCGCGGACTTTCCGGAGTGGCTGGACGAGCCCATCCGCGAGGCGATCGGTCGGCTCGGTGTCTCCCGGCCATGGCGGCACCAGGTGGAGGCTGCCGAACAGGCCTTCGCCGGACGGCACGTCGCGCTGGCGACACCCACCGCGTCCGGGAAGACGCTGGCCTACCTGATGCCCACCCTGGCTGCCCTGGTCGGCGGGCGGCTCGGCCGTCCGCTGCCGGGCAACGGGTTGATCGCCCCCCGGCACACCGCCCTCTACCTGGCACCGACCAAGGCCCTGGCGCACGACCAGTGGCGCACCTGCCGCAGCCTGGAGCTGCCGGGCTTCCGGTTCAGCACCCTGGACGGGGACTCGGACGAGGCGGAACGGCGGTTCGCCCGCGACTACGCCGGGTTGATCCTGAGCAACCCGGACATGGTGCACCGTTCGGTGTTGCCCAACCACACCCGGTTCAGCCGGCTGCTGGGCAGCCTGCGCTACGTGGTGATCGACGAGGCGCACCGCTACCGCGGGGTGTTCGGCGCCCAGGTGTCCGCCGTGCTGCGCCGGTTGCGGCGGCTGGCGCGGCACTACGGCGCCGACCCGGTGTTCGTCTCCTGCTCGGCCACCATCGCCGGAGCTCAGGCGCACCTGCTCTCCCTCGCGGGCGTGGCGGAGGCGGTGGCGGTGGAGACCGACACCTCCCGCCGTCCAGCCCTGGACTTCTGCCTCTGGCAACCGGAGGAGGATGCCCACGCCGAAGCCGCCATGCTGCTCAGCCGGCTGGTCGCGGAAGGCCGGCAGACCCTCGCCTTCACCACTTCGCGGGTGCAGGCCGAGCTGGTGGCGCGACGCGCCCAACAGCACCTCGGCGATACGGCCACGATCTCGTCCTACCGCGCCGGCTACCTGGCCGAGGATCGCCGGACCATCGAACGCGGCCTGCAGACCGGCGAGTTGCGCGGGGTGGCCTGCACCAACGCTCTCGAGCTGGGCGTCGACATCGCCGGCATGGACGCGGTGATCAGCTGCGGCTTCCCCGGCACGCTGGCCTCGCTGTGGCAGCAGGCCGGCCGTGGGGGGGGGGGGCGGGGCGCCCCGCCAGGGCCGGCCTGCTGCCACAGCGAGGCCAGCGTGCCGGGGAAGCCGCAGCTGATCACCGCGTCCATGCCGGCGATGTCGACGCCCAGCTCGAGAGCGTCGGTGCAGGCCACCCC
>JAEXCA010000227.1 GCA_023393755.1 Actinomycetes bacterium | reverse complement strand
TGGCGCCGGGGGGGTGGGTGGCGTTGGCCCCCCCACCCCAACCTCCGGGCCGTCCCGGCGTCCGTCCGTCGTAGCGAGAAAGTGATGGCATGAGAAAGGTCCTGGCCGACAAGAAGGCGATCTTCCTGCTGCTGACGCCCGCCCTGGCGGTCTATGTCCTGCTGAAGATCGTCCCGGTGGCGTGGTCCTTCGGGCTCGCCTTCTTCGAGGGCAACCCGCTGCGCGGCTTCGAGTACGTGGGTGGGGAGAACTTCGCCACCTTCATGGCCGATCCGGAGGGCTGGAAGGCGGTCCAGGTCACCCTGACCTACGCCGTGGTGGTGACCATCGGGCAGGTGTTGCTGGGCTACCTGCTGGCGCTGCTCTACGTGTTCGTGCTGCAGAAGGCCTCGGCCTTCGTCCGCACCGTCGTCTTCTTCCCCACCATCCTGCCGACCGTCGCGGTGGCCCTGCTGTTCCGCTCCTTCTTCGCGGTGGGGGACAACCAGGGGCCGGTGAACTCGATCCTCAATCTCTTCGGTCAGCCGAGCGTCGAGTTCTTCGCCAGCGGGCCGGGGACGTTCGGTGTCGCGGTCTTCATGGAGCTGTGGCGGGCGATGGGCTTCTACGCCATCCTGCTCTACGCCGGGCTGATCGACATCCCGCCCGATGTGATCGAGTCGGCCCGGATCGACGGCGCCGGCGGGCTCCGGCTGGTGCGGCACATCGTCCTTCCGCTGTCGCTGCCGATCCTGCTCTCGTCGGTGATCTTCAGCCTGAACGCGACGCTGAAGGTGTTCGACGGCCTGCTCGCCCTGAACGGTGGCGGGCCTGGGGTCGAGACCAGGCCGCTGACCATGTTCATGTACCAGACCGCCTTCCAGTACGCCGAGTACGGCTACGGCAGCACCATCGCGATCGTGCTGACCGTGCTCTGCCTGGTGTTCACCCTGGCGGTGTTCCGCTCCCAGCAGCGCGACGTCACGGAGGGCTGACCGATGCTCAACTCGCTGCGCTTCCGGATGCGCGCCGGCAAGGTGTTCTCCTGGGTGGGCATCGGCCTGCTGCTGGTGGTGGTGCTCTACCCGCAGGTATGGATCCTGCTGGGCTCCTTCAAGACCCAGACCGAGTTCTTCTCCAACCCTTCCTGGGCGCTGCCGGAGTCGTTCAACTTCGAGAACTGGCGGATCGCCCTCACCGAGGCGAACCTGCTGGGGATGTACGGCAACTCGCTGGCCGTCACGCTGCCGTCCCTGTTCTTCATCCTGCTGTTCAGCATTGCGGCGGGCTACGTCCTGGAGGTCATGGTCTTCAAGGGACGCAACTCGATCCTGCTGTTCATCCTGGCCGGGATCATGGTGCCCGGGCAGATGATCCTGGTGCCGTTGTTCATCGTCTACTTCCAGGTCGGGCTGACCAACACCCTGTGGCCGCTGATCATCACCTACGTCGCGATGGGCATCCCGTTCGCCACCTTCCTGATGGCCACCTACTTCCGTTCCATCCCACGGGAGATCTTCGAGGCTGCGACGGTGGACGGGGTGAGCATGCTCCGGGCGTTCTTCGTGATCGGGCTGCCGATGATGCGCAACGCCATCCTGACCGTCGGGATGATCGAGTTCTTCTCGGTCTGGAACGACCTGCTGATCGCGCTGACCTTCACCACCCGCAGCAGCTTGGCGACCATCCAGGTGGGCCTGCTGTCGTTCTCCGACGAGTACGGTTCGACGCAGTACGGGCCGCTGTTCGCCGCGATCAGCATCAACATCCTGATCGTGCTGTTCGTGTACATCTTCCTCAACCGGCAGATCATCACCGGCCTGGCGGCAGGCTCGGTCAAGGGCTGAGCCGGACGCCGGCCGGCAACCTCGGTTGCCGAGCCGCCGACCGTTTCCACGAGAGGAGCAACCCATGACCACGGCATCAGGCATCTTCGCCGGCCACTTCGCGGGCAGGCGGGTGGTGGTGACCGGTGCGGCCGCCGGCATCGGCCTGGCGGTGGGGGAGGCGTTCGCCGAATCCGGTGCCGAGGTGCTGCTGGTCGACCGGTCGGAGAAGGTGACCGACTCCGCCGCCGGCCTGGCCGCATCAGGGCTGACGGTGTCGGCCGCGATCGCGGACATCACCGACGAAGCCGAGGTCACCGCACTGTTCGCTGGTCTGGCGCAACGCTGGGGCAGCCTGGATGTCCTGGTCAACAACGCCGGCATCATCACCATCGCCCCGCTGGACCAGACCTCGGTCGAGGACTTCAACCGCGTCCTGCACGTCAACACCACCGGGGCATTCCTGACCAGTCGCGAGGCCGTCCCGCTGTTGCGCGCGGCGGGTGGCGGCGCGATCATCAATGCCGCGTCGGGACAGGCCAGGCAGGGCTTCATCTACACCCCCGGCTACGCCGCCTCGAAGTTCGGCGTGGTCGGCATGACGCAGTCGCTGGCCAAGGATCTCGCCCGCGACAACATCCGGGTCAACGCCTACTGCCCCGGCATCGTCCAGACCGACATGTGGGCCTACAACGACGCCGAGTGGGGCCGGCTGCTCGGTGACTACGCCCCCGGCGAGCTGATCGCCGAGTGGATCTCCGAGATCCCGATGGGCCGCGCGGCGAGCAAGGCGGACGTCGCCAACGCGATCCTCTTCCTGGCCTCCGATGCGGGGTCGTACATCACCGGGCAGGCGCTGAACATCGACGGCGGCATGTTCATGAACTAGGCGCCCCGCGCCGCACGAAAGGAAGCGATGTTCACCGACACCAGCCACAGCCCGCACGCCCGGATGGGCAGCCTGAGCGCGGGCCGGGTACGGATCGACGGTGGGTTCTGGGGCGATGTCCACGCCCGCAGCATCGACGTCACCATCCCGGCGATGGGCGATCAGCTGTTCGACCCCGAGGTCTCGCACGCCTACCAGAACTTCCGGGTCGCGCTGGGCGAGGCCGAGGGCGAACACTGCGGCCCGCCGTTCATGGACGGCGACTTCTACAAGTGGCTGGAGGCGGCCACGGTCGCCCTCGCCGAGCGGGACGACCCGGCGCTGGCAGCCCGGGTCGAGCAGGCGGTGGCGACCATCGTCCGGACCCAGCAGCAGGACGGCTACCTGCACACCCAGACCCAGATCAAGCGCCGGCACAGCGGTGGCGCCCAGGCGCTGGACGACCGGCTCAACTTCGAGACCTACAACCTGGGTCACCTGATGACGGCCGGGTGCGTCCGCGCCCGGATCACCGGGAAACGGGATCTGCTGGAGGCCGGCATCCGAGCCGCCGACTACCTCCGCGACCTGGTCGCCGAACGTCCCGGGTTGATCGCCCGCAGCGCCATCTGCCCCTCCCACTACATGGGCGTGATCGAGCTCTACCGGACCACCGGCGACCGGGCCTACCTGCAGTTGGCGACCGATCTGCTCGACCTGCGGGACCGGGTCGAGAACCTCGGCGACGACAACCAGGACCGGGTGCCGCTGCGGGAACAGCGCCAGGCGGTCGGCCACGCCGTCCGCGCCAACTACCTCTACGCCGGGGTGGCGGACGTGGTCGCGGAGACCGGGGATTCCGAACTACTCGGCCTGCTCGAAGCGCTGTGGCGCGATGTGGTCGACACCAAGCTGCACGTTACGGGTGGGTGCGGCGCTCTCTACGACGGAGCCTCCCCGGACGGCACCCCCGAACAGTCGCAGCTCACCCGCGTCCACCAGGCCTACGGCCGGGCCTACCAACTGCCCAACACCACCGCCCACAACGAGACCTGCGCGGCGATCGGCATGGTGCTGTGGAGTTGGCGGATGCTGGTGCTGACCGGTGAGGGCCGGTACGCCGACGTGATCGAGCAGATCCTGCACAACGGCCTGCTGGCCTCGATCGGGCTGGACGGCCGCAGCTACTTCTACACCAACGCACTGCGTCAGGTACGCGACCTGCCCTACCCGCTGCGGCGCCCCGGGGACACCGCGCTCGACCCGGTGCCAACGCCACCGCCCTCGGACGCCCGTCTTCGGCAGGAGTGGATGAGCTGCTTCTGCTGCCCGCCGAACATCGCCCGGGTGCTGGCCGAACTTCCCTACCTGGCCTATGCGGCGCGGGGCAACCAGGTGTGGGTGCACCAGTTCATGGCGTCCACCTCCGAGGTGGAGATCGACGGCACCCGGGTCGTGCTCACCCAGCGCACCGACTTCCCGGTGAGCGGTGAGGTCGGCATCGTGGTGACCGCCGCCTCGCCGACCCCGATGGTGCTCCGGGTGCGGATCCCCGGCTGGGCCGAGGGGGCGACCGTCGAGGTCAACCGGGTACCGGTGGACAGCTTCGAGGCGGGCTACGCCGTGGTCGACCGCACCTGGCACAGCGGTGACGAACTCCGGCTGGTGCTCCCGCTACGGATCCGCAAGCTGGTCGGGCACCGGCTCGCCGAGGAACTCGCCAACCAGGTCGCCCTGGTCCGCGGCCCAGTGGTCCACTGCCTGGAATCGCACGAGCTGCCGGCCGGCGCGACCGTCGAGCGGGTGCTCGTCCCCCACGATGCCGAGGTTCGCCCGGTCAGCCTCCCCGCCGCCAGCCCCGCGCTGCCGGCCCTGGCGCTGCGAGCCCGGCTCGCCCCGGAACCTGCCCGTCCCGACCGGCTCTACGACGAACTGCCCACGGATCCGCCGAGCGAGCTGGAGATCGCCCTGATCCCGTACGCCTGCTGGGCCAATCGGGGACCGTCGGAGATGTCGGTCTGGCTGAATCTCTCGAGGTGATCATGGACGTTCGAGCAACCTATCTGCTGGAGACCGCCCTGCCGCTGGAGCAGGCGGCGGCCGCGCTCGCCAACGAGCAGTCGAGCGGCACCTTTGTCGCCGTCGCACGGGAGACCGCGGAGCTCAAGGCCAGGTTCGCCGCGCGGGTGGCCGGGATCGAGGAACTGGAATCCAGCGGACTCCCCCCGCTGCCCGGAACCTCCGGCGACTGGTCGCAGGCGAAGCGGGCGCGGGTCGCGATCGACTTCCCGCTGGACAACTTCGGACCCTCGCTGCCCAACCTGATGACCGCGGTGGCCGGCAACCTCTTCGAGAGCCGCGAGGTGGGTGGGGTGAAGCTGGTCGACCTCGACCTGCCGGACGCCTTCGCCGAGCGCTACCCCGGCCCGGCCTTCGGGGTCACCGGTACCCGTGAGCTCGCCGGCCGTCCGTCAGGGACGCTGCTCGGCACCATCGTGAAGCCCAGCATCGGCCTCACCCCCGAGCAACTGGGTGAGCTCGTTGCCGAGCTCGCCGACGCCGGTATCGACTTCATCAAGGACGACGAACTGCAGGGCAACCCGCCCGCCAGCCCGCTGCGGGAGCGGGTGAGGGTGGTCACCGACGTCCTCAACCGCTACGCCGACCGCCACGGACGCAAGCCGCTCTACGCCTTCAACATCACCGACGACATCTCCCGACTGGAGGAGAACCACGACCTGGTCGCGGCAGCCGGCGGCAGCTGCGTGATGGTGTGTCTGACCACGGTGGGCCTGGCCGGGGTGGAGTTCCTGCGCCGGCACTCGACGCTGCCGATCCACGGTCACCGGGCCGGCTTCGGCGCCTGGTCCCGCTCGCCGCAGCTGGGCATTGCCTTCCGGGCCTTCCAGAAGGTCGCTCGGTTGAGCGGGGTCGACCACCTGCACACCAATGGCATCGCCAACAAGTTCTACGAGTCGGACGAGGAGGTGCTGGCTGCCATCGCCGACGTGCGGGCCCCGCTGTTCGGCGGCTACCAGACCCTGCCGGTGCTCTCCTCCGGACAGTCCGCGGGGTTGGCCCACGCCACCTACTCCGCGGTCGGCACGACGGATCTGCTGGTCATGGCCGGTGGTGGCATTCATGGGCATCCGAACGGCTCCGCCGCCGGCGTGCGCAGTATGCGTGAGGCGTGGGAGGCGGCCGTCTCGGGCGAATCACTGGACGAGCGCGCGGCCCGGGTACCCGACCTGGCTGTCGCGCTGGAGAAGTTCGGCCGCCGATGACCGTCGGGATCGGCTTCTACGGCGACGACTTCACCGGGTCGATCGACGCCCTGCTGCAGTACCGGCGGACCGGGCTGCGTGGTGTGGTGTTCACCGACCCGGCGGAGATCGCGGCCGCTGACCTCTCCGGCTGGGACGTGGTCGGCATCGCCGGAGTCGGACGCGGGCTGCCGGTCGCCGAACTGGCCGGTGAGGTGCTCCCGGCGCTGCGGGCCCTCGCGGCGCTGGCGCCGCGGCTGGTGCAGTACAAGGCCTGCTCGACGGCGGACTCCTCACCGGAGATCGGCAGCCTGGGACGGGCGATCGAGCTGGGACGCCAGGTGCTGGGCGAGCATCCGGTGGCCGTGCTCCTCGCCCAGCCCGACTTCGGCAGATACACCGTGTTCGGCACCCATTTCGCCGCTGACGGCGACCGGATCCACCGGCTCGATCGGCACCCGACCATGACCACCCATCCAGTCACACCGATCGGCGAGGCGGATCTGACCCGGCATCTCGGCGCGCAGACCGACCTGCCGATCGGATCGCTGCCGTTCACCAGTTACGACCGTTCGGAAGCCGACCAGTCGCGCCTGCTCAGCGGCCGGACGGGCGGGGAACAGATCGTCGTGATGGATGCGCTGGACGATCGTCACCTGGTGGCGGCCGGCCGGGCCATTCTCGGCCAGCCCCAGCGGCCGGTCTTCGGCCTGGGCTCCGGCGGGCTGAGCCGGGCGGTGGGCCTGGCCCTGACCGGCACCCCGGTCGAACTCGGCGACACCGCTCAACCCACGCCGGGCCCCGTCCTGGTGGTCAGCGGGTCCGCTTCACGGCGGACCTGGCAGCAGGTCGAGGACGCCGTCGGCCACGGCTGGCAGCCGGTCGACGTGCTGGCCGAGCCGACGCCCTGGCAGCCGGCCGCGGCAGCCTTCGCCGCCGGACGCAGCGTCGTCGCCTACACCTCGGCCCCAGGCGGAGGGCATGAGCCGGACGGCGAGCGGATCGCCGACCGGCTGGCCCGGACGGTGAGCGAGGTTGCCGCTGCCGGCGGGCTGACCAGGCTGGTGGTGGCTGGAGGCGATACCTCCGGCCGGGTGCTGCGTCGGCTCGGGGTGACCGCGATCGAGATCCTGGCGACGCCCTGGGGCAATGCCGCGTTGTGCCGGGCGATTGGGGCAGCCAGCTGCATCGATGGCGTGGAACTGGTGCTCAAGGGCGGGCAGATGGGTGGAACCGCCCTGTTCGAGTCGATCCGCACCGGCGGAGTGGACGGCGCAGGGCGATGATGTTCGAGACCAAGGAGTAGTGATGCGCAGAATCGGCTTGTTGCACACCGGGGCGGTGGTGATCCCGGCCTTCGCGACCCTCACCGCCGAGCAGTGGCCGGGTACCGAGGTGCTCAACCTGCTCGACGACCGGATCGTCGCGGATCTGCGGAGCGAGGAGCGTCGCGACTCGGTGCGGGAACGGGTGCGCGACCTCGTCCACGCCGCTGCCGCGAGCGGGGCGGAGGCGGTGGTGCTCACCTGCTCGTCGATCTCCGGGTACGCGGCTCCGGTCGCCGAAGAGGTCGGGATCCCCGTGCTGCGGATCGATGAGGCGATGGCGGACGAGGCCGCCGCGATCGGCGGCCGGATCGCTGTCCTGGCGACCCTCCCGACCACCCTGGAGCCGACCTGCGTCCTGCTCGAGGAGAGGCTCCGGCTCGCGGGGCGGGAAGCCACCATCGAACGGGTGCTGGTCGACGGCGCGTTCGTGGCCGTGGTGGCCGGCGACCGGGCGGAACACGATCGTCTGGTGGGTGAGGCGGTGCGGGCGGCGGGCGAGCGTGCCGACGTGGTCGTGCTCGCCCAGGCGTCCATGGCCAGCGCCGCTGCCGGCGACCATCCCGTCCCGGTACTGTCCAGCCCCGCCCTGGGCGTGGCCAGGGCGAAGCAGCTGCTCGGGCTGTCGTGACCGGTCCAGGTCAGCCGCCGGAGTCGTCCGAGAGCAGCGCCGAGGCCAGGGCCGGGATCAGGGCCTGCGCGAGATCGGCCGCGGCGATGCCGGGCAGGTGGTCGCCGACCGCGCCCACCCGCGCCGGGTCGACCGGCAGGTCGAGGTCGCGGTAGCACGCCTCGACCACCGCCCTGAGCGGATCCGGGTTGCCGACCACCAGGTTGATGCTGAGCAGGAACCCCCACGAGGTCACCCGTTGGGCGATGCCGGCCAGCTTCGTGCTGCCCGAGGCGTTGACGCTGAACTCCCCGGGGCAGTACTCGCCGGGCAGCTCCCCGACCTGGGCAGGGACGCCGAACCGCCGCAGCACGCCGCAGATCGCGCTGGACGCCTGCCGGAACCGGTGACGGGTCCGGGTGAGCGGGTCCGCCGACGGGGAGATCAGGTCGACGATCAGGGTCTCTTCGTGGAGCGGGGCCAGGTGCCCGCCGACGGTGCGCAGCGCCGGGGCGAAGCCGAGGGCCCGGGCCGACGCGGCGGCGGCGGGGTAGCCGGGCAGCCGGCTGTCCCGGCGGCTGAAGGCGGCGGTGGCGAGGGTGGTGTACGCGCGGATCGTGGCAGGTTGCGGTGACGTGGCCGGTCCGGCCAGCGCCGGCGGTTCCCAGCTGGTGGGCGGCGCCGCGGATTCGTCCCGTACGACAGGCATCACCCGAAGTGTAGGACGGGGATGCCGAGCAGGATCAGCCCGGCCAGCAGCGACGTCGCGTTCGCGATGAAGGCGACCAGCAGCGCCCGCTCCAGGTTGCCGGCCGTGGCCACGACGCCGGCCCTCCGTACCGCCCACCAGTACAGCCCGGCCGCCTCCACCAGGACGACCGCGACCTCCGCGCCCACCACGCCCCAGAGGTCACCGGGATGGACCAGCCAGAGCACGGGATGGGTGAGCTGCAGGAGCCAGGCCATCGCGACGGCGCCGGGGGCGCGTTCGGACCGCCAGCCCAGCCCCTTCACCAGCGCCACCACCAGCGGAACCTCGACCAGGCAGGTGATCAGATACGCGACCGCCCACTGCGCCATGGCAGCACCCTACGGCTGATGGCCGGGCTCGCTCGTCTGCTGGCGTTCGGAGGCGGCCCGCCGGTTCCGCCGACGCCTGGGAAACGCCGATCAACGCACAAGGCGATCCCTGAGGTCGCGCGTAGCGCGAGTCTCGAAGGGTCGCGGGGGCTTCGAGACTCGGCCCTGCGGGCCGACCTCAGCCACCGATGCCGCTGTCACGCGCATTGATCAGCGTTTCCCTTGGCCCGCAGAGATGGTGGTTCTCAGCAGGCTGCGACAGTGCCGGGCGACTCCGTCCGCCGATGTTGTCGTTGCCAGGCCAGATCTGGGCCTGAGAACAACCATCTCTGCGGAGCTCCCGCGTCCGGCCCGGCCGGGCGGGCTGGCATCGACAATCTCGGCGGGCGCGTTCACCTGCCGGGAACGCGGCGGCCGACGAACTGGCGACCGCAGCCACTAGGGTGTGCCCATGCCGCTGGACGTCGTCGCTCCCGATCCGTTCGACACCGGATCCGACCTGGGCCCGATCATCATCCTGGTCGTGGTGGTGGTCGCTCTGCTCGGCTTCGCGCTGTGGCGGTACTTCCGTAAGCGTGCGTAGCCTGCCGGCGACCGCCGCCGGCCTGCTGCTGGCCGCGGTCCTGCTGGCGGCCGGCGTCCTCCGGGCGCCGTTCGCCGTCGCCGTGTTCGGCATCATGCTGCTCGGGCCGCTGCACGTCCTGCTCGCGGTCAGGTACCTGAGCGGACGGGTGGCCGGTGCCGTCCCCGCCCCGCTCGGCCGGCTGCTGGCGGCCTTCCTGGCCGCGATGGCACTGGTGCGGGCGGTGGCGGCCGTCGTCCCTCACCTGGGGCATCAACTGGAACTGCTCGGCAGCATGGTGCTGGTGGGTTCGGCCCTGATGCTGGGGCTACGCGGACGAACGCGCCTGCTGGCGCTGCTCGCCGTTGCGCTGGTGGCGGTGCTCTCGCTGGTCAACCTGCCCTGGTACGCGCACCTGCTCGCCCATGGCCACAACCTGGTTCCGCTGATCTTCCTCTGGGACTGGACGCGGGGACGCGCGACCCGCCTCCGGCTCGGGTTCGTCGGGGCGAACCTGCTCTGGCTGGCCGGCATTCCCGCGGCGATCCTGCTCGGGCTGGCGGATCCGCTGCTGAACGCCGTGCCCCCGGAGGCCGTCACCAGTCTGGTCGACCCCGCGGCGGTCGTGGCCGGCATCGCCCCACCCGACGCCGACCCGTTGCTCGGCATGCGCTTCCTGGCCGTCTTCGCCTTCCTGCAGACCATGCACTACCTGCTGTGGATGGTGTTCTTCCAGCTCCTCGGACGCGACCAGGTGCGGCGGTCGCCGCTCCCGGCCGGCTGGCGGTTCTGGGCGCTGGCCGCCGCGGCCTCGGTGCTGGTCTGGGCCGCCTACGCCGTCAGCTACTACGACGGCCGGGCCGCCTACAGCGTGCTGGGCGCGTTCAACGCCTACCTCGAGCAACCGGTGGCGGCCTGGCTGCTGCTGACCGCCCTGCCGGTCTCGGCGACCACCGCCCTGGTCGGCCGGCTGCGCGACGGGGGCTGAGGCCGACCGGCCCGGGTGCGGCGGACGGCGCGCGGTTGCCTTCCTCGAACACTCGGCGACGGGGGACTCGTCCTGACGGGGCTGGGCTGCTAGCCTGGGAGCGTTGTTGTTTGAGTAGTTCGTTTGCTTTTCGGTTCAACCGCCGGTTCGCCGGTGTGGGTAGTCGTTTGGAAGCGTTCGTTTTCAGCTGCATCACTGAGCGCCGCAACCCGCGGATGCTCCGCTTCCTAGCCAAAGGAGAAACATTATGGCTACTGGCACCGTCAAGTGGTTCAACAGTGACAAGGGCTTCGGCTTCATCGCTCCCGAGGATGGCTCGGCCGACGTCTTCGCCCACTACTCGGCGATCAACTCCAGCGGGTACCGCTCGCTGAACGAGGGCGACCGGGTGTCCTTCGACGTCCAGCAGGGCCAGCGTGGCCTGCAGGCGGCGAACATCACCGTCCTGAGCTGACTTTCGCCCCGAAGGGCCCGGCCTCGGCCGGGCCCTTCGGCATGTCCCGGGCCCTGAGGTCGGACGGAGTCCGAGCCTCGCGGGGCCGGCCCGTCAGTCGAGCGGGATGGCCCGGATCCAGTTGGCGCCGGCACCGGTCGGCGTCCGGGAGAGCAGGGTGAGCGTGCCGTCCGCCTCCAGCCGGGAGAGCGCGACGGCGGTCGACCGCTCGCCGGTGGCCAGGACGAGCCCGCCGTCGGGGGAGAGGACGAAGCCGCGCGGCTGGCGTTCGGTGCCGGTGACCGACAGCTGACCGAGCAGGCGGCCGTCCGGGTCGAGGTCGATCGTGGTCAGGGTCGACTCGGTCCGTTCCGAGCAGAGCAGCCGGCGGCCGTCCGGGGTGAGGTGCAGATCGGCTCCCCAGATGAAGTGGTGCTCGAGCGGATCGGCGCCGAAGACGCTGTGGCCGAGGCCACGGCCGGTGTCGTGGGCGGCGACCGCCTCGGCCGGGGTGAGGACGCCGGTCTCCGGATCGCGGGTGAACCGGATCGCCTCGCCGGAGAACTCGGTCATCAGGTAGGCGTTCCGGCCGTCGGGGGACAGCACCAGGTGCCGCGGCCCGGAACCGGCCGGTGCGGCGACGGTGGGCGGGTCGAGCGGGGCGAGCGTCCCGTCGTCCGCCAGGGCGTACTGGGCGATCAGGTCGGCGCCGAGGGAGACGAAGTAGGCGTGCTGCCCGGTGACAACGACGGCATGGAGATTGGGGAACTCGATCCGGGCCACCGGGTCGCCCAGCCGGCCGTCCTCCCCGACCGGCCAGACCGTGCCGTACCCGCCGCCGTAGGACGCGCCCAGCAGCAGCCGTCCACCCTTCGCCAGCGCCAGGTAGGCCATCGACGCCTCGGCGTCCCGCCGGCTCAGCGGGGTGAGGACGCCGGATTGCCGGTCGAGCGCGAGGGTCTGGACGCCCGCCGGATCGCCCTTGACGCCGGCGTACACCAGGTCGCTGTCCTGGTCGACGGCGAAGGTGCTGGTGCCGGGCAGGTCGCCGGTGACCGCCAGGGGTTCCAGGGCGTCGCCGCGCAGGCGGTAGCTGGCGATCGCGGAGTCGCCGGCGTTGGTGACCAGGACAAGGGAATCTCGGCTCATGGCCGCCAAACTACTACCTGCGCCGGGGCCGGGATTGGACGAAGGTGGGGTGATGGACCTCGCGGCGTTCTACTCGCTGATGGCGGTGACCTGCTTCACCCTGGTCGGGCTGTGGTGGACGGTGGTGGAGAAGCACCCCGGGTGGAAGAAGGATCCCCAGCGCCGGAAGCTGGCCGGCGGGGTGTATCTCTCCTTCCTGCTGCCGGGGCTGATGAGCACCTTCGCCCAGATCGATCCGAGCAACCCGCTGCTCTGGCGGGTCGGCTTCGGGCTGACCTCCGTGGTCGGCCTGGTGAGCACGCTGGCGATCGTCCAGCTCGACCGGACCGGCCTGCGGGGCCCGTTCCGTCGCCACCGCTGGCTGGTGGCCGTGCTGTACCTGCTGGTGGTGGTGCTCGGCGTGTTCCCCGGCCTCGCCGGCCTGATCGGCCTGACCGCGCTGCAGGCTGCCTCGCTGGCGCTGATCGCGTTGATCGTCCTGGGGCACGGCCTGGCCTGGGAGTTCATGATGGAGCCCGAACCCGACGAGCCGACGACCTGAGCAGCCCGGCCGCCGACGAACGGAAGGGGCCGGGACGGTCCGGCTACTCGGGCAGGCCGTCCCGGTCGGCCCACTCCAGCAGGGTGTCGAGCCGGTGGGCGACGTCGTCGATGGCGGCGTGCGGGTCGCCGTACCTCGCGAACCGGGCGGGGACGGTGGCCAGGGTCAGCTCACGCGGATCGATCGCGTCCAGTTCGTCCCAGCCGAACGGGGTGGAGACCGTCCCGTCCGGCACGCCGCGGACGGACCACGCGCTGGCGATGGTGTGGTCGCGGGCGTTCTGGTTGTAGTCGACGAAGACGTGCCGGGGGTCGCGTTCCTGCCGCCACCAGGTGGTGGTGACGTCGTCCGGAAGCCGGCGCTCGACCTCCCGCGCGAAGGCCAGCGCCGCCCGGCGGACCTCGCCGAAGGACCATTCCGGGACGATCCGGACGTAGACGTGCAGCCCGTGGCCGCCGGAGGTCTTCGGGAAGCCGGTGATGCCCAGTTCGTCCAGCACATCCCTCGCGGCCGCGGCCACCCGCCGCACCCGCTCGAACCCGGCGTCGGGCATCGGATCGAGGTCGATCCGCCACTCGTCCGGGCGCTCCACGTCGGCCCGCCGCGAGTTCCAGGGGTGGAACTCCACCGTCGACATCTGCACCGCCCAGATCACCGCGCCCAGTTCGGTGACGCAGAGCTCGTTGGCGGTGCGGCCGTACCGCGGGAAGGACAGCTGGACGGTCTCCACCCAGGGTGGGGCGCCGGCCGGCAGCCGCTTCTGGTGCACCTTGGCGCCGTCCAGCCCCTTGGGGAAGCGGTGCAGCATGCACGGCCGCTCGCGGAGCGCCCGGACGATGCCGTCGCCGACCGCCAGGTAGTAGTTGGCCAGGTCGAGCTTGGTCCAGCCGTGCGCGGGGAAGTACACCCGATCCGGGCTGGTCAGGGTGATCACCCGCGGCCCGACCTCGATCTCGACCGCCTCGGCCTTCGTCATTGGGTCACGCTACCCGGGACGAATCCCGTCGTCACTCCCCGGTGCCGTCCGTCCCGCCGGTGGTCCGCATGGCCCGGGCGATCAACTCGAGGGCGTGGGCGAGTTCCGGCTCGCCGACGGCGCCGAAGCCGAAGACGATGCCCGGGTTGCCGGCCTGCGACCAGTACTGGGAGAGCGGCGCGACCCGAACGCCGGACGCGGCCAGCCGCGCCACCACCTCGGCCTCCGGGCGGGAGCTCTCCACCACCGCGTGCAGGCCGCCGTCCATCGGATGCACCCGTACCCCCGGGACCGCCGAGAGCGCCGCCACGACCTGGGCGCGGCGGCGCCGGTAGCGGTGGAGCATCCGCCGGGTGTGCAGGCGCAGCGCGCCACTGGCCAGGTAGTGGGCCATGGCGCGCTGGGTCACCAGCCCGACCGGCAGGCCGAGCTCCCGCCGGGCGTCGGTCACCGCCGTCACCAGCCAGCCGGGTAGCGCCAGGTAGCCGATCCCCAGCGTCGGGGTGAGGGTCTGGGAGAGCGTCCCCAGCAGCACGGCCCGGCCCTCGACCGGGTCGTCCAGCGCGGCCAGCGCGGGCAGCGGCTGGGAGGTGTAGCGCAGCTCGGAGTCGTAGTCGTCCTCCACCACCACCACGCGGTGCTCCCGCGCCCATTCCAGCAGAGCCTGACGCCGGTCCACCGGCAGCGAGCCGCCGAGCGGGTACTGGTGGCTCGGTGTCACCACCAGCACGTCGGGGGCGGCGGCACCGGTGGGGAGTTCCGCGACCCGCAGCCCCTGCTCGTCCACCCGGAGTGGCAGGACGGACGCCCCCAGCCACGCCGGCACCTTCCGCAGCGACGGATACCCCGGTTCCTCCACCCCCACCCGCAGCGACCCCGCCCGCGTCCGCTGCAGGGCCAGGAGCAGCAGCGCCAGACCCTCGCGCCCGCCACCGGTCACCGCCAGCTGGCCGGGATCCCGCACCACCGCGCGGGTGCGCCGCAGTTGATCGGCCCAGATGTCGCGCAGCGCGGGCAGCCCGAGCGGTGGGACCGCGGTGTCGGCCGGGCCGAGTGAGGCCTGCCGCCAGGCGGCCCGCCAGGCCGGGCCGGCCACGTCCGCCGTCCCCGGACGCCCGGGACGCAGGTCGAGCCGGATCGGCGGCGCGGCCGGCTCACCGGCGGCCGGACGGACCGGAGGCGGGGGAGTCCGCCGCAGTTGCGGGTTCACCACCGTCGACCGCCCGGCCGCAGCCTGGAGGTAGCCCTCGGCGATCAGCTGGTCGTAGGCGGCGACGACCGATCCGCGGGAGATGCCGAGGTGGGCCGCCAGCGCCCGGGTCGAGGGCAGCGCCTCCCCCGGGGCGAGCACGGTCTCGCCGACCAGGCGGCGCAGTTCGGTCGCGAGCCGGACGGGCAGTGGGCCCTCGCCGCGGAGTTCCAGCGGCAGGGCGATCTCCGGTGCGGTCCGCATCGTCCCAACATACTGGACCGATGATTGTCTAGCTATTGTGGATCTAGTAGTGAACCAGTATTCCGCCCACCATGGAGTCCATGACTGAGACCACCGGTTCACCCCTGATCAAGCGCGGCCTGGCAGACATGCTCAAGGGCGGCGTCATCATGGACGTCGTCACCCCGGAACAGGCCCGGATCGCCGAGGACGCCGGCGCGGTCGCGGTGATGGCGCTGGAGCGGGTTCCGGCCGACATCCGCGCCCAGGGCGGCGTGGCCCGGATGAGCGATCCCGACCTGATCGCAGCGATCATCGAGACGGTGTCGATCCCGGTGATGGCCAAGGCCCGGATCGGACACTTCGTGGAGGCCCAGGTGCTGCAGCACCTGAAGGTCGACTACATCGATGAGTCGGAGGTGCTGTCCCCCGCCGACTACGCCCATCACATCGACAAGCACGCCTTCACCGGCCCCTTCGTGTGCGGCGCCACCAACCTGGGCGAGGCCCTGCGACGGATCGCCGAGGGCGCGGCCATGATCCGGTCCAAGGGCGAGGCTGGTACCGGGGACGTCTCCGAGGCCACCCGGCACATCCGCACCATCCGCCAGGAGATCGCGGTGTTGTCGGCGACCTACCGCTCCAGCCCCAACCAGCTGTACCTCGCCGCCAAGGAACTGCAGGCGCCCTACGAGCTGGTCCGCGAGGTGGCCGAAACCGGCGCGCTCCCGGTGGTGCTGTTCACCGCCGGCGGGGTCGCCACGCCCGCGGACGCGGCGCTGATGATGCAGCTGGGTGCGGACGGGGTGTTCGTCGGCTCCGGCATCTTCAAGTCCGGCGACCCCGCGGCGCGGGCGGCGGCGATCGTCAGGGCGACCGCCGGCTACAGCGATCCGGCGGTGATCGCCGAGGCCTCCCGCGGGCTGGGCGAGGCGATGGTCGGGATCAACGTCTCCGACCTCCCCGCACCCCACCGTCTGGCCGAGCGTGGCTGGTGAGGCACCCGCGTCGGCCGGGCCGGGAGTCACCCGAGCCGGTCACCTGGGGCCGACGGTGACCGCGACGATCGGCGTGCTCGCCCTGCAGGGCGGGGTGCGGGAGCACGTCCGGCTGCTGGAGAGCCTCGACGTCCGGGCGGTCGCGGTGCGCACCCCGTCCGACCTGGTGGGCGGGGACGGGCTGCGCATCGACGGGCTGGTGCTGCCCGGCGGGGAGTCCTCCACGATCAGCCGGTTGCTGCGCCTGTTCGGGCTGTTCGAGCCGCTGCGCGACGCGGTCGGGGAGGGGCTGCCAACCCTGGGGACGTGCGCCGGGCTGGTGCTGCTCGCCCGCCGGGTGGTCGATCCCGCACCCGGCCAGCGGTCGCTGGAGGTGCTGGACGTCGCGGTGCGGCGCAACGCGTTCGGCCCGCAGGTCGACTCCGCGGAGGTCGAGCTGCCGACCTCCGACGGGCCGGCGAGGGTGGCGTTCATCCGCGCTCCGGCGGTGGTCGACAGCGGGCCGCAGGTGGAGGTCATCGCCCGGTGGGCCGGCGCCGTGGTCGGCGTCCGCCAGGGTGCGATCACCGGGATCTCGTTCCACCCAGAGCTGACCGGAGAGCCCAGGTTCCACCGCGACCTGCTGGTCGCCTCCCGCGCGCGGACGTAGCGGCCGGCTCCGGACAGCGGTCCACGGTGCGTCAGCGCAGCGGGTCGGGGGTGATCAGTCCGCCCTGCTCGGCCAGGCGGTCCCGTTCCCAGGCGGGGGCGGCGTCCTCGACGGCGGCGGTCAGGGCGGCAGCGTAGCTCCAGTCCCAGCGACGGGCGGCGCCGTAGCCGCGCCACCCCGCGTCGGTGGTGTAGGTCAGCACCTGGACGGCCGGTGGGAACGGACGCGCGGCGAGTGGTGCGAACAGCGGCAGCCGCGAGGCGGCGGCGACGAACCCCTGCCAGCGCGAGGTCAGCTGCTCGCGCGGCCACGGCGCCACCACCAGCAGCACCCTCGGATGGCGCTCGGCGTCCGACAGCTGCACCAACTCCCACATCAGCCCGTCCCGGACCTGGTCGGGCGTCGCCGCGACCACCACTGCCAGGGCATCGCCCATCCACCGATGAACCTGCGACTGCCACTGGTGGTCGGCGAAGGCCGCCTTGGCGGCGCCGAGCTCGGGCAGGGTCCGCCCGGTGTGCCCCGCGATCGCGATCACCGGCCCGAACCGGGAGAGGTAGCGCACCATCACCTCCTCGAACCGCGGCCGGCCGAACGGCGTCAGCCACTGCAGGAAGCTGGTGCGGGTCAACGACGGGGTGATCCGCAGGTCGTCCTCCTCGAAGCCGCGCAGGTAGAGCAGGTGCGGACGGGCATCAGCGGCCAGCACCGCCTGGAGCGAGTGCTGTCCCAGCCGCCGTCCCAGCCGATCCAGCAGGTACGCCACCGTCATCGGCCCCACCAGGACGGCCAGGAACAGCACCCACATCAACCCCCGCTGCTCCAGCCCGGCGACGAACCCGAACACCGTGCCGACCACGACCTCCAGCGGCGCGGACGAGGCGACCATCGTGGTGACCATGGTCGCGGTGAGCTGCGGGGTCTGGTAGTTGAGCAGCAGGTACAGCACCGCGCAGGCGATGTAGCCGATCAGGGCCAGCACGGCCAGGACGCCGGAGCCGGCGCGCAGCGCCGCCCCCGCGAGCGCGGCGGTGGTCGTCGGGCCGCGCGGGCCGCGGGCGGTGCGGATCAGCCGGTGCTGGGGCCAGACCAGGCGGAGCAGCCCGACCGCCACCGGTACCAGGACGAGCGGGGCGACGAAGATCCAGGCCGCGAACAACCACACCTGTCCCGTGGCGCTGGTCCAGAACACCCCGCCGATGTAGCCGGCCACCGCCAGCACCGTCGCCACCACGCTCCGCAGCCGGCGGGAGCGTCGCGCGCTCCGCACCTCTGCGTCCACCACGGTGAAGCCGCCGTGCGCCGGGCCGACCTGCCAGCCGCGCTCCCGGCTGAGCTGCCAGACCGCCCGCGGGACGACCAGCGCCGCCACCGTCGCCACCGGGACGACGAACAACAGCAGGACGACCTGGGTCGCCAGGTTGACCGGCCGGTCGTCGGTGGCCGGTTCTCCGGGCAGCAACCCGGCCAGGGTCACCGCGTCCGCGGCGGTCGCCGTCCGGCAGGCCGCCAGCTCGTCCTGCGGGCAGATCCGGGGGAGGTAGACGTAGCTGGTGCCCTGCACCCAGGCCCGGCCGTAGCCGAGCCGCTCGGCGTCCGCCTGCCAGATCGCGGCCTTGTCGATCCCGGCGCCCAGCACGTCCCCTTCCTGGAACCGGATCTGCAGGTTCATCCAGAGGTCCGACCACGCCCGGGCGGCGAGCCCGGCGTCGCCGCACTCGACCACGGAGGCCATCGCGAAGCCGGAGCCGGCGTCCCGCCACTGCCGCTCCATGGCCATGGCGCAGTCGGTCACCCGGAGCTGCGAGGAGGGCAGGGCCGCGTCGGCGCTCAGCATCCACGGGCCGCCGCTGGGGACGAACGCGGTGATCGGCCCGGTCGCCGGCGCCGGCCAGACCGGGTTGATCGTCCCGTCGAACAGCGCGGCCAGTTCTCCGGCGTACCGCGCGGTCGCCGAGGCGCAGTCGCGGGCGCCGCAGTTGGTGCCCACCCCCAGGTAGCGGGTGCCCTGCGACCAGTAGCGGTCGAGGTTGCCGCCGGCGTTGACGAGCGCGATGTCCCGGCCGAGGCCGAAGACCGGGTCGACCTCGGGCGCACCGGCGAAGTCGAGGCTCTGCGCGATGTTCCGCACCACGCCCGCGGCGGTCTCGGCGTTCCGGCAGTCCAACGCGATCAGCGTCACCACGCCCTCGTCTGCCTGCCAGAAGCGGCGTGTGCCGGTGCAGCCGGGCACCTCGGTGTCGGGGACGTCGGTCAGGTCGGCCTCGCCCCAGACGATGCCCTCGTCCGTCGGCGCCCAGCTGAGTTCGTCGGCCTGCGCGGTCAGCCCGAGCGAGAACCACACGGCCAGCACCGCGGCCGCTCCGCGACCCAGCCTGCGCATCCACCCCATGAAGGTCCCCCGCCCGATCCCGCGATGTTAGCCGGGCCGTGGCTCGGGCGGCAGCCCTCACCCCGGCTGAGTTCTGCGTAGCAGGCCGGCGGTTCAGCGCCGCAGAGCATCGCAGCCCAGTAATTGTTACTGCTTACTATTCATGCTTAACTAATACCTGTGGACGACCTGCTGACCCACGACTCGCAACTGCTGCGCGGGGTGTTGCCGATGCTGGTGCTCACCCTGCTCGGCAGGCAGGAGTCGTACGGCTACGAACTGGTCGAGCGATTGCGTGAGCTCGGCCTGCCCGGGCTGGCCACCGGTGTGGTCTACCCGGTGCTGAACCGCTTCGAGCGGGACGGCCTGCTGGCCAGCCGGCTGGTCCCGTCCAGCAGCGGACCCGCGCGCAAGTACTACGCGCTGACCGAACGCGGCGAGCAGGCTCGCGGGGAGGCCGTCGAGCGCTGGTACGTCCTCACCCGGGTCGCCGAACGCGGCCTGACCCCTGAAAGGAGACTGTCGTGAGCACTCACGGACCACTGGCCAGGCTGGAACGCAGCAGCTACCTCAGCCGCCTCGATTGGCATCTTGAGGAGCAGGTTCCCGGCACCGAGCGCCGTGTCATCCTGAAGGACCTGCGGGCCGAGATCGACGCGGACCCACGTCCGGTCGGCGAGGTGCTGGACGACCTCGGCTGTCCGGCCGTCCTCGCCCAGCGCTATGGCGAGGGCAGGGAACGCCGCTACCCGCGGTGGTCGGCCGGCATCATCACCGCCGGCGTCGCGCTGCTGCTGTACTGGCTGGTGTTCTTCGGCTACGCCGCTGGCATGCTCGGCGCGGTCGGCTCGCTGGGCGGTGGCGAGGCCACCGCCACCTTCCTGGGGATCCCGGTGACCGCCTTCGACCGGCCCGGCGAGTACGGCATCGGCTGGACGGGTGACACCGCCGCCGGCCCGGCCGGCTGGACCTGGCTGCTGGTACCGCTGGTCGTGGTCGGGGTCAGCTTCCTGCTCTCCTCCCGGATCTGGCGGCTCTGGCGCGCGCGCCGCTGAACCCTGTGCCAAGGTGGGGCCACGAGAGAGGACGGTCGATGACGGCGTGGGCGGAACTGCATCTGCATCTTGAGGGAACGCTGGAACCGGAGTTGATCTTCGCGCTGGCCGAGCGCAACCGGATCGAGCTGCCCTACCGGGATCTGGTGGAGCTGCGCTCGCGCTACGACTTCGCCGATCTGCAGAGCTTCCTCGACCTGTACTACGCCAACATGCGGGTGCTGCGGACCGAGCAGGACTTCGCCGACCTGACCGAGGCCTACCTCGCCCGGGCCCACCGTGCCGGGGTGCGCCGGGCCGAGGTGTTCCTCGATCTGCAGGCACACACCGCGCGCGGGATCGCGCCGGAGGTGGCGCTGGGCGGCGTCCACCGGGCCCTGGCCGCGGCGGAACGGCGTCACGGCATCAGCACCGGCCTGATCCTCACCTTCCTGCGGCATCTGCCCGCGGAGCAGGCGATGGCCGCCTATCAGCAGGCGGTCGACACCGGCGTCCCGCTGCTGGGGGTCGGGCTGTGCTCGACCGAGGTCGGGTACCCGGCCGCCGGTTTCGCCGAGGTCTACGCCCGGGCCCGGGCGGACGGGCTGCGGACCGTCGCCCACGCCGGCGAGGAGGGTGACGCCGGTTACGTCTGGGAGGTGCTGGACGCGCTGAAGGTCGAACGGATCGACCACGGCGTCCGCGCGATCGAGGACGACCGCCTGATCCGGCACCTGGTGGCCGAGCGGATCCCGCTGACCATGTGCCCGTTGTCGAACGTCCGGCTGAAGGTGGTGCCCAACCTGGCCGTCCACCCGATCGTCTACCTGCTGCGCCGCGGCGTCCGGGTGACGGTCAACTCCGACGACCCGGCCTACTTCGGCGGCTACCTGGACGACGTGGTGGACGCGCTGCGCGTCCAGTTCGGGCTCACCGACGCCGACCTCGCCCAGCTGGCCCGGAACAGCATCGAGGCCAGCTTCGCCTCCGACGCCGAGAAGGCCCGTCTGCTCGAACTCGGGTAGGGCGGAGCCGGCGGCATCGCCGTAAGCGGGCCGGCGGCCGGTCGTGCTCGCCGAGACCGATCGCGGTCGCCCCGTCCGGGTGGCACTGGAGTGGACAGATCTCGACGGCTTCCTCGACCACCTGAAGGACCGGATGCTGGGTCGGTAGCTGCCCGCCCGAGGCAGCCGGTGTCCGGTCCGCCTCAGTCGCGGCGGTAGAGGTCGCGGGTGTAGATCTTGTCGGCGACGTCGTCCAGGTCGTCGTGGTGGCGGTTGGTGACGATCACGTCCGAGCGCGACTTGAACTCCTCCAGGTCGCGGACCACCTCGGAGTGGAAGAAGTGGTCGGCCTCCAGCGCCGGCTCGTAGACGATGACGTCCACGCCCTTGGCCTTGATCCGCTTCATGATCCCCTGGATGGAGGAGGCGCGGAAGTTGTCCGACCCCTCCTTCATCACCAGCCGGTAGACCCCGACCACCTTGGGGTTGCGGCGCAGGATGTCGCCGGCGATGAAGTCCTTGCGGGTGGTGTTGGCTTCCACCACCGCGGCGATCAGGTTCTGCGGGACGGCCTGGTAGTTGGCCAGCAGCTGCTTGGTGTCCTTGGGCAGGCAGTAGCCGCCGTAGCCGAAGGAGGGGTTGTTGTAGTGGCTGCCGATCCGCGGATCGAGCCCGACGCCCTCGATGATCTGCCGGGTGTTGAGCCCGTGGGTGAGGGCGTAGCTGTCGAGCTCGTTGAAGTACGCCACCCGCAGCGCCAGGTAGGTGTTGGCGAAGAGCTTGATCGCCTCGGCCTCGGTGGGGTCGGTCAGCAGGATCGGGATGTCGTCGTCCAGGGCCGCGTCGGCGAGCAGCTGCGCGAAGGCCCGGCCGGGCTCCTCCTGGCTGCCGACCACGATCCGGGAGGGGTGCAGGTTGTCGTGCAGGGCGTGGCCCTCGCGCAGGAACTCCGGGGAGAAGATGATCGTCAGCCCCGGGTGCTCCTCGCTGAGCCGCTTGGTGTACCCCACCGGGATGGTCGACTTGATCACCACCACGGAGGACGGGCTGTGCCCGGCGACCCAGTTGATCACCGTCTCCACGCTGCCGGTGTTGAAGTAGTTGGCCTGCGGGTCGTAGTCGGTCGGGGTGGCGATCACGACGAAGTCCGCGCCGGCCGCCAGCTCGGGATCGGTGGACGCGGTCAGCTGCAGTCCCGGGTCGGCCAGGTAGGCCTCGATGTCCGGATCGCTGATCGGGGACTGGCGATCGTTGACCAGGGCCACCCGCTGCGCGTCCACGTCGATCGCCACCACCTGGTGATGGCGGGCGAGGAGCACGGCGGACGCCATGCCGACGTAGCCCAGCCCGAACAGTGCAATCTTCATCAGAACCCCCAAATGCCAACGAGACTGAGCACAGTCTGTCACGCCGGCTGCCCCAACGCGGATGGCGACCCTTGGCCTGACTTCCGCACTGGTGCCTGGTTCTGGCGCCCCCGTGAGGTCGGGGATCTTGTCGGCGGCGGTGTTGTCGCCGATGCCGGGGTCGAGCCGCCTGAGGTCGATGCCGGTGCGTTGCTGGAGGGTCACCCCGGACGCGCATCCACGCCGCATACCCCGGGTCCTCGCAGCCATGACCGTCCCGGCTGCGCAGCTATGCCGGTTTTCCGCCCGTGGGGGGGGCTGGTATGCGGCGCGGATGCGCACTGGCCGGCGGGGCCATCTCTCCCGGCCGGTGATAACCGGCGGCATTGCGCGAGCGGACCAGGGTGACAGTCAACCTGCGCGTCAGCAGCGCCGGTGGTCTTGCGAGTAGGCTCAGGCATCGTGCCCTCCGACTCACCTGCCCCCCGTGTTCCCGCCTGGTTGAAGTACGTCTTCATCGGGCTGCTGGCGGGGCTGCTCTCCGGCCTGTTCGGCGTCGGCGGCGGGACGGTGATCGTCCCCCTGCTGGTGCTGCTGTGCGGGTTCGACCAGCGGCGGGCGGCGGGCACCTCGCTGGCCGCGATCGTGCCGACGGCGATCGTCGGGGTGGTCTCCTACGCCGTGGCCGGCTCGGTCTCCTGGCTGGCGGCGCTGCTGCTGGCCGTCGGCGCGGTGGGGGGCGCCCAGCTGGGCACCTGGCTGCTGCCCCGGCTGCCGCTGCGGGTGTTGCAGTGGGGCTTCGTCGGCTTCCTGCTGGTGGTCGTGGTGAACCTCTTCCTGGTGATCCCCTCGCGCGACGCCGACCTGGTGCTCGACTGGGGCACCGGTGCGGCGCTGCTGGCGGTCGGTGTGGTGACCGGTGTGCTGGCCGGACTGCTCGGCGTCGGCGGCGGGATCGTGGTGGTGCCCGCGCTCATCCTGCTGTTCGATGCCAGCGACCTGATCGCCAAGGGGACGTCGCTGCTGATGATGATCCCGACCGCGATCTCCGGCACGGTCGGCAACGTCAAACGCCACAATGCCGACCTCCCGGCCGCGGCATGGGTGGCGCTGGGCGCCTGCGTGACCACCGTCCTGGGAGCGCACCTGGCCCGGATCCTGGATCCCCAGGTGGCCACGCCGCTGTTCGCCGTGTTCGTGATCGTGATCGCCGTCCAGCTCGCGCTGAAGGCGCTCAAGACCGGCCGCGGCTGAGCATCACCGCTGAGGGCGGCCGGCTGCGGTAGCGTCGCCTCAAGGCGTCGAGGGACAGCGGGGTGGCCATGCGGGTTGCGGTTGTCGGGAGCTACGGGGTCGGGCTGACCATGCGGGTGGGACGGATGCCGGTCGGCGGGGAGACCCTCTCCGACGGGGTGTTCGCCTCGGGCCACGGCGGCAAGGGCTCCAACCAGGCGGTGGCCGCGGCGCGACTGGGTGCTGAGGTCTCCTTCCTCACCGGGGTGGGACCGGACGCCTTCGGCGTGGCGGCCTGTGACCTGTGGCGGGAGGAGGGCGTCGACGCCACCGTGATCACCACCGATGCCGCCACCATGGTGGGGGTGATCCTGGTCGAGCCCAGCGGGGAGAACCGGATCGTGATCGCGCCGGGAGCGCTGGACCAGCTGACGCCCGCGGACGTGGACGCGTTCGAGGACGAGATCGCGGCCGCCGACATCCTGGTCACCGGCTTCGAGATCCCGGTCGAGGTCGCCCGCCGCGCGCTGCAACTGGCCCGGCGGCACGGCGTCCGGACCCTGCTCAACCCGGCTCCCGCCGTCCGGCTCGATTCGGAGCTGTGGGAACTCGCCGACGTGGTGACCCCCAATCGCTCGGAGGCGGCGGTGCTGACCGGTGAGCCGGTGGAGACCGCCGACGCCTGCGCGGACGCGATTCGCGCCCGGTTCGGCGGGGCAATCGTGGTGACGCTGGGCGGCGAGGGCTGTTTGCTCGACACCCCTGATGGCGGACGTACCCGGGTGGCTCCCGTCCCGCCCCGCGAGGTGGTCGACACCACCGGCGCCGGGGACGCCTTCACCGGTGCCCTGGCGGTCGCGCTGGCGCGTGGCGACGAGCTGCCGGCCGCCGTCCGGTTCGCCAGTGCCGCCGGCGCCCATGCGGTGGCCACCGCCGAGGTGATCCCCAGCCTGGCCCGTCCGTCCGACATCGCCGACCTGCTCGGCTAGACCCCGGCCCCCACCCGTCCCGCGTCGTCGAGGGCCTCCTTTGGCGCCGAGGGCCGGTGTCCGGGTGGAGGCCCTCGGCGTTAGCGGAGGGCCTCGATGGGGAGGGGGCGGATTGACGGGTCGGCAGATCGCCGGCTGCCGCAGTGGGCTACTCTGCCGGGTGAGGAAAGGAACTCCATGGCACTCGACCCCACGATTCTCGACGAGCTGACTCCGCAGGCGATCGCGCCCTACATTCAGCACACCCTGATCGAGACCGGCCTCACCTACGACCGGATCGTCGCGCACGCCGAGGAGGCGGTGCGGTACGGGTTCAACGCGGCCATGGTGCCCGGTTCCTGGGTGCCCGAGGTGGTGCAGGTGCTGCGCGGGACGGGCGTGCTGGTCGCCTCCGCGCTGGACTTCCCGTCCTGTGGCGTCACGACCTCGCGCGGCAAGGCGGCCGAGGCGGAGAGCCTGGTGGCGCTCGGCGCCCAGCAGATCGACATCGGCGTCCAGGTGGGCTGGCTGAAGAGCGGTCTGTACGACCGCTATCGCGACGACATCGCCGGCGTGGTCGCGGCCGGCGTCCCGGTGAAGGTGATGCTCGAACTGCCGCTGCTCACCCCGGACGAGCGGGACGCCGCGGTCGAGCTGGCGATGGAGGCCGGCGCCGCCTACCTGAAGAACGCCAGCTCCGGAGCCGTCGAGGTGGCCAACCCGGCCTCGATCGCCTACCTCGCCGGCAAGGTGCACGACGGCGTCCAGGTGAAGGCGTCGGGGTCGATCAAGTCCTACGAGCAGGCAGCCTCCCTGTTGCGCGCGGGGGCGGTGCTGCTCGGCACCAGCGCGGGGACGTCCATCGTCGCCGGTGAGGAAGCCGCCGGGTCGTACTGATCCCCGTCTCGGGGCCGACCTCAATCGGCCGGTCCGGGGAGGGCGGGGGCGAGTTCGCTGAGCAGGGCGGGCGGCCCGGGCGATCGGCGAATACTGTGAAGGTATGACCTCCCTGTTCAGCCCGCTCGTGTTGCGCGACCTCACCATTCCCAACCGGATGTTCCTCTCCCCGATGTGCCAGTACATGTGCGAGGCGCGCGACGGCGTGCCCACCGACTGGCACCTGGTGCACCTCGGCGCGCGGGCGACCGGCGGGTTCGGGCTGATCATCGCCGAGGCCACCGCGGTGGTGCCGGAGGGACGGATCTCGCCGGAGGACACCGGGCTGTGGAACGACGACCAGCGGGACGCCTGGGCCCGGATCGTCGACTTCTGCCATGCCCAGGGCGCGGCGGTCGGCATCCAACTCGCCCACGCCGGACGCAAGGCCTCGGTCTACCGCGACCATCCCGGCCCGCGCGGCTCCGTCCCGGCCGACGACGGCGGCTGGGCGACGGTGGGGCCGTCGCCGATCGCCTTCCCCGGGCTGGCCGAACCGCGGGAGCTGACCCGGGACGAACTCGCCGGCGTCGTGCAGGCCTTCGCCGACGCCGCCCGCCGGGCCGACCAGGCCGGCTTCGACGTGATCGACCTGCACGCCGCCCACGGCTACCTGCTGTTCGAGTTCCTCTCCCCGTTCAGCAACCAGCGCACCGACGAGTACGGCGGCGACTTCGCCGGACGCACCCGGCTGCTGCTCGATGTGGTGGACGCGGTCCGCGCGGTCTGGCCGTCCGGCAAGCCGCTGTTCGTCCGGCTCTCGGCGACCGAGTGGCTGGACGGCGGCTGGACGATCGAGGAGTCGACCAAGTTGGCCCGGCTGCTCGGCGAGCGTGGCGTCGACCTGGTCGACGTCTCCAGCGCCGGCAACGTCCTGGCGAAGATCCCGACCGACCCCGGCTACCAGGTCCCGCTGGCGGCGGCGGTGCGGCAGTCCGGCGTCCCGGTCAGCGCGGTCGGCCGGATCACCGAACCCGCCCAGGCCCAGGCCATCCTCGACGAGGGCCGGGCCGATGCCGTGATGCTCGGGCGGGTCGCCCTGCGCGAGCCCGCCTGGCCGCAGCGCGCGGCGGCCGAACTCGGTGACCCGACCCAGGCCCGCTACCCGAACGCGTACCTGCGCGGCTGCTGGCCCGAGATCGTGGCACAGCCCGAGCGCGGCTGAGCCCCGGCACCGCCGCCTGCTTCCGTCCCAACGTGGCAGTGGGCGCCGAACAGCCGGGAGCCCAGCCCTGTTCCGGGCTCTTCTCCGACCATCTGCCAAATAGCCGCTGTCAGCGACGTATCTGTCGCGCAGGTCGGCTATTTGGCAGAAGTAGGAGGGCGTGCGTTGTTGACAGCTGCGCGCGCCCTGAACCGGCCGGGATGCCGGAGGGGCGCAACGCCCCCGGGGGACCGGTCAATGCGCATGCCCGGGCTTCGACGGGCTCAGCCAACGGTCCCTGAGCTTGTCGAAGGGCTATCGGCCCGCCTGCGCTGCCGTCCGAGGGGCCGGTGAGGGCAGGCAGCGCTCGGCCACAGCACCGCCCTGACGTGCGCTCTCCGCGGTTGCGGAGCTGCTTGACACCCTCCTCGCTGCTAAGTATTTTTAAGTAGTGGTCATGACAACATGTCAACAGGACCGCAGCGAGAACGGCCTCGCAAGGAGCTTGAGCGGACGGTGATGTCGGTGGCGGACAAGGTGCTGAAGTACTCCACCGTGAAGCGCGCGGTCCTGGGCCGGATCCGCAGCCGGGAGTACGGCATGAACGAGCGGATCCCCAGCGAGGCCGAACTGGCCGAGATGTACCGGGTCAGCCGGATCACGGTGCGCAAGGCGATCGATGACCTGGTCAGTGACGGCTTCCTGTACCGGATCCAGGGCAAGGGAACCTACGTCCGCAACGACGAGGTCTCCCACGACCTGTTCTCGCTGGCGAGTTGCACCCAGGAGATCGAGAGCATGGGGATGACGGCGACCCGCCGCGTCATCCGTGCTGAGGTGGTCCCTGCCGACCCACGCACCGCGGCCCGCCTCCAGGTCGAGGAGGGCAGCCGGGTCTTCCTGCTCGAACGGGTCTACTACGCGGACGGACACCCGATCAACTACACGATCAGTTATCTGGCGCTCGACGCGATGCCGGGGCTGGACGAGCACGACTTCTCGGTCGAGTCGCTCTACAACGTGATCGAGAACCGCTACGGCGTCCGGATCAGGAATGCCCGCCGGACGGTCGAGGCCTGCCTGGCCGCTGGCGACGCGGCGGCCGAGCTCGAGGTGGCCGACGGCGCTCCGCTGATCCTGTTCAAGTGCGAGGCCTACGGTGACGTGCCCACCCCGGCCGGCGAACTCACCCAGCGGGTGATCGAGGCGTTCACCTGCTGGTACCGCACGGACGTCCACAAGTTTTACATCAACCAAGTCAGGTAGTCGCTCGCCTGTGGCGACCCTACCGAACCATGAGGAAGGGACAGATGTCCACATCGAAAAGGATCTCCGGTCTGACCGGAGCACTGCTCCTCGCGCTCGCGATGTTGCTGAGCGCCTGTTCCCCCGCGGCCGCGCCGTCCGGGAACCCGAGCGCACCGGCGGGCACGACCAGCGCCAAGATCGCGCTGGTCGCCTCCGCCGCCGGCGCCAATGACAACGGCTACAACCAGACCGCGATCTCCGGGCTCAAGCAGTTGGCCGAGGAGACCGGCGTGGAGTACAAGGTCGTGGAGGCCACGACCGACTACCCCGGCACGCTCAAGACCCTGGCCCAGGCCGGCTTCAACCTCATCTTCTCGCTGGAGTACGACTTCACCGCGCTGATCGAGGGAGTCGGTGGTGAGAAGCCGCTCGCCGAGCAGTTCCCGGACACCACCTGGGTGGTCTTCAACGCCAACCCGAACCTGAAGGACGGTGCCCCGATCCACAAGAACGTGATCTCGGTGATGTTCAACGTCAACGAGGCGTCCTTCCTCGCCGGCGCGCTGGCCGTCCAGGTGATCGAGAACGCCGGCACGCTGTTCGACTCCGGAACCCACTCCTTCACCGCGGTGCCCGACGGCCGCAAGGTCGGCTTCATCGGTGGCACCCAGTCGGCCGGCATCGAGGTCTTCTCGATCGGCTACGCCGAGGGCATCGACTACGCCGCCAAGCAGATCGGCGCCGACGCCGTCTACACCATGTACTCCACCTTCGACGCCGGCTTCGTCGACACCGCCAAGGGCTCCACGACCGCCGGCACCTACTACGACCAGGGCGCCAACGTGGTGTTCAGCGTCGCCGGCTCGGTCGGTGACGGCGTCGCCGCCAAGGCCAAGGAGGTCGGCAAGCTCGCCATCATGGTGGACGCCGACAAGGACGACGCCCAGCCGGGCAACGTGCTCACCAGCGTGCTGAAGAACACCAACGTGCCGGTCCACGAATTGGGCAAGCAGTTGGTGGACGGCAAGCTCGCCGAGCAGGGCGGCAAGGAACTCTCCTACGATCTCTCCTCCGGGGCGACCGGGGTCACCGACCTGAGCGTGATCGAGGCGGCGCTGAAGTCCGACGACGCCGCCAAGGCGAAGTGGGCCGAGATCAAGACCTTCCTGGCGGACACCTCGGCGAAGATCAAGGACGGCACGATCAAGGTCACCAACGCCCAGGTCGGGGAGACCCTCGACTACGCGACGCTGACCAACGTCAAGCTCCCCTGACGCAGCGGAAGGGGTGAGCAGGGTGCTGATCGTCGAGACCGTCGGACTGACCAAGCGGTTCGGCGAGTTCACCGCCAACGACGGCATCGACCTGCAGGTCAAGCAGGGCGAGATCAAGGCCATCGTCGGCGAGAACGGCGCGGGCAAGTCCACCTTGATGAACATGCTCTACGGCCTGCTCACTCCGACCAGCGGGAAGATCCTGATCCGGGGCGAGGAGCAGCGGTTCTCCTCGCCCTCGGACGCCATCCGGATCGGCCTGGGCATGGTGCACCAGCACTTCAAGCTGGTGCCCAGCCTGACCGTGGCGGAGAACATCGTGCTCGGCGTCGAGGAGCGGGTGCACAGCCCGATCGGCCGGCTGCCGTTCATCGACCGGGCCAGGCAGCTCGCCGACGTCCAGGCCGCGATCGACAGGTTCGGCATGGAGCTCAACGCCGGCGACCGGGTGGCCGACCTGTCGGTCGGGCTGAAGCAGCGGGTCGAGATCATGAAGATGCTCTACCGGGACGTCGAGATCCTGATCCTGGACGAGCCCACCGCCGTCCTCACCCCGCAGGAGGTGGACGCGCTGATCGTCACGCTGAAGGAGCTGCAATCCCTCGGCAAGACGATCATCGTGATCACCCACAAGCTGAGCGAGGTGATGCAGCTCTCCGACAGCGTCACCATCATCAAACGCGGCAAGGTGGTGGCCGACCTGCCGACCGCCGAGACCAACCAGCGGGAGCTTGCCCAGCTGATGGTCGGACGCGATGTCGTGCTCAGCCTCGAGCGTCACGACCGCGACTGCTCGGCGCACCCGGTGGTCTACGCGGTGCGCGGCCTCTCCACCACCGATGAGCACGGCAAACAGGTGCTGAAGGACATCGACCTGACCGTCCGGCAGGGCGAGGTGCTGGGCATCGCAGGGGTCGAGGGCAACGGCCAGAGCGAACTGCTCAAGGTGCTCACCGGCCTGATGACGGTGACCGAGGGCCGGGTCAGCCTGGGCGACCGCGACCTGACCAACGCCTGGCCGATGGAGATCCGCGAGGCCGGGGTCGGCATCATCCACGAGGACCGCTACCAGCACGGGCTGTGCCGTGAGCTGTCGATCTCGGAGAACGTGATCGCCGGCTACCACGAACGTCCGGACGTCTGCCGCCACGGCCTGCTCCGCCGGCAGCGGATCGACGCCAAGCGGGATCGGCTGATCGAGGGCTACGACGTCCGGGTGGCCGATCCGGCCGGCGCGGTCGGCCAGCTCTCCGGCGGCAACGCCCAGAAGGTGATCATCGCCCGGGAGTTCGATCCCGCTCCCACCCTGCTGATCGCCGCGCAGCCCACCCGCGGCGTGGACGTCGGCTCGATCGAGTTCATCCACCGCCAGATCCTCGAACTACGCGACCAGGGGACGGCGGTGCTGCTGATCTCCAGCGAGCTCTCCGAGATCATGAGCCTGTCGGACCGGATCGCGGTGATGTACCGCGGCGCGGTGATCGGCGAGATCACCGACGTCACCAACGCCACCACCACCGAGATCGGCCTGCTGATGGCCGGCGTCGTGGAGCCAGCGGAGGCCGACCGATGAGCCCCCTCCTTTCCCGCCTGCCCAAGCTGAAGAACCTGGGGATCAGCGTGCTGAACGCCCTGATCCCGGTGGTGGCGGCCTTCCTGATCGGCGCGATGATCATCGCCCTGCTGGGCGAGGATCCGCTGGCCACCTACCAGTTCATGATCAGCAGCACCCTGCTGGATACCGGCGGCCTGCTGAAGACCCTGCACTTCGCCAGCCCGCTGATCCTCACCGGCCTGGCCATCGCGGTCACCTTCAAGGCCAACATCTTCAACATGGGGGTGGAGGGCCAACTGCTCGGCGGCGCCTTCGCGGCCGGCATCCTCGGCTTCAGCCTGCAGGGCCTGCCGCCGGTCGTCCACGTCACGCTGTGCCTGCTGGTCGGCGTGCTGGTCGGCATGGTGCTCGCCGCCGTCCCGGCCGTGCTGCGGGCCTACTTCCACGTCAACGAGATGGTGGTGACGCTGATGCTGAACTACGCCATCATCGAGATCCTGCGGGTGCTCTCGCAGAGCGTCTTCCGGGATCCGGCCTCGGGCTACGTCTCCACCCCGGCTGTGGCCGACAGCGCGATGTTCACCCGGCTGTTCGGCACCAGCCTGACCCTGTTCTTCCCGGTCACGCTGGTGGCCTTCGCGGCGATGTACGTGCTGTTCCGGCGCTCCCGGCTGGGCTACGAGATCACCTCGATGGGGATCAACCCCGACTTCGCCGAGGCCTCCGGCATGAACGTCCGCCGCAAGGTGATGACCATCATGCTGATCAGCGGCGCGCTCAGCGGCCTGGCCGGAGCCGGGTTCATGCTGAGCGAGAAGTTCAAGTACACCCTCGACTTCTCCGCCAACCCCGGCCTGGGCTGGGATGGCATGCTGATCTCGCTGCTCGGCAGCCACAGCCCGATCGGCATCCTGATCGCGGCCATCTTCTACGCCGCGCTGAAGACCGGCGCCGACGCGATCAGCATCTTCTCCAACGTTCCCAAGGAGATCGTCAGCGTGATCCAGGGGCTGATGATCCTGCTGCTGTCGATCCGCTACCTGCGTCGCTCCCCGGACGCCTTCCGGCTGATCGGCGGACGGAAACCGGGCAAGGCGGCCAGCGACGAGCCGAAGAAGGCGGTGTCGGCATGAACGGCCAGAAGATCCTCTACGACATGCTCGCCTACAGCGCGCCGATCATCTGGTGCGTGCTGGGCGGCAACTTCGCCCACAGCGCCAATGTGCTCAACATCGCCCTCGAGGGCATGATGCTGGTCGGCGCCTTCGTCAGCGTTCTGGTGGTGCTGTTCACCGGCAACGTCTGGCTCGGCATCCTGGTCGGGGTGCTGGCCACGATGGTGTTCGGCCTGGTGTTCTCCTACCTGGGCGTCACCCGCCGGGGCAATGTGATCATCGCCGGCCTGGCGATCAACCTGCTGGCGGCCTCGGTGGCGGCCTTCGTGCTGAAGGCGATGGACCTGCCGAACCTGAACGCCAACAGCATGGTCGACGTCGCCGGGATGAAGATCCACCTGCCGCTGATCAAGGACATCCCCTTCCTCGGCCCGGTGCTCAGCGGCCATCCGCCGCTGACCTACCTGGCCTTCCTCGGCATCGCGGTGATGGGCATCGTGATGTACCGCACCCGGTTCGGGGTCTACGTCCGGGTGGTCGGCGAGAACGAGGACGCGGCGCTCAGCGTGGGCATCAACGGCAACCGGATCAAGTACCTGGCGGTGCTGATCGGCGCGGTCTGCTGCGCCCTGGCCGGCGCCAACCTGGCGCTGGAGAAGATGGCGCTGTTCACCAACGGGATGACCGCCGGGATCGGCTTCATCGCGATCGCCGCGATCTTCTGCGGCCGCGGACGCCCCGGGCTGACCTCGATCTACGCGATCGTCTTCGGCCTGGCCCAGTCGCTGGCGATCAACCTGAACCTCTCCGCCGGTCCGATCTCCGGGCTGTTCAACACCATCCCGTACTTCATGATCATCGGCATCCTCACCGTGGTGTCGATCCTGCAGCACAAGGACGTCCGAATGAGAGGGCTGATCGATGGCTAGAACCGCCATTCTCGTGGTCGATATGGTGCGCGACTTCACCCACCCCGACGGACTGGTGTACTACCCGGAGAACCGGGTGGTGCTGCCCCGGATCGTCGAGGCGGTGGAGACCTGCCGGCAGCACGGCGCGCTGGTGATCTACCTGCAGCACCGCTACCGGGCGGGCAAGTACGAGAAGAACCTGCTGACCATGCGGCCCAACTGCATCGAGGGCAGCGGCGGCGAGCTGCTGGACGACGCGCTCACCGTCCTGCCCGAGGACTACGTCATCCAGAAGCGCCGGTACAGCGCCTTCTTCGGCACCGACGTCGACCTGGTGCTACGCGAGCACGACATCGAGCGGGTGATCGTGGTCGGCACCAAGACCAACTGCTGCATCCGGGCCACCGTCACCGACGCCTACAACCTGTTCTACGACGTGGTGGTGATCTCCGACTGCGTGGCCACCAACGACCCGGTGGTCAACCAGGTGCACCTCAGCGACATCGACAAGTACCTCGGCACGGTGATCTCGCTGGACGAGCTGCCGGCCCTGCTGGCGGCGGAGTGAGCATGACCGCCGTCGACGCCGTGATCAGCGGCTACGTCAGCATGGACCGGATCATCGAGGTGGATTCGCCGCTGCGACCGGGCCGCACCTCGCTGGTGCTCAACCAGGACAATGCCGCGATCCACTACGGCGGCTGCTCGATCAACATCGCCTACGGCATGGCCCGGCTCGGGCTGACCGCGCGGCCGTGCATCCGGGTGGGCGGGGACTATGCCGAGATCGGGCTGGAGCGGTTCCTGCGCGAGGGCGGCGTGGACACAGCGGCGGTCGCCGGCGTGCCGGACGAGATGACCTCCAACTGCTACCTGGTCGAGGACGACAGCCGCGAGCACGTCACCATCTACTACCCCGGCGCGATGGACGCCCGCCACTTCCGCCCGCTCGATCCGGCCCTCTTCGCCGGCGCCCGGCTGGGGGTGATCACGGTTGGCTCCGAGCCGGACAACCGCGAGTTCCTCCGCCGCTGCCAGGAACAGGACGTACCGGTCGCCTTCGGGATGAAGGGCGACCTGACCGCCTTCCCGGCCGGGTTCCTCACCGACGTGCTGGCCTACAGCTCGGTGATCTTCCTGAACCGGGCCGAGGCCGCGACCGTCCAGGACCTGCTCGGGCTGCGGGCGGTCACCGACCTGTTCGGCTCCGAGCGGGTCGAGATCCTGGTGGTCACCGGCGGCGGCCAGGGGAGCGTCTGCCACCAGCGGGTCGGCGGCGAGGTGGTCTCCACGTCCGTCCCGATCGTTCCGGGGGAGCGGACGGTCGACACCACCGGCTGCGGCGACGCCTACGTCGCCGGCTTCCTCTACGGCTACCTGAAGGGCGAGCCGGGGCTGGTCTGCGGTCGGCTCGGGGCCACTCTGGCCTCCTTCGTCGTCGAGGCCCGCGGCTGCTGCACCGCGATGCCCACCCCGGAGCAGTTCTGGCAGCGCTACACCCACCATTTCCAGGAGGAACCCCCGCGATGACCACGCTGTATCTGAAGGCCGACGACAGCATCGCCCCCTACGTGATCCTGTCGGGCGACCCCTGGCGGGTGGAGACCCTGGCCGGGCTGCTGGACGAGCCGCGGCACATCGCCTTCGCCCGCGAGTACAACACCTACACCGGCAGCTACCGCGGGGTGCCGGTGACCATCTCGTCCACCGGGATCGGCGGCCCGTCCGCGGCGATCGCGATGGAGGAGCTGTACGAGTGCGGGATGCGGGTCGCCGTCCGGATGGGGACGGTGATGGCGCTGGACGATGACCTGCTGGGCAAGTTCGTCATCCCGGTGGCGTCCATCCGGGCCGAGGGCACCACCGAGGCCTACGCTCCGCCGGGCTATCCGGCGGTGGCCGACTTCGAGCTGGTGCGGCACCTGAACGACGCGGTCACCGCGGCGGGCAGCGAGTACGTCAACGGCCTGAACTGCACCCTCGACGGCTTCTACACCCGGATGAAGCACTCCCGGCTCTCCCGGGAGCGCGGGCTCGACATCGAGGGTGGCTTCGACGAGCTGCGCGCCCTCGGCGTCCAGGGGCTCGACATGGAGAGCGCCACCGTGCTCACCCTGGCCCGGCTGATGGGGATCCGGGGGGTGGTGGTCACCCTGGCCACCGTACTCGAGGGGCTCAAGGGAGCCCTCGAGGGGGAGACCCGCAAGGCCGCCGAGGCGCTGCTCTGCCAGGTGGCGCTGGAAGGCATCTATCGATTCGCACAAGAGGATGAGTGAGATGAGCAACCGCAATCCGTTCGCGCTCGGCGCCCGGTCGGTCTTCGGCATGGTGCACTGCCTGCCGCTGCCGGGCACCCCGAAGTTCGACGGGAACATGACCAGGATCATCGACCAGGCGCTGGCGGACGCGGCGACGCTGGAGCGCGCCGGGGTGGACGCCCTGATCGTGGAGAACATGGGCGACGACCCGTTCGGCATCGAACTGGACACCGCACAGAGCACCGCGCTGGCCGTGGTGAGCGCGCTGGTCAAGCAGCAGGTGTCGATCCCGGTCGGCATCGATGCCGCGCTCAACGACTACAAGACCTCGCTGTCGATCGCCCAGGCGATCGGCGGGGACTTCGTCCGGCTGCCGGTGTTCGTCGACACCGTCGACTTCTACGGCGTCGGGACGGTTCCGCCGTGCTCCCGGGCGGCGATGTACTACCGCAAGGCGATCGGCGCGGAGAACGTCCGGGTGTTCGCCGACGTCCAGGTCAAGCACACCCACATGACGCTGGCCTCGGTCACCATCGAGGATTCCGCCCGGGCCGCCCGCGATTGCGGTGCGGACGCCCTGATCGTCACCGGCTCGCGGATCGGGGTGGAGACGCCGATCGAGCTGATCCAGCGGGTCAAGCAGGTGGTCGAGATTCCGGTGATCGCCGGCAGCGGGGTGAAGACCGGCAACATCGCCGAACAGCTGAGCATCGCCGACGGAGCGATCGTCGGCAGCAGCCTGAAGGAGGGCGGGGACATCGCCAACCCGGTGTCCTACGAACTCACCAGGGCACTGATCGAGGCCCGCGGGGAGGTGCGCTGAGCATGATGCGTCCGATGAAGCTCGCCGGTAGCGAGTTGATGTTCGGGCAGGGGACGCTGGCCCACCTGCGCACCCTGAAGGGCAGCCGCGCCGTGATCGTGATGCGCGGCAGCCGGTTCGCCAGCAACGGGGTGCTCGACATCGTGGCCGGTCACCTGGACGAGGCCGGGATCGAATGGACGGTCTTCGACGGCGTCGAGCCCGACCCGAAGTTCGGCTCGGTCCGGGTCGGCGCCGAGGTGATGAAGCAGTACCGGCCCGATCTGATCATCGCCCTCGGAGGCGGTTCGGCGATGGATGCCGCGAAGGCGATGTGGGTGTTCTACGAGCACCCCGAACTGACCGAGCTGGCCGACATCCTGCCGCCGCGGAGGATCCCGCCGCTGCGCGGGAAGGCGCGGATGGTGTGCATCCCGTCCACCAGCGGCAGCGCGAGCGAGGTCAGCCGCAGCATCGTGATCACCGACGACGCCACCGGCATCAAGCACGGGATCGGCGACATGGAGATGATGCCGGACATCGCGATCTGCGACCCGCTGGTCACCGTGACGATGTCGCCGCGGGTGACCGCCGACAGCGGTATGGACGCCCTCACCCACGCCATCGAGGCCTACGTGTCGAACCGGGCCAACTACGTCAGCGACATCCTGGCGATCGCCGCCGCGAAGGACATCGTGGCCCAGTTGCCGAACGCCTTCGCCGACGGGGACGACCTGGATTGCCGTGAGGCGATGCTCAATGCGTCCATGGTGGCCGGGCTGGCCTTCACCAACGTGTCGCTGGGCATCGTCCATTCGATGGCCCACTCGCTGGGCAGCCTGTTCGGGATCGCCCACGGGCTGGCGAACGCCGTCCTGCTGCCGCACGTGGTGCGGTTCAACAGCGCCGACCCGGCCGCCCGGCAGCGGTACGCCCAGCTGGCCGAGGCCTGTGGCATGGACGACCTGGCGGCCGGCCTGGCGGAGCTGTGCGCCCGCATCGAGGTCCCGGCCTCGCTGCGGGAACTCGTCCCCGACGAGGACGGGTTCGTCGCCCGGTTGCCCGAACTGGTGGCGATGGCGCAGGCCGACGGCTGCACCAAGACCAACCCGGTGGTCCCGACCGCCGAGCAGTTCGCGGAGCTCTACCTGGCCGCCTACCGCGGTACCGAGTGACGGATCCGTGATGAACCTCGTCCGCCGTCCGATGATCCCTGAGCTTGTCGAAGGGCCGAGTCACCGAGTCTGCCGCTCAACGGTCCCTGAGCCTGTCGAAGGGTCGAACCACGCCATGAAGGTCCTGCCATGAAGCTCATCTGCTATCTCTCCAACGGCTACCCCACGCTGGAGGGGAGCGCCCAGATCGCCCGCTGGTACGCCGAGTCGGGCTGCGATCTGATCGAGATCGACCTGCCCGCCCGCGACCCGTACCTGGAGGGCGAGTTCATCGCCGGCCGGATGGCCAGGGCGCTGGAAGCCAGCTCGGACTACGACGCCTACATGGCGAACATGGTCCGGATCGCCCGGGAGTCGCCCGGGATGAAGGTGCTGGTGCTGGCCTACGAGCAGACCGTTGTGGAGATCGGGGTGGAGAGGTTCCGCTCCTTCTGCGTCGACAACGACTTCATGGACGTGATCCTGGTCGGCCTGGCCTCGGACGAGGTGAAGGACCGGTTGATCGCCCAGGGGGTTCGGGTGTCGTGCTACGTCCAGTTCCACCTCGACCCGGGCGAGATCGAGCTGGCCCAGCGGTCCAACGGCTTCGTCTACCTGCAGGCCAAGCCCGCGCCCGGCCAGGCCAACCCGGCCTTCCCGACCCTGGCCGACTGTGTCGCCGAGTTGCGCCGGCAGGGCATCGACCGTCCGATCTACTGCGGGGTCGGGGTGGCCACGCCCGAGGACTTCGCCATGGTCGCCGCCGCCGGCGCGGACGGGGCCTTCGTCGGCAGCACCATCCTGAAGCTGGCCGAGCAGCCGGACGAACTGAGGCGCACGATCCGCGCCTTCAAGGGCGTCGGCGTCTGACCGGAGGACGGTGGGCAGGGTACCGCGGCTCCTAGGGCGGAGGACGGCGTTCCCTGGGGCAGCGTTGGCGGTCCCTGAGCTCGTTGAAGGGTCCCACCTGGTATTGCCCAGTCAGCTGGTGGTGGCGATGCGTCCCCGTAGCGCGACGAGTTGAGCCCGGAGTTCCGCCGGCAGGTGGTTGCCGAACTGGGCGAAGTACTCCTCGGTGAGGTCGGCTTCCCGCGTCCAGGCATCCGGGTCGAGCGCGAACAGGTGCTCCAGATCCTGCTCGGGCAGGTCCAGGCCCTCGACGTTCAGGTCGCCGGGGACGGGAAGCCGTCCGGAGATCGCGTCCACCGCGTCCAGCTCGCCGGCGATCCGGCGCAGCGCCCACTCGATGGCGCGGGCGTTGTCACCGAAGCCGGGCCACAGGAAGTGGCCGTCGGAATCCTTGCGGAACCAGTTCACCTGGAAGATCCGCGGCGCCCGGCCGCCGAGCAGGGCGCCCATCCTCAGCCAGTGACCCCAGTAGTCGGCCATGTTGTAGCCGCAGAACGGCAGCATGGCGAACGGGTCCCGACGCAGCGCGCCGACCGTCCCCTCGGCGGCGGCGGTCTGCTCGGACGAGACGGTCGCGCCGACGAAGACACCGTGGTTCCAGTCGTAGGCCTCGCTGATCAACGGGACGTTGTGCGCCCGCCGTCCGCCGAACAGGATGACGTCGACCGGAACGCCCTGCGGGGCCTCCCAGTCGGGCGAGATCGACTCGGCCTGCGAGGCGTGGACGGTGAACCGGCTGTTCGGGTGGGCTGCCTTGCGGCCGCAGCCGGGTGTCCACTCCTGGCCCTGCCAGTCGATCAGGTGGGCCGGCGGCTCGTCCGTCATGCCCTCCCACCAGACGTCGCCGTCGTCGGTCAGGGCGACGTTGGTGAAGATGGTGTCGTGGCTGAGGGCGTGCAGCGCGGTCGGGTTGGTCTCCTCGGAGGTGCCGGGGGCGACGCCGAAGAAGCCGGCCTCGGGGTTGATCGCGTACAGCCGTCCGTCCGGTCCGGGACGCATCCAGGCGATGTCGTCACCGATGGTTTCGACCTTCCATCCCGGGATGGTCGGACGCAGCATCGCCAAGTTGGTCTTGCCGCAGGCCGACGGGAAGGCCGCGGTGAGGTGGAACTCCCGTCCGTCCGATTGGCGGGTGATCCGCAGGATCAGCATGTGTTCGGCCAGCCAGCCCTCGTCCCGGGCGAGCACGGACGCGATCCGCAGCGCGTAGCACTTCTTGCCCAGCAGCGCGTTGCCGCCGTAGCCCGAGCCGTAGGACCAGATCTCGCGGGTCTCGGGGAAATGGCAGATGTACTTCTCGTCGCTGCACGGCCAGGGGACGTCCGGTCTCGGCTCGCCGGCTTCGTCGATCAACGGGTAGCCGACCGAGTGGATGGCCGGCACCCAGTACTCGCCGGCGACGATCCGGTCGAGGGCGGCGGTGCCCATCCGGGTCATGATGCGCATGTTGGCCACCACGTAGGGGCTGTCGGTGATCTCGATGCCCAGCTTGGAAATGGGCCCACCCAGCGGCCCCATCGAGAACGGGATGACGTACATGGTGCGGCCGCGCATCGAACCCCGGAAGGCCTCGCGCAGGGTCTCGCGCATGGCGTTGGGCTCGGACCAGTTGTTGGTCGGGCCGGCGTCCTCTGGGCGTTCGGAGCAGATGAAGGTGCGCGCCTCGACCCGCGCCACGTCCGAGGGAGCGGAGCGGGCCAGGTAGCAGCCCGGACGCCTGGTTTGGTCGAGCTCGATGAAGGTGCCACTGGCGACCATCAGGGCATTGAGGCGATCGCGTTCTTCGATCGAGCCGTCGCAGAAGTGGATGTTGTCAGGTTGGGTGAGATCGGCGACCGAGGAGACCCAGGCCACCACCTCTTCCGGGATCCCCGCTGGGGCGTTTTCAAGGTTGATCGTGGCCAGGCTCATGTCACTCACTCCTCAGTACCGCTTCGTTGCGCCTGTGGTTCTATTCTCGCTCAAAGTATCTGGATTGCAGACAGATCTGCCGAGTCCAGCGCACACGATGGGACCCTGGAGGCGCAAGTTGCGGCCAGTTGGACGCCCCCGCGGAACGTCGAGTAAGCTGGACGACGCCCTTCAGGCACCTGCGCTCGTGGCTCAATGGATAGAGCATCTGACTACGGATCAGAAGGTTGGGGGTTCGAGTCCCTCCGAGCGCGCAACGCGGCCCTGGTCGATTCGACGATTTGACCAGGGCTTTTCTCTGAGCTGGGGCGTCAACCCGGAGGGTGGGGTGCGCAAGCGCCACAGGCACCAGTCAGGACACGATCCACTCCGCATCACCTGAACCGAACTCGATGTCCACTTCGCTGCCGGGGAGGCGGACGTACGCTTGAGTGTGGACGCAACGTTCGCAGTCGCTCGAACCCACCGCCAAGAAGGTCTTCGTCAGCCTGATCGTGCCGGACCGTAGGGCGTGCGTAGGGTGAACTCGTAGCTCGCGATACCCGGGATTGGCAGGGAGACCCCTTTGCCGGGGCTGTGGTCGTCCGTTCCACGCCCTAGAAACGTCCGAGTAGCCGAGCAGCTTGGCCGGGGGCCACAAGCGCAACCCCCGACCAAGAAGAGCCCGGGAAGCATGTGCCACGACCTATCCGCCGACTATTCCGCAATGGAGCCCGGTCCTCGATCAAGGGTAGTAGAGGGGTGCAGGCCGGCCAATCTACCGTCTGGGTAGGACGCTTCTCCGACGCTTCTGCCGGACGATACGCTCCTCTCTCCGAGAGGAGCTGCAATGTCGCACAACACCAGCCACACCGTCCTCACCAGTGCGGACAGCAGTGCGTTCGCGTCCGTCCGGCAACGGGGGACGACCCGCGACGAGCGGTTCGCCCTGGGACGCGCGTTGCGCGAGCGGGTGCCGATCTCCGCGCTCGGGGTGTGGAACGCCACCCAGGCGCGTCCGGATCCGATCGAGTTGATCAACGAGTCCCACCAGGGACGCGTCGAGGAGCTCGTCCCCATCCGGGTGGGACGCATGGTCTCCTCGCCGTACGGCTTCTACCGCGGCAGCGCCGTCGTGATGGCGGCGGATGTCGCCGCGCTGCCGATCACCGGGATCATGCCGGTGATCTGCGGCGATGCGCACCTGGGCAACTTCGGTTTCTACCGCTCGCCGGAGGGCGAGCAGGTGATCGACCTGAACGACTTCGACGAAGCCCATCCGGGGGCGTGGGAGTGGGATCTGCGGCGGCTGGTCGCCGCGGTCTGGGTGGCAGGACGTGAGAACGGCTACAGCGAGGACGCGATCGCGGACGCGGTGCACGCCTGTGTCATCGCCTATCGCGACGAGGTTGCCCAGCTGGCGTCGATGCCGCTGCTGGCCCGCTCCTACAACCGGCTGGACGTCGAACGCCTGCACGAGACCGCCACCGAGAAGGATCTTCGGGCCGAGATCAAGCGGGCGGCCAGGGTCGCCCGCAAGCGCACCTCCGACCGCGCCGTCCCGCGGTTCACCACCGAGACCAACGGCGAGCGCCGCATGGTGGAGGAGTTGCCACTGATCCGCTCCGTCCGCGGCGAGGAGTACGAGCAGCTGGCCGAGGGCCTGGACGCCTACCTCGAGACCCTCGCGCCGCACTGGCGGCGGGTGGTCGCGGGCTACACCCTGATCGACATCGCCCACAAGGTGGTCGGCGTCGGTTCGGTCGGGCTGCGCGCCTACGTCGCGATGCTGGAAGGCAGCTCGCCCGACGACGTCCTGTTCCTGCAGCTCAAGCAGGCCCGCCGCTCGGTGCTGGCGCAGTACGTCCACGGCGACAACGCCTGGCACGCCCACCAGGGGCAGCGGGTGGTCGAGTACCAGCAGGCCCTGCAGACCGTCTCCGATCCGTTGTTGGGCTGGACCGAAGTGGACGGACGGCAGTACTACGTCCGCCAGTTCCGCAACATGAAGGGCACCGTCCCGCTGGACGGGCTGACCGCGACGGCACTGACCGACTACGCCGGCATCGTCGGCCACCTGCTGGCCAAGGGCCACGCCCGCACCTCGGGGGCGTCCATGATCGCCGGCTACCTCGGCGGTGGCGAGAAGGCGGCCAAGGCGTTCTCCAGGTTCGCCCGGCTCTACGCCGACCAGACCGAGGCCGACCACGCGGCTCTGGTCAAGGCCGCCCGCGACGGACGGATCCCGATCGCGGACGGCGCCCTGGCCGCGATGGGCTCGGCGTTCCGTCCCGGGGGTTAGCCGGACGGACCCGCGGCACCGATCAGGCCGCGCTCCAGCGGGGTGCCGAACGATTGCCGGGCTTCGACAGGCTCAGCCAGCGCTCGCTGGCTTGGTGCCGGCAGCCCCAGACCGGGACCGCCGGCACCACCGGCCGGGCTCAACGCAGCGTCGCCTCGGTGCCCGCCGGCTCGAGGTCGCGGGCGGTCGGCAGCCGCGGGATCCAGAACAGGCCGATCAGGCCGGCGATCACCGCGAAGGCGAACAGCAGGCCGAACAGCACCGGGGAGTTGCCCATCGCCAGCCCGGGGGTGATGAAGGCGAACAGGCCGGCCAGCACCCGCGCGAAGGCGAGGGTGACGCCCTGCGCGGTGCTCCGCAGCAGGGTCGGGAAGAGCTCCTGCGACCACACCTTGTAGATCGACTCGCCGGCGAAGCCCACGCCGATGCCGAAGCCGATATTGGTGGCCAGCAGCGCCGGAACCGTCGGGCCGAATACCAACGGGATGGCGAAGGCGATCATGTTGATGATCGTGCCGGCGATGAACCACGGCTTGCGGGCCGGCTTGTCGACCACCCGCATGAAGATCAGCGCGCCGACGATGCCCAGCGGGATCAGCGCCAGGCTGACCATGGACGCCAGCTCCACGGTGCCGCCGGCCAGGTTGACCCAGATGAAGGTGCCGAACTGGCCGAAGGTGTTGGCCCCCAGGTTCCAGATCGCGTAGTAGAGCGCGGTGGCCAGCACGGTGAACAGGATCGGCGGGACGAACAGCTGCGGCACCGCGCTGAACCGGATCTCCGAGGCCTGGGCGGCCTCGAGCGCGGCGGCGTCCTTGACCGCGCGGGCGGCCGACCATTCGGCGGATTCACGCAGCCCGAGCCGGGCGATCAGGACGACCACCGCGACCACGAACAGCTGGCCGTAGAGGATCCGTCCGCCCAGCTCGCCCATCGAGGCGACGAAGATGGCCAGGACGGCCGGCACGAAGATCCCGACCGACCACAGGATGCCGGAGAAGATGATCATCTTCCCCTTCTTGCCCTCGGGAGCCTCCTCGGCGATCAGCGCCAGCGAGACGGGCAGGTCGGCGCCGATCGCGAGGCCGACCAGGACGACGCCGACGTAGAGCAGGGCGGCACCGGAGGCCAGCGCGAGCAGCAGGACGCCGACGGCGTACATCGCCAGGGTGAAGCCGTAGACCCGTCGCCGGCCGAACCGGTCGCCGAGCCGGCCGCCGAACACCGCGCCGGCGGCGAAGCACAGGGTCAGCAGGCCGGAGAGCACGCCGATGGTGTCCGCGCTGATGCCGAGGGTGGGCGCGAACAGGACCAGTGCGATGCCGGTGCTGACGATCGCACCCGCGTCCAGGTAGGACGCCATGCCGGCGAGAACTGCAGTCTTCCAGGGGCGGGAGACCTGGGTTGTGGGTGTCGTCATCGACACTGCCCTCCTCATCAGGAGCCAGGAACTGAAACGTATCAGTTCAGATTGATGGACGAGAGCTTACACGTGTATGTAGATTGGTCAAGAGAGCGCGAGTACGCGCTGCGGCCCTCGTTCGAAGGAGAACAATGCCCACCACGCAGGAACTCAGCCTGACCGGTCTCACGGTCGAGCACCTGGAGAATCCCGGCCCGATCGCGACCGCCCGGCCGCGGTTCGGATGGGTGATCGCCGGCGACGCGACGGACGTGCGGCAGCTCGCCTACGAACTCGAACTGACCGCCGGTGGAGCTCCGGTGTGGAGTTCGGGACGGGTGGAGTCGGCCGCCTCGACCGCCGTGCCGTACGGCGGCGAGCCGCTGCGGTCGCGCACCGCCTACGAATGGCGGGTGCGGAGCTGGATTGCCGGCCTGGACGAGCCCACCGCCTGGGCCTCGGCGAGGTTCGAGACCTCGCTGCTGGACGTCGGGGAGTGGCGGGCGAGCTGGGTGCGTCCCTCCCAGCTGCCGGCCGTGCGGGAGTCCTACTCGGCCGCGGCCGCCCTGGCCGGCGCGGTCGGACCGGACGGCTCGCCGGAGGACCGGCTCCGTCCGCCGCTGCACCTGCGCCAGGCCTTCCGTACCGAGCAGCGCCCCTGCCGCGCGCGGCTCTACATCACCGCCCACGGCATCTACCAGGCCGAGCTGAACGGCGCGGTCGTCGGTGACGAGGTGCTCGCCCCCGGCTTCACCAGCTACCCCAGCCGGGTCTGTTTCCAGGCCTACGACGTCACCGGGCAGCTGGCGGCCGGGGAGAACGTCCTGGGCGTCACCCTGGCGGACGGCTGGTACCTGGGACGCATCGGGCTGACCGGCGCCAGCGCCAACTACGGCGAGTACCTGGAGGGGATCTGGCAGCTCGAACTGGAGTACCCCGACGGCACCACCCAACTGGTCGTCTCGGGCCCCGACGTCACCTCGTCCACCGGTCCGCGGGTCTACGCCGACCTGTTCATCGGCGAGTGCTACGACGCCCGCGCCGAACTGCCCGGCTGGTCGCAACCCGGCTTCGACGACGCGGCCTGGAGCCCGGTCGAGGTGCTGGACGGCGGGCTGGAGCAGCTCACCCCGTTCGCCGGCGAGCCGGTCCGGCGCGTCCTGGAGTTCCCCGCCGAGCGGATCTTCCGGGATCCCGCCGGCGAACTGGTGGTCGACCTTGGCCAGGTGATCGCCGGCCGGATCAGGCTGCGGATCTCCGCCCCCGCCGGCACGCGGATCACCCTCGAGCACTCCGAGACCCTGGACGCCGCCGGCGTCTTCTTCAGCAACATCATGGGGCCGAACAAGGATCAGACCGACCACTACATCGCCCGCGGCGAACCCGGCGGCGAGGTGTACGAACCGGTCTTCACCTTCCACGGCTTCCGCTACGTGCGGGTGCGCGGGTTGCCGGGTGACCTCGCGGTGGACGATGTCACGGCCGTGGTGATCGCCTCCGACCTGCAGCCCACCGCCGACCTGGAGACCTCGGACCGGCGGATCAACCGGCTCCACCAGAACGTGCTGTGGAGCCAGCGGGCCAACTTCCTCTCCATCCCGACCGACTGCCCGCAGCGCGAGCGCGCCGGCTGGACCGGCGATCTGCAGGTCTTCATGCCGGCCGCGGCGACCAACGCCAACGTCCTGCCGTTCGTGGAGCGGTGGCTCGCCGACCTGCGGGCCGATCAGCTGCCGGACGGGCAGGTGCCGATCATCGTCCCGATGATCCCCGCGCTGGCCGACGCCGACGGCAGCGGCGACCTGGGCGTGGGCGCGTCCTCGGCCGCCTGGAGCGACGCCGTCCTGATCGTGCCCTGGGTGCTCTACCAGCGCTACGGCGACGACCAGGTGCTGCGCGACAACTACGACGCCATGGTGAAGTGGGTCGAGTACCAGACCCGGATCGCCGCCGAGGAGGTCCATCCCCGGTTCGCCGAGAACCCGCCCGGCCCGGAGCAGGCCGCGCGGCAGGCGTTGCTGTGGAACACCGGGTTCCACTTCGGCGACTGGCTCGCCCCCAGCACGCTGGTCGGCGCGGAGATGCCCGGCGCGGCGATGATCGCGCCGGCGCTCACCGCCGAACTGGTCGCCCCGATGTTCCAGGCCAACTCGCTGAGGCTGCTGGCCCAGGTGGCCGAGGTGCTCGGACGGGACGCGGAGGCCGCCGACTACGCCGAGCGCCACCGCCGGGTGCGGGAGGCCTTCACCGCCGAGTACGTCGACGACGAGGGACGCCTGCCGGTCCAGCTGCAGGGCCCCTACGTGGTCGCCCTGGCGTTCGACCTGGTACCCGAGCACCTGAAGGCCCGCGTGGTGGAGCACCTGGCGGCCCTGGTGCACGCCGCCGGGGACCATCTCGACACCGGGTTCGTCTCCGTCCCCTACCTGCTCGACGTGCTGTGGGAGGGCGGCGAACGGGCGTTGGCCAGGACGCTGCTGTGGCAGGACAGCCTGCCCTCCTGGCTCTACGAGGTCGACCACGGCGCGACCACCATCTGGGAGACCTGGGGGGCGGTGCTGCCGGACGGCACGGTCACCCCGATGTCGATGAACCACTACGCCTTCGGCTGCGTGGACGACTGGGTCTTCCGCCGGGTGGCGGGCGTCCAGCCGGTCGAGCCCGGCTACCGTCGCTCGCGGATCCAGCCCGACCTGGACGCCGCCTTCGAGCACGTCCGGGCCAGCCACCGCACCCCGTACGGCGAGCTGTCGGTGGCCTGGGAGCGCGCCTCGGACGGGGTCACCGTCCGGGTTCAGGTTCCGCACAACACCGAGACCGAACTGGTGCTGGACGACCGCCGGGAGACCCTCGGCTCCGGCGTCCACGAACGCAGGGTGGCGCGCGCCTAGGAACACCGGTCGTGGGCTTCGACAGGCTCAGCCGACGTGCCCGAGGGAGTCGCGTCCGCTGAGCCTGTCGAGGCGTCTCAAACGTTCCCTGAGCTTGTCGAAGGGCCTAACGAAACGCTGATCAACGCGTTTGGCAGCGGCATCGGTGGCTGAGGTCGGCCCGCTGGGCCGAGTCGGTTCCTCGCTTCGCTCGTCAGGACGTCGCGCGGGGGCGCGGATCCCCGCGCCTCGCGCGTCCGTCGCGAAGCCCCCGCGACCCTTCGCAAGGCGACGACGAGAGCGCAGCGTGAGCTTGCTCACTCTCGCCGGGGAGGAAGCCTGGACGCCGCAGGCGTCTACGCGCGACCTCAGCGATCGTCCGGTGCGTTGATCAGCGTTTCCCCAAACCCTAGGTCGACTCGCGGATGACCACCTCGTAGCTCAGGTCCACCTGGGGGGTGTCGAAGGTCCGGGTCTCGCCGTCGCGGAGCAGCAGGAAGCCGTCCGCGGCGGCGAAGCCCACGTCGACCGCGGTGGCCCGCAGCGTGGTCAGGGCCGGCGTGACCAGCCGGGCGACCGGCAGGTCGTCGCAGCCGATCACGGCCAGATCCTCCCGCACCCGCCAGCCGAGCCCGCTCATCGCACCGAGCACGCCGATCGCGATCTGATCGTCGTAGGCGCAGATCGCGGTCCGGCGGGGCACCCGCTCCAGCGCGCTGAGCGCCCGCTGGATCGGCGTGCGCTCCAAGGGCAGCGCGATCACCTGCAGCGGCTCGATGCCGAGCGTGACGGCTTCCATCTGCGCGCCCTGCAACCGCTCCCTGGCGATCGGCATCCGGGGCGAGTTCTCGGGCAGCGCGTAGATCAGCTTGCGGTAGCCGCGGGCGACCAGGTGGTCGACCTGGAGCTGGCCGACCGGGTACTCCCAGGGACGATCCGGCGGGCCCTGGGCACCGACCGGCACCTCCAGGTCGAGCACCCGCTTCACCCCTAGGGCGGTCAATTGCTCCCGGATCGACGCGGTGAGGAAGGTGAGCGACACCACGCCGATCGGCCCGGTCTCCCGGACGATGTCGATGATCGTCTCCGGGTTCTCGTGCGAGTGCCGGACGACGAAGTAGCCATGTTCGCGCAACCGCTGGGTGGCGCCCTCCACGATGATGTCGCTGACGTGACCGGAGAACAGCGGATCGAGGGCCAGCACCACCACCCGGGAGTGTCCGCGCCGCAGGCTCGCCGCGGCGGCGCTGGGGGCGTAGCCCAGCTGGTTCGCGGCCTGCAGCACCCGGCTCCGGGTGGCCGCGCTGATGGTCTGCCGCGGGTCGTTGTTCAGGACGTAGCTCACCGTCGCCCGCGACACCCCGCTCAGGCGGGCGACGTCGAGGCTGGTGGGCCGGCGTCCCTCGTTCATGGCTCACCATCCTGCCGTACCCGGGAGCCTTCCCCGACCGCGGAGCCGGCCGGCGTCCGTCCTGGTACCGATTCTGGGCCGGAGGCTGCCATCGCACCGCGGAGGCGGGATGATGGCTGCCACGAAGGAGGCCGAGTGAGCGAGTGGTACCGGGCGTACGTCTTCGACCTGGACGGGACCGTCTACCTGGGGGACGAGTTGCTGCCGGGCGCCCGCGAGGTGGTCGAACGGATCCGGGCGCGCGGGGCCGCCGTCCGCTTCGTCTCCAACAACCCCACCCTGCGGCTGGACGACTACCAGGCCAAGCTCGCCCGCCTCGGGCTCTCGGTGCGGCCGGACGAACTGGTCACCAGCCTGGTGACCACCACGCGCTGGCTGGCGCGGCATCGTCCCGAGGCCGTGGTCTTCCCGATCGGCGAGGCGCCGCTGCGCGAGGCCCTGGCCGCGGCCGGCATCGCCACCAGCGAGGATCCCGCCGAGATCGACATCGTGCTGGCCAGCTACGACCGCGGCTTCGACTACCGCAAGCTGCAGATCGCGTTCGACGCCCTGTGGTTCCACCGGCGGGCCGTCCTGATGTCCACCAACCCCGACCGGTTCTGCCCCTTCCCCGGCGGCCGTGGCGAGCCGGACGCCGCCAGCATCGTGGCCGCCATCGAGACCGCCAGCCAGGTCCGGCTGGAACGGACCTTCGGCAAGCCCTCCGCGGTGATGGCCGAGCTGGCCCTGGACGGCCTGGGCGTCCCGCCGCACCAGGCGGTGATGGTCGGCGACCGGCTGCACACCGACATCGCGATGGGACGCCGGCACGGCATGGCAGCCGCGCTCGTCCTGACCGGCGACTCCACCGAGGACGACATCGCCGCCGTCCCGGAGGCCGAACGTCCCACCATGGTGCTGCGCAGCCTCGCCGAGCTGCTGCCCGGGTGAGGGCGCCCGGCGCTCTGGGTAGTCTGCCTCCCATGGGACCGGCGACGCAGGTGTGGGCGCACCGCGGGGCGAGCGGCTACGCCCCGGAGAACACCCTGCCGGCCTTCGAGCTGGCGCTGGAGCAGGGCGCCGACGGGGTGGAGTTCGACGTCCAGCTCAGCAGCGACGGGACGCCGGTGGTGATCCACGACGAGACCCTCGGCCGCACCACCGACGGCACCGGACGGGTGGTCGATCACACCCTGGCCGAACTGCAGCTGCTGGACGCCAGCAACGGGATGCCCGAGTACGCCGGCACCGGGCTGCCCACCATGGACGAGGTGCTCGACCTGCTGGCACCGGCCGAGCTCCGGATCAACATCGAGCTGAAGAACTCCGAGGAGCCCTACCCGGGCCTGGAGCAGAAGGTGCTCGCCGCGGTGCGCGAGCGGGGGCTGGCCGGGCGGGTGGTGCTGTCGTCCTTCTCCGACGACAGCGTGCAGCGCCTGCACGAGTTCGCCCCCGACCTCGAGCTGGCCACCCTCTACACCCGTCCAGAACTGCGTCCCTGGCGGACCGCGCGCCGGCTGGGTGCCCGGGCGATCCATCCGCCGGCGGCGCTGGTACTGGGTCGGCCCTGGGTGTACCGGGCGCACGCGCTCGGCCTGGCCGTCCGTCCCTGGATCGTCAACAGCGAGGCGCAGCTGGCCCGGATGTTCCGCTGGCGGGTGGACGCGGTGTTCACCGACACCCCGGACGTCGCGCTCACCCTGCGCGACGGCTGACGGGGTGTGAGCCGTTGCGGTCAGCCTGCTGGGCGTGTGGGATGGATCGTTCCCCAGGGCGCGGTTCGTCGGCTGCTAGACAAATCGGCCTCCAGATCATCGATTCGGCCCGGTTTCGGGCGTCCTGGCCGCAGCTGGAGGTCGATTTGTCCACCACGCACCACCCAGCAGACCGCAAGACCGACTCACGGCCCGGCTGACCCGTCCCATGGTCAACGACGGACCCCGGGCGTAGACTCGTCCGATCCGAGCGCGGGGGCAGGGTATGGACGATGTCGACCGGCCGGTACCCCGTGAGCACGCCTGGAAGGACGCCCTGGCGGCGGTCGCGGAGGATCTCGCCGGCGAGTTCCGGTTGCAGCCGCTGCTGGAGCGCATTCTGCGCAGCGCGGTCGACCTGCTGGGCTGCCGCAGCGGTTCGCTCTGCCTGATCGACACCGCGGCGCACACCTACCTCAAGCAGATCGACCTGGAGGAGGGCTGCCAGACCGGTCAGGTGTTCCCGCTCGACGAGGGCGTCACCGGTGCCGTCGCCAAGGCCGGCAAGCCGGTCGTCTTCGACTCCTACTCCCAGGTCGGACGGGGGCACATCGCCCCCCACGAGCCGCGCTACCGCCGGGCGGTGATCGGTGCGCCGATCCTGCGCCGCGGCGTCCCGATCGGTTCCCTGGTGGTCTTCGCCGGCACCGACGGCCAGCGGTTCGGCCAGGCGGACGCGGACCTGCTGGCCCACTTCGCCACCCACGCCGCGATCGCCATCGCCAACTCCCGGCTGCACGAGGAGGCCGCCGCCCGGCTCAGGGCCGACGCCGTGGTCGCCGAACGGGAACGTTCCATGCTGGAACTGCACGATTCGGTCGGACGCGGCCTCGCCACGATCATGCTCGAGCTCAGTGAGGCACACCAGGAACTCAGCCGGGGCGGGGACGCGGTCGCCTCCCTGCTGACCGCCCAGCGGGTGGCCCAGGAGACCCTGAACGAGGGACGCCGGGCGGTGTGGGGGCTGCGGCCGGCCGGCCACGGCCGGCGGCCGCTGGCCGCGCGCCGGCCGCGCGCCCTGGTGTGGCGGCAGGCGGCCTCCGGCC
>JAEXCA010000182.1 GCA_023393755.1 Actinomycetes bacterium | reverse complement strand
TGGACGTCGACGACGATCAGGGCGCGGCTCATCAGGCCTCCTTGGTGGCGTACGGATTGTGGGTCGGCTGCCCGGCCTCGTCCAGCATGATGGTCTCGATCACCGGCTCGCCGCGGGACATCTTGCGAGCGCTCGAGGGCAGTTCGGCGACCGAGAGCAGGTGGCGCTCCCGGGCCGCGGTCAGCGGCTCGCGTCCGACGATCCGTCCGCCGCGCACCAGTTCGACCAACAGTGGACGGTCATTGCCGTCGTTCGGCGGCGCGGCACCGATCCCGACCACCTCGGCCTCGGCGCGGCCGTCCGGACCGAGCCGGCGCAACGCGAACTTGCGTCCGCCGATCGAGCTCTTGTCCTGGCTCTTCTTCGCCACCGGCAGCAGGGGAGAGGCCGGGTCGTCATCGTTCGCGCGAGCCACCAGCTTGTAGACGAAGCTGCAGGTGGGGGAGCCGGAACCGGTCACCAGCGCGGTGCCGACGCCGTAGCCGTCCACTGGCGCGGAGCGCAGCGCGGCGATCTGGAACTCGTCCAGGTCGGAGGTGACGATGATCCGGGTCCGGGTGGCGCCGAGCGAGTCGAGCAGCTCGCGCACCTCGGTGGCCTGCTCGGCCAGGTCGCCGGAATCCAGCCGGACCGCGCCCAGCCGTCCCTCGGTGAGCCGGACGCCGGTGCGGATCGCCTGCTCGACGTCGTAGGTGTCGACCAGCAGGGTGGTGTTCTCGCCCAGCGCCGCGATTTGGGCGGCGAAGGCCTGTTCCTCGCTGTCGTGCAGCAGGGTGAAGGAGTGCGCGGCGGTGCCGGTGGTCGGGATGCCGTAGCGGCGGCCGGCCTCCAGGTTGGAGGTGGAGGTGAACCCGGCGACATAGGCGGCTCGCGCCGCCGCCACCGCGGCCTGCTCGTTGGCCCGCCGGGAACCCATCTCGATGCAGGGCCGGCGGCTGGCCATCTGGATCATCCGGGAGGCCGCCGCGGCGACCGCGCAGTCGTAGTTGTAGATCGACAGCAGCACCGTCTCCAGCACGACGGCCTCGGCGAAGCTGCCGGTCACGGTCAGCACGGGGGAGCCGGGGAAGTAGACCTCTCCCTCGGGGTACCCCCAGACGTCCCCGGTGAACCGGTAGCCGGCCAGCCAGTCGGCGGTCTGCTCGTTCACCACCTTGTGGCCCAGCAGGAAGTCGATCTCGGCGGGATCGAACCGGAAGGCCTCGATGGCGTCCAGCACCCGTCCGACGCCGGCGACCACGCCGTATCGCCGTCCGGTGGGCAACCGCCGGGCGAACAGTTCGAAGACGCTGCGCCGGCTGGCGGTGCCCGAGCCGAGCGCGGCCTGCACCATGGTGAGTTCGTAGTGGTCGGTCAGCAACGCCGTGCTGGCGCGGAGTTCACCCATGGCGGCCACAATACGACCCCCGACCTCCCAGAGGGACGGGGGACGGTTCCTCGTCCCACCCCTGGATCCACTGACAGAAACCGGGCAGCAGAGGAGGTTCGAGTGGATTATCTACGCGAGTGCCCTCTGCTCCCCGGTTTCTGTCAGCGGGTGATGGGGCGCGGGGATGGTTCCGGGGCCACCAGGAACCGTCCCCGGTGCGCCCGGTGGGCCCCGGGCGGGCACGGGTCGGGGTGGCGTCGCAGGTGCGTGCCAGAATGGCGGTATGAGCACTCCCGCGGCACCCGAGCAGCCCGCCGGTGGCGTGGCTGTCAGCGAGCGTCCGGCGGAGTCCGAGCTGCTGGACGGCGGCTGGGTGACCATCGTCTGGGACGATCCGGTCAACCTGATGAGCTATGTCACCCACGTCTTCGTCACCTACTTCGGCTACACCGAGGCGAAGGCCGGCAAGCTCATGCTCAAGGTGCACAACGAGGGCAAGGCGGTGGTCTCCCAGGGCAGCCGCGAGCAGATGGAATCCGATGTGGACGCGATGCATGCCTACGGGCTGTGGGCCAGCCTGGAGAAGGCCTCGTGAGCGACATCGTCCGCAAGGGGCCGGTGATCAAGCTGCGGCTGACCGAGTACGAGGCCACCCTGTTGGAGTCGCTGATGGATCAACTCAGCGACCTGCTCGCCGGCGACGCCGAGCCGGTGGTCGCCGACGACCCGTTCGAGCGGTGGCAGGCCGAGTTCTCCGAGACCGAACCGCTGGACCGCAGCGACCCGGTGGTCGAGCGGCTGTTCCCCCAGGCCTATCCGGACGATCCGGCCGCCTCGGCCGAGTTCCGCCGGTTCACCGAGTCCCGGCAACGGCAGGCCCGGATCGACCAGGCCGAGCTGGTGATGGACGCCCTGCGCGCTTCCGATGGCGGCCGCCGTCCGGTGCAGGTGCGGGTGATCGAGCTCGACCAGTGGCTGAAGGCGTTGACCGCGCTGCGGCTGAGCCTGGCGGTGCGGCTGGGGATCGAGCGGGCCGAGGACGCCGAAGCCCTGGATGCCCTCGGCGACACCGACCCCCGCGGCTACACCTACCGGGTCTACGAGTGGCTCGGCTACCTCACCGAGGCGCTGCTCGCGCACGCCTGAGAAATAGGTCTGACCTTTTTTGCGGAAATGGTTCGACCGTACGCAATTTAGCGTAGCCTTGCCTACGTGCCAGGAGTAGTACTCGACCGATCGCAGCTCGATCTCACCCCCCTGCCGCGGCCCCGCGGACGGCTGCTGAAGCGTCCGTTGGCCTGGCTGAGCGCGCTCCTGCTGGGACTGGCGGTCGTCTGGGGAGCGGCCGCACCGGCGGCCGCCGAGGACAGCTGGCAGACGGTCGCCGACACTGTCACCAGCTTGCTCGAAGAGGTGCCCGGGCAGTACCAGGCAGGCGATCTGAAGGCTGTTGAAGCCACCATCCGCAAGGCCTACTACGAGGAGTACCAGGCCAGCGGCCTGGAGGACGAGATCAAGCACCGGCTCGGCGCAGAGCGTGCGAAGGCCTTCCAGACCGGCGTCGTGGAGCTGCGAAACCTGGCCCGGGACAAGGCCCCGCAGGCCGACGTCGACGAACGAACCGCGCAGCTGGTCACTCAGCTGGCCACCGACGTCACCGAGCTGCAGGACGCACCCGAGGTGACCGACCGCTGGAGCCGGGTGGCGCAGAGCATCGTCGAGACCGTCGAGAACGCCCTGGCGTTGTACGAGCAGGGCAAGCCCGACGAAGGGCTGAAGGAGGCCACCCGCGCCTACCTGCAGCACTATGAGGCGGACGGCATGGAGAAGGCCACCCTCTCCTACCTCAGCGGACGGGCGGCGCTGGCCGAAGGCAAGTTCCGCGACATCCGGGTGGGGATCCGGGACGGCGCCCCGGTCGAGCAGGTCCGCGCCGATGTCGCCGAGCTCAGCCAGCTGGTCACCGAGGACGCCGCCGCGCTGGACGCGCTGGGCGCCGCCGAGTCGGGCGGCTGGGGCGGCTTCGTGGCCGCCCTGCTGATCCTGCTCCGCGAAGGTGTCGAGGCGTTGCTGGTGGTGGCGGCCGTGGTCACCTACGTGGTCAAGACCGGACGGCGGGACCAGCTCCGCGGCGTCTACCTCGGCGTCGCCGCCGCGATCGCGGTCAGCATCGGGCTGGCCGTGCTGTTCATGTCGTTGACCAGCAGCGCCGACCTCGGCCTGGCGCAGGAGCTGGTCGAAGGCGTCGCCGGCGCGCTGGCCGTGGTGATGCTGATCTACATCAGCAGCTGGATCCTCTCCAAGTCGGAGGGGGACGCCTGGCACCGCTACATCACCGGTACCGTCGACCAGCACGCCGAGGCGGGCAGTCGGTGGGCACTGTTCACCGTCGTCTTCCTGGCGGTGGCCCGCGAGGGGTTCGAGACCATCCTGTTCTTCGTCCCGGTCTTCGGGGCGGCCCAGACCACCAGCGACCACCTGCTCGTCTGGGCCGGGATGGCCGTCGCGGTGGTCGTCCTCGCTGCGCTGTTCGTGGCGGTGCGGTACTTCGGCGTCCGGCTGCCGTTGCGTCCGTTCTTCCGCTGGACGTCCGTGCTGCTCGCCCTACTGGCGATCACCATGGCCGGCGGCGCGGCCAAGGAGTTCCAGGATTCGCTGATCCTCGAAGCCACGCCGCTGCCGGGCGTCCCGCAGATCGACTGGCTCGGCCTCTACCCGACCGTCGAAACCCTGACCGTCCAGGGCATCGTCACCGCCGTCGTGGTGGCCCTGATGGTCTGGCAGTTCCGCAAGTCCACGGCCGCCAAGGCGGCCACCCCCGTCAAGGAAAGCACCGAAGAAAGGGTTGAAACCAAGTGAACATCATCCAGAAGGCCGCCATCGCCGCCAGTGCCCTGGCGCTGCTGCTCGCCGGCTGTTCGCAGGCCCCCGCCGAGCAGCCGGCCGCGCCGGCTAACACCCCGGCCGCCTCCGATCCGCCCGCCGAGGAAGCGCCCGCCGATCCCAACGTGGTCGGGATCAACGAACTCGAGGTGGGCGACTCCGGTCCGCAGGTTGCTGGTGACTACATCGAGGTGGCGGCGGTCTACTTCCAGGCCATCGACATGGAGCACGGCACCATGGCCATGCCGCCGGCGTCTGAGTCGGACATGCACTTCGAGATCGACATCAAGACCACCGACAAGGCCAAGGAGATCGGCTTCGAGGCCGACCAGTTCCTGCCGTACCTGAAGATCACCCCGAAGCTCACCGAGAAGAACACCGGCAAGGTGGTCGAACTCGGCACCCTGATGCCGATGATCGCCTCGGACGGCCCGCACTACGGCAACAACATCAAGCTGGAGCCGGGGCTGTACACCGTCGAGCTGACCATCCAGTCTCCTGCTGACGACTTCATGCTGCACACCGGCAAGGACACCAGTGGTGTGCAGGGTCGGTTCTGGACCGAGCCGCTGAAGGTCACCTTCGACAACTTCGAGTGGGACGGCCAGCTGCTCTGACGAGCTGACGCCACTTCCTGACCCATGCTCAAACTGTTCGTCGCCGCGGCGGAACTCGCACTGCCCCTGTGCCTGCTCTCCGCCGTCCTGATCGCCAACCGCGCCTACCCGCCGGCACGTCGCCAGCGGGTGGGCCGGTGGACGGTCGCTGCCCTCGCAGTGGGGGCAGTCGCCGCGGCGACGATCGCTGGTCTGCGGCTGAACACCAAGCTGATCCGGCTGCCCATGATCAACCTGTGGGCGGGTGCCGTCCTCCTGCTGGCCCTGGTCGGGTTCCTGGCCGCGCTGTGGTGGATGGGACGGCGGCCACTGGTCGCCGAGCTGGGCGGCGGGCTGCCCGCCCGGCTGCTCACCGGCACCAGCCTGGCTGCCCTGGTGCTGGTCAACCTGTTCTACGGCATCCCGCTCTACCTGGCCAGTGACCGGGTGGTGCCGATGGGCGGCGTGCTGTTCGCCAGCGACTCGCTGATCAACCTGATCGGCTACCTGCTGGGGATCGCGGTGTCCGCGGCGGTGGGGCTGGTGCTGACGGTGAGTCTGGGACGAGTGCCCGGGCTGGTCCGGCGGGTGCTGAGCACGGTGGTGATCGGGATCGCGCTGGTCACCCAGTGGCCGCCGCTCTACCAGCAGTTCTCGACCGCGAAGCTGCTGCCGAAGAGTTCGCTCAACTTCCAGACCCTGCTCTGGGTGCAGCGCAACAATGTGACGATCCTGCTCGTGCTGACAGCCCTGGTGGTGGTCGCGGCGGTGATCGCCTACGCGGCCCGGCGACGGAGCGCACCCGCGGACGCCGTCCCCGCCGAGCACCGCCTGGTGAAGGCCGAAGGCGTCTCCCGCCGCCGGGTACTGAGCTGGTCGGCCGCGCTGGGCGTCGGGCTGCTGGCCACCTACACCGTCGGCAAACAGGTGGCCGAAGCCGTCCCCGAGCTGTCGCCGATCGAGCCCTCGACGGTGAACGGCCCGCACGTCGAGGTCGATCTGGAACTGGTCAGCGACGGCCATCTGCACCGGTTCGGCTACGAGTCGAGCCGCGGCACCCAGGTGCGGTTCATCGCGATCCAGAAGAACCCGACCTCCTACGGCACCGGCCTGGACGCCTGCGAGATCTGCGGGCCGAGCGGCTACTACGAACGGGAGGGCAAGGTGGTCTGCCGGGAGTGCGACGTGATCATGAACACCCAGACCATCGGCTTCCCCGGTGGCTGTAACCCGATTCCGATCCAGTACCAGCTCGCCGACGGTAAGTTGCTGTTCCAGGTCGCCGAACTGGAGGAGAAGGCAAGGGTGTTCGCCTGATGTTCTTCTTCCGAATGATCTCCCGAGCACTGCGCCAGCAGTTGGGCAAGCGGGTGATGATCGCGGTCACGATCTGCCTCGGTGCCGCGCTCACCACGTCGATGATGACCGTCATGCTCGACATCGGCGACAAGGTCAAACAGGAGCTGAGCTCCTACGGCGCCAATATCGAGGTCACCCCGAAGGGCGCCTCGGTGGTCTCCGAGGTCTACCGTACCGACGACGAACCGACCGGTGCGCTCCGCGAGGACGAGCTGCCCCGGCTGAAGTCGATCTTCTGGGCGTACAACCTGGAGGACTTCGCCCCCTACCTGAAGACCACCGTTCAGGTCGGTGCCACCGGTGACTCCGCCCCGGTAACCCTCTACGGCACCTGGTTCGACCACACCCTCACCCTGGACATTGGCGAGCCGGTGCAGACCGGCCTGCTCCGGCTGCGCGGCTGGTGGGACGTGGACGGCGCGTGGGCGCAGGACGCTGACGCCCAGCAGGCGATGGTCGGCGCGAACCTGGCCGCCGCCCGCGGCTGGGCGGTCGGGGACACCGTGTCGGTGTCCGGACCGTCGGGTGAGCAGCAACTCCGGGTGGCCGGGATCTTCCACGCCGGCGACGAGGAGGACGACGTCCTCTACGTCCCGCTGGCCACCGCCCAACAGCTGACCGGACGCCCGGGCGAGGTCGACCGGATCGAGGTGCGGGCGATCACCACGCCGGAGAACGAACTCTCCCAGCGCGCCGAGCGTGACCCGACCAGCCTGTCGGTGGCCGACTGGGAGACCTGGTACTGCACCGCCTACGTGTCGTCCATCTCGTACCAGATCGAGGAGGCACTGACCGACGCGGTGGCCAAGCCGGTGCGGCAGATCGCCGACAGCGAGGGCGTCATCCTGGAGAAGACCCAGCTGATCATGGTGCTGATCGCCATCCTGGCCATGGTCGGGTCGGCGCTGGGCATCGCCAACCTGGTCACCGCCGGCGTGATGGAGCGCGCCCCGGAGATCGGCCTGCTGAAGGCGATCGGCGCCCGGAACGCCGCCGTGGTCGGCCTGATCCTGGCCGAGACCCTGGTGGTCGGCCTGGTCGGCGGCGTGGTCGGGTTCGGGTTGGGAGTCGGCCTGGCCCAGGTGATCGGACAGCTGGTGTTCTCGTCCTGGATCACGCTGCGGCCGCTGGTGCTGCCGGTGATGGCGGCGCTGGTCGTCTCGATGATCCTGGCCGGTTCGTTGCCGTCGCTGCGGGCGCTGATGAAGCTCAAGCCCTCCAACGTCCTGCACGGGAAGTGAGCAGATGACCCGCGCCAGGATGTACCTGCGGATGATCACCCGCGCCTTCGTGCGCCGGCTCTCCCGCGTGGTGATCGCCTCGCTGGCGATCATCGTCGGGGCGACCACGCTGTCGGCGCTGGGGATCATCACCTACACCGTTCCGGAGCAGATGGCCCGCGAGCTGCGCTCCTACGGGGCCAACCTGGTGGTGTCGCCGGCCGGGACGCAGACCGTCCGGGTCGCTGACATGGCGAAGGTCAACGCCGCGCTGGCCGACGCCGGCGTCAAGCTGGTCGGGCACGCGCCGTACCGCCAGGACAACCTGCTCTACAACCAGCAGCCGTTGTCGACCATGGCCACCGACTTCGCCCTGGCCACCACCATGCGTCCGTACTGGAGCATTGACGGCGAACTGCCCTCGCGGCCCGGCGAGGTGCTGGCCGGCCGCGACCTGGTGGGACGGTACGGCTTCGAGGTGGGGGACCAGCTCAGCCTGGTCGCCCAGGTGGAAGCGGGCGTGGATTCTGAGCCGGTGACCATGACCGTCTCGGGTCTGCTGCGCACCGGCGGTCCCGAGGACGCCATGCTGCTGCTGTCGCTGGCCGACCTGGAGGGGATCTTCCCGGCGGACGGCCGGATCGACATGATCGAGTACTCGCTGCTGGCCGACGAGACGCAGTTGGCGTCCATCGCTGAACTGATCGACGCCGCCGACGACTCCGTCCACGCCCAGGTGGTGAAGCGGATCACCAAGTCGGAATCCGGCGTGCTGCTCACCCTGCGGGCGCTGATCTGGATTGTCAGCGTGATCATTGGCGGGCTCACCCTGATCAGCGTCACCACCACCATGAACGCGGTGGTGAGCGAACGGGCCACCGAACTGGCGCTGAAGAAGGCGCTCGGCGCGTCCAGCCGGGAACTGGTCGGGGAGTTCATTGGCGAGGGCGTGATCCTGGGCCTGTTCGGCGGGCTGGTGGGCGCGTTGACCGGGATCGCGGTGGGTGGCCTGGTCACCCAGGAGGTGTTCAACCTCAGCTTGCAGGCCAGCTGGTGGGTGGTGCCGGTCACCATGGTGGTCGCTGCCCTGGTTAGCGGGGTCGGCAGCTTCCTCACCGTTCGACGCATCATCGGGATCAATCCGGCCACCGTGCTGGGGGGAGAGTGAGATGGATTCGCAGACTGTCTACGAACTGACCGGGGTCAGCCGGCTCTACGGTGACGTGGCGGCGCTGGACAAGGTCGACCTGACCATCCGGCGTGGGGAGTGGCTGTCGATCGTGGGGCCGTCCGGGTCGGGCAAGACCACCCTGATGAACATCCTGGGCTGCATGGATTCGGCCACCGCGGGCACCGTCCTGCTGGACGGGGAGCACCTCGACCGGCAGGGCGAGCGGGAGCTGGCGAACATCCGGCGCCGCCGGATCGGGCTGATCTTCCAGAAGTTCCACCTGGTCAAACACCTGACCGCGCTGGAGAACGTGATGGTCGCCCAGTACTACCACTCGATGCCCGACGAGGCCGAGGCCAGGGCAGCGCTGGAGCGGGTCGGCATGGGAGCCCGGGCCAGCCACCTGCCCCGCCAGATGTCCGGCGGTGAACAGCAGCGGGTCTGCGTCGCCCGGGCGCTGATCAACTCGCCCTCGGTGGTGCTGGCCGACGAGCCCACTGGCAACCTGGACGAGGCCAACGAGAAGATCGTGCTCGACCTGTTCCACCAACTGCACGACGAGGGCACCACCTTGGTCGTGGTCACCCACGACGCCATGGTGGCCGCCCAGGGGCAGCGGCAGATCATCCTCAACCACGGCCGGATCGACCAGGTGGTGGAGACCGACGACTACGTCCGCTCGTTCGGGGCTTCGGTGGACGCGGAGGGGCCACGGTGAACCGGGCGAAGGTGTTTGCGCTGGCGGCCGCCGTGGGGGTGGTCGCCTTCTCCGGCTGCGGCCAGAGCATGAAGGTGACCGACTACCCGGACGGCGACTACCGCGGCACCAGCGCTCCCGACGAGGCCGGCGCGATCGGGACCGTCGCGTTCACCCTTTCGGGTGGGCGGGTGACCCAGGCCAGCTTCGTGATCACCGATCCGGACGGCACCCCGCACGACGAGAACTACGGACTCTCCAAGGCCACCGGCAAGCCGGTGGACGAGGCCTTCTACCAGCGGGCCCAGGCGGCGGTCGCCGCCGAACAGGAGTACGTGGCACGGTTCAAGGAGGTCGGCGACGCCGACCAGGTGGACGTGATCGCCGGCGCCTCGCTCTCGCACCGGCAGTTCGTCGAGGCGATCACCGACGCGCTGAGCCAGGCCGGATGACCCTGGGACCATCCGGCCGGGAGAGCTGGTCGGAATCCACCGCCATGGGCACTACCGTCCAGCTCTGCCTGGTGGACGCCGAACCTGACCGGGCCCCGGTGTTGCACGCCCTGGTGGCCGAGGTGGACGCCGCGCTGTCGCACTTCCAGCCGACCAGCGAGGTCGGACGGCTGAACGCCTCCCCGGGGGAGTGGCTCCCGGTCGGCCACCATCTGGTGGCTGTCGCCAAGGCCGCCGAGCGGTACCGCGCCCTCACCGGCGGTGTGTTCGACCCGATCACCGGCCAGGGCGGCTCGGACCGGCTGCGGTTGCGACCGGACGGACGAGGCGGCTGGGAAGCCCGGCTGGCCCCCGGGTGCCGGCTCGACTTCGGGGCCATCGCCAAGGGCTACGCGGCCGATCTGGTCCGCGACCGAGCCCGGTCGACCGGAGCGCTGGTGTCCTTGGGCACCTCGTCCATCTCGGTCGGCGGCCGCCCGGCCCGCCGGGACGCCTGGCGGATCGCGATCAGCTCGCCCTGGCAGGCCCTGGTGGAGACCCTGGGCTACCTGGAGGTTGATCGCGGATCGTTCTCGATGTCCGGGTTGCGCGGTCAGCGAATCCACCCTGGCGAGGTGGTGGCTGGTCACGTCCGGGATCCCCGGAGCGGTGGTTGGGCGCTGACCGACCTTTGCACCGTCGGCGTGCTGAGCGAGGACGGCATGCGCAGCGAGGCACTGTCCACCGCCTGCCTGGTGCTGGGCCTGCGGCGGGGTCTGGCGTTGGCCCGGCGGCTCGACCTTCCGGCGGTGTTCCTCACCGTCGACGGACGGGTCCTCGGCTCACCTCGGCTGGCCCCGCTGCTGGCGCTGCGCACAGGGCTGGTCGAACGGCTGCGGGCACTCCGGGAAGGAGCCGGATCGTCCACTCCGGTGAGAGCTGAGGACTCTCGCCAATTGGCAACCTGAGTACGTAATTAAGCGTAGCCTTGCCTACGTGGAGGGAATGACTCTTGATCGGGCGCCACTGGGCCGCCGGCTGCTGCTTCAGGACGCGTCCAGCGCGGCGGCTGTGCGCCGGCTAACCGCCCTCGGGCTACGCCGCGGAGCTGAGGTCACGCTGTTGCATCGCACCTCCGGTGGCGGTCGGGTGGCGGTGGTGGGGGGCACCCGGATCGCCCTCGGCCCCGGCGTGCTCAAGCAGGTCCAGGTCGAGGTGGCGCCGTGAACGCCCCGGTGGAGACCGGCGGTCTGTTGGAGACCCGTCCGCCGTCGGTGAAGGCGACCTGCCACAGCGGTGGCTCGTCGGTCACCGCCGGACCGGACGCCCCCGTGGTCGCGCTGGTCGGCGCGCCCAATACCGGCAAGTCGACCCTGTTCAACGCCCTCACCGGCGCCCGGGTGACCATGGGCAACTGGCCCGGCACCACCGTCGAGGTCTCGCGTGGCGTGTGGCGCAGCGACGGCCCGGCTTGTGCTTGCTGCGGCGAGGCGGCCTGCACCTGCGAGGGTTGTCTCTGCTACTCCGGCCGGCTCGACCTCACCCTGGTCGACCTGCCCGGCGCCTACTCGCTGGAGCCCGAGTCGCCGGACGAGGCGCTCACCCGCGAGTTGCTGCTGGAGGGCCCGGCGTCCGAGCGTCCGGATGTCTGCGTACTGCTGGCTGACGCCTCCCGGCTCTCGCAGAGCCTCTATCTCGCCGCCCAAGTTCGTGAGCATCCGACCCGGCTGGTGATCGCACTGACCATGGTCGACGTGGCCGGTAAGCAGGGGATCGGGCTGGATCTGGCCGCGCTCAGCAAGGCGATCGGCGTCCCGGTGGTGGGCATCGACCCCCGCCGCCGCACCGGCCTGGACGATCTGTCGGCCGCCGTCCGCGAAGCCCTGCGCAACCCCGTCCCCACTCCGCGGGAGCCGCTGTACCTCGACGAGGACGACGAGTGGGCGCTGGACAACGACCGGTTCAACTGGGTCGCCGCGGCTGCCGAGGCGGCCACCGTCGATCCCGGCCGGTCCGCGGCCACCCGCTCCGACAAGATCGACCGCTGGCTGACCGCGCCGATCCTCGGGCCAGTCATCTTCCTGGCCGTGATGTGGGTGGTCTTCCAGATCACCACCGTGGTGGCCGCGCCGCTGCAGGACGGCCTGGACGAACTGGTTGCCGGCCCGATCTCCGACGGCACTCGCGCGCTGCTGGGCATGATCGGCCTGGGCGGCGGCTGGCTCGAGGGTCTGCTGGTCGACGGCCTGATCGCCGGCGTCGGCTCGCTGCTCACCTTCGTCCCGCTGATGGCGCTGATGTTCATCCTGCTCGCGCTGCTGGAGGACTCCGGCTACATGGCCCGCGCCGCCGTGGTCACCGACCGGGTGATGCGGGCGATCGGCCTGCCCGGCCGGGCCTTCATTCCGCTGATCGTCGGCTACGGCTGCAATGTCCCGGCGGTCTCGGCCACCCGGGTGCTGCCGGTTGCCGGCCAACGGGTCCTGACCGCGCTGCTGGTGCCGTTCACCGCCTGCACCGCCCGGCTGGTGGTCTTCGTGATGGTCGGCGTGGCCTTCTTCGGCCCGAATGCCGGCACCGTGGTGTTCGCCATGTACCTGTCGTCGGTGGTGGTGATCATCCTCACCGGCCTGGTGCTGCGGCACACCATCTGGCGCAACCAGCCGATCGAACCGCTGGTGATCGACCTGCCGCCCTACCAGGTGCCCACCTTGCGGCTGACCGCGTCGGTGACCTGGGTGCGGCTGAAGGGCTTCCTGCAGACCGCCACCGGCATCATCGTGGTGACCGTCGCGGCGGTCTGGCTGCTGCAGGCCACTCCGGTGCGTGGCGACGGTGCCTTCGCCGACACCCCGGTGGCCGATTCCGCGTACGGTGTCGCGGCTCAGGCGATCACCCCGGTGTTCCAGCCCACCGGCTTCGCCAAGTGGGAGACCACCTCGGCGCTGGTGGTGGGCTTCGTCGCCAAGGAGGCGGTGATCTCGTCCTGGGCACAGACCTACGCCCTCGACGAGCCCGAGGAGGGCGAGGCCGGAGCGCTGGGCGACCGGATCGTGGTCGACTTCACCGAGTCGTCGGGTGGTCATCCGATACCGACGGCGCTGGCCTTCCTGGTGTTCATGATGTCCTACACCGCCTGCATGGCGACGGTGGCCACCCAGTGGCGCGAGATCGGGCCGAAGTGGACCCTGTTCGGTGTCGTGATGCAGCTGGTGGTGGCCTGGACGCTGGCGGTGGCGGTCTTCCAGATCGGCAGCCTGTTCCTTTGACCACCCCACGACGTTCTTCGCCTCCGCTGCGTTCCTCCGAACAACGCCGCGGGGCCCCCGGTATGACCGCGCCGGTCACCGCCGTCCTGACCCAGATCGAGGCCGGGGTGCGTTCCGTCCCCGACCTGGTCTCGCGGACGGGCCTGGCCCCCGACCTGGTCAGGGCGGTGACCGACCGCCTGGTCCGGGCCGGCCGGGTGAAGCCGCTGGTGATCTCCAGCGCCTGTGCCCCCACCGGCTGCCGCGACTGCGCCGCGTCCGGCTGCCCGCTCAGCCCGGTCGCCTGATAGCCGGAGGCGAGTTGGGACCAGGGGACGGTTCTCCGGTCCGAAGTGGACCAGGGGACGGTTCTCCGGTCCGAAATGAGCCAGGGAACCGTCCCCCGGTCCGAAATGAGCCAGGGAACCGTCCCCCGGTCCACGGCTACCAGATGTCGGGACGGCGGCGGTCGGGTTCCTCCGGCTTGGGTGGTTTGCGGGGTTCGGGGACGAGCGCCCGCCGGGCCTCGTCCAGCAGCTTGAGGGCGCGCAGCGTCCAGCGGGTGACGTCGATCGGCGGGATCTGCATGCCGGCCTCCTAGTGATCGCGGGCGCTGCCCACAATCATGCCTCGACCGGATAGGGTCGGGAACCGTGGCTGGTGCTGACGCCCCGATCGGGGTCTTCGATTCCGGGTTCGGGGGACTCACCGTGGCGCGAGCGATCCTGGATCAGCTGCCCAGCGAGGACATGATCTACCTCGGCGACACCGCCCGGGCGCCCTACGGCACCAAGTCCATCCCCGAAGTGCGCGAGTACGCCCTGGAGTGTCTCGACTACCTGGCTGATCAGGACGTGAAGGCGCTGGTCATCGCCTGCAACTCGGCCTCCTCGGCGGTGCTGCGGGACGCCCGCGAGCGCTACGACGTCCCGGTGATCGATGTCATCCTGCCAGCGGCGCGCCGCGCCGTCCGGGTGTCCAACGCCGGCCGGATCGGGTTGATCTGCACCACCGCCACCGCCACTTCGGCCAGCTACGACGACGCGCTGGCGGCCGTCCCCGGCATCGAGCTGATCACCGCCCCCTGCCCGCGGTTCGTCGACTTCGTCGAGGCCGGCGTGACCAGCGGCCCCGATCTGCTGGACGCCGCCCGCGGCTACCTGCTGCCGTTGCGCGAGGCGGGGGTCGACACCCTCATCCTGGGTTGCACCCACTACCCGTTACTGGCCGGCGTGATCTCCTACGTGATGGGGGAGGACGTCACCCTGGTCTCCTCCGCCGAGGAGTGTGCGCGGGAGACCTACGCCACGCTGACCGACCACGGCCTCCTCCGGGACGAGCCGCGCACCCCGGCGCTGCGTTTCCTCACCACCGGCAGCCCCGAGTTGTTCGAGGGCGTCGGCTCCCGGCTGCTCGGAGGCTTCGTCCAGCAGGTCGAGCAGGTCTACGCCCTCGGCTGACCCGGTCCTTCCTCGGGCATTTCGGCCCAGCCCACCGGCCGGCTGCGCCCGTCCCTCTCGTTGAGGGCCTTCCTTCGCGTCGAGGGTTTGTGTCCTGGGGGGAGGCCGTCGGTGACAGGGCGGGCCCTCGGCGATGGCAGGGGGTGGTGTGGCCCAGCGGGGGTTGAGGCGGTGCGGACCGGCCGGCCCTGCCTGTCCCTTTCGTTGAGAGCCTTCCTTCCCGGCGAGCGCTCGTGCCGCGGGGAGGGCCCTCGGTGGTAGGGCAGGCCTCGGCGATGGGGGAGGTGCCGAGGGGCGGGCGACGTCGCGAGCGAGGGTGGGCGAGCGGGAGTGCGGGCGAGGGGTTGCGGGGGCAGGGTTGGGGCGTCCAATCCGGGCGTGGGTGCTCCGGTGGGGCGGGCCGCCAGTTAGGCTGGTGGTATGCCCCCTCGCCACGATGGTCGCGCCCCCAACCAGTTGCGTCAGGTGCGGATCACCCGCAGCTGGCTCGACCATGCCGAGGGCTCCGTCCTGGTCGAGTTCGGCGCCACCCGGGTGCTGGTCGCGGCGTCGGTCACCGAAGGCGTGCCGCGCTGGCGGAAGGGCTCCGGCCTGGGCTGGGTGACCAGCGAGTACGCCATGCTGCCCCGCTCCACCCACACCCGCAGCGACCGCGAGTCCGTCCGCGGCAAGATCGGCGGACGCACTCATGAGATCTCCCGGCTGATCGGACGCTCGCTCCGCGCCGTCATCGACTACAAGGCGCTTGGCGAGAACACCATCGTGCTGGACTGCGACGTGCTGCAGGCGGACGGCGGCACCCGCACCGCCTCGATCACCGGCGCCTACGTCGCCCTGGTGGACGCGGTCGGCTGGCTGTGGCAGCGCGGCGCCCTGGTGGGCGAGCCACTGCTCGACTCGGTCGCCGCGGTGTCGGTGGGCGTGGTGAACGGGACGCCCGTCCTCGATCTCGACTACGTCGAGGATTCCGGCGCCGAGGTCGACCTCAATGTCGTCGCGACCGGCTCGGGGAAGTTCGTCGAGGTGCAGGGCACCGCCGAGGGCGAACCCTTCGACCGCGACGTCCTCAATCAGTTGCTCGATCTCGGGCTGGCCGGCTGCGCCGACCTGGCCCGGCTGCAGCGGGAGGCTCTGGCGCCATGACCAACCCACCTAGTTCTCCTCCGCTGCGCTCCCCGAACAACTCGGCCGGGACCCCGGCATGAGAACCGTCGTCGTCGCCACGCACAACGCCAAGAAGGCGGTCGAGCTCCGCCGGGTCCTGGCCGACGAGGGGCTGGACGCCCGGGTGATCGGGCTGGACGAGTGCGTCCCTTACCCCGAGCCGGAGGAGACCGAGGACAGCTTCGAGGGCAACGCCCTGCTCAAGGCCCGCACCGCGGCCCGGGAGACCGGCCACCTGGCGGTGGCGGACGACTCCGGCCTGGCGGTCGACCTGCTGAACGGCATGCCCGGCGTCCGCTCGGCCCGCTGGTCGGGTCCGGACGCCACCGACCAGGCCAACCTCGACCTGCTGCTGCGCCAACTGGCCGGCACCGACGACGAGCAGCGCAACGCCCGGTTCGTCTGCGCGATGGCGATGGTCGCACCCGACGGCCGGGAGTGGGTGGTCCACGGCGAGATGCTGGGACGCCTGGTGCTCGAGCCCCGCGGCAGCAACGGCTTCGGCTACGATCCGATCTTCGTCGCCAACCAGCAGCGCCGCACCAATGCCGAACTCACCCCGGCGGAGAAGGACGCGATCAGCCACCGCGGCCAGGCCGTCCGGGCGATGGTGCCGCTGCTCAAGGCCGTCCTGGAGGAGGAGCTGTGAGGCAGTACCTGGACCTGATGCAGCACGTCCTCGACCACGGCGTCGAGAAGTCGGACCGCACCGGGACCGGTACCCGCAGCGTCTTCGGTCATCAGATGCGGTTCGATCTCACCGAAGGCTTCCCGCTGCTCACCACCAAGCGGCTGCACACCCGCTCGATCTTCGGCGAGCTGCTGTGGTTCCTGCGCGGCGACACCAATGTCGGCTGGCTGCACGAGAACAACATCACGATCTGGGACGAGTGGGCCGATGCCAACGGCGAGCTCGGCCCGATCTACGGCTACCAGTGGCGCTCCTGGCCCACCCCGGACGGCCGCCACATCGATCAGATCTCCGGCGTCATCGAGTCGCTGCGCAGCAACCCCGATTCCCGTCGCCACATCGTCTCGGCCTGGAACGTCGGCCAGCTCGACCAGATGGCGCTGCCGCCCTGCCACGCGTTCTTCCAGTTCTACGTGGCGGACGGCCGGCTCTCCTGCCAGCTCTACCAGCGCTCGGCCGACATCTTCCTCGGCGTCCCGTTCAACATCGCCTCCTACGCGCTGCTCACCCACCTGATCGCCCGGGCCGCCGGGCTGGAGGTGGGCGACTTCGTCCACACCCTCGGCGACGCGCACCTGTACAGCAACCACTTGGAGCAGGCCCGGCTGCAGCTCTCCCGCGAACCGCGGCCGCTGCCGCGGCTGGTGCTGAACCCGGACGTGACCCGGATCGACGCCTGGACGCTGGCCGACATCGAGGTGGTCGACTACGACCCGCATCCGGGCATCAAGGCGCCGATCGCGGTGTGATCGGCAGCGCGGCTGACAGGCTTCCGGTCCGGGATCTCAACGCGCGACAAGCCGCGGCGCCGGCCGTGCCGCCCCGCGGGGGTAGCATCGCCGGGTGCGAACCAGTGACATCGATTCCAGCATCATGACCGGGGGTGCGAGCGCGGCCCTGGGCAGGCTGCACCACGACACCTACTTCGCCCGGATGCGCGCCGGCCTCGGCGAGAAGGCGCCGCTGCTCGACCAGTTGGTGCCCGGCTCGGTGCTCGATGTCGGCGCCGGCGACGGCTCCCTGGTCCGGGTGATGCGCGAGCACGGCTGGGACGCCACCGGCATCGACGCCTCCGCCGCGGCGGTGACCAGGTCGGCCGGCCTGGTCTCCCTCGGCGACGCCCGCGAGCTCGCCACCCGCTACCAGCCGGGATCCTTCGACAACGTGGTGTTCTGCTCGTCGCTGCACGAGATCTGGTCCTACGGCGACCGCTGGGCGGCCTGGACGGACGCGGTGCGGCAGGCGGCGGAGCTGCTCGCGCCCGGCGGGCGACTGGTGGTCCGGGACGGGGTCGGCCCGGCTCTGCCGGACGCGGTCTGGCGGCTCAGCCTGAACGATCCGGCCGATGGGCTGGCGTTCTTCGACCAGTGGTGCACGCCGGCCGCCGAGCTTCTCGGCCCGCCGGCCACCGAGCGGACCGGGGATGCGCTGGTCGGCCCGGCCCGGGAACTCGCCGAGTTCCTGTTCACCTACGGCTGGGGGTGGGAGTCGCTGCCCCGCGAGGGCTCGGAGTTCTACACCGTCGCCGGCAGCCACGCCGGCTGCTCCCGCGCGATCACCCGCGCCACCGGGTTGTCACCACGGTTCTCCCGCGCCTACCTGCAGCCCGGCTACCGGCAGCAGTTCGAGCGGATCGGACGCCTGGAGGCGCGGACGCCGCAGGGCGACTGGCAGCCGGAGCCCTGGCCGAACAGCAACGCGGTCTGGGTGTTCGGCAAAGCCTGATCACGACGCCCGCGGGGTGACATTCGATACCCCTGGGGGTATTATTCCGGCATGACCGGAGACCCGATCGACGAGCGCCCGCTGTTCGGCCCCGATGGCCGGATTCCGGTCGCGACCACGGAGCTGAGGCCGGTGCCGCGGGGCTTCGCCGCCGTCCGGGCCGGCTGGACCCGCCGCCACTCCCTGCTGGCAGCGGCGGCGGCCGCGGTGATGTTCGGCGTCTTCCGCGGTGCGTCCGGGCCGGTGGCCACCGGCCTCGGCTGGCAGTCGGCCCTCGTCGTGGCCGGTCTGCTGGCCGGCTTCCTGGTGGCGCTGTACCTGCCGTTGCGCGGCCTGCCGCGGGAGCCGGTCTCGGCCTGCTTCGTGATGCCCGTCGCCGTGATCCTGGCGGCCGGAGTCCTGCTCGGATCGGGTGCGACACCGTTCACCGTCGCCGTCGCGCTGGCCCTGCTGGGGTTCGGCGCGGTGCGGCGCACGATCAGCCTCAACGCCTGCTGAGAAGGAGACGCGATGAAACGCAATGTCGGCCGGACCGATCGGATCGCCCGCGCGGTGCTGGCGGTGCTGCTGGTGATCGGCGCCGGACTGCTCGGTTTCGGCAGCGTGGGCGGGATCGTCCTGCTGGTGCTCGCGGTGACGATGGGGATCACCTCGGCGACCGCGGTCTGCCCGCTCTACCGGCCGCTGAAGATCGACACCAGCCGCTGAACGGGGCCGTCCGCGACCGGGCGGTAGGCTCTGGGGATGCGGATCATCGGTATCGCGATCGTGGGCTCGAACGGCGTGATCGGGGACGGCCACAGCCAGCCCTTCCAGATCGCCGAGGACTGGGAGCGCTACAAGCGGGTGACCATGGGGCACCCGATGATCCTGGGGCGGCGCACCCACGAGGCGATCGGCCGCTGGCTGCCGGGTCGCACCACCATCGTGGTGACCAGCAGCCCGGCGAGCATCAGCCTGCCGTCCGATGGCAGCGCGACCGGCCACGCGGTCGCCACTCTTGCCGAGGCGCTGGAGCTGGCCCGCTCGCTGGACGACGAGATCTACGTGGCCGGCGGCGGCAGCATCTACGTCCAGGCCTGGCCCGAGCTCACCGAACTCGACCTGACCGAGGTGGACGCCGAGGCGGAGGGCTCGGTGTTCTTCCCGCCGGTGGAGCCGACCGAATGGCAGGAGGTCTCCCGCGAGCAGCGCGACGGCTTCGCCTTCGTCCACTACCTGCGGCGGGCCGAGTCGCCCCTGCTCGACTAGGTGCGTACCACCGCCAGCGTCCTGCATCTCGATCTGGACGCCTTCTTCGCCGCCGTCGAGCAGCGGGACAAGCCGTCGCTGCGCGGCAGGCCGGTGATCGTCGGTGGGCTGGGCCAGCGCGGGGTGGTCTCCACCGCCTCCTACGAGGCGCGGACGTTCGGCGTGCACTCGGCGATGCCGATGCACGAGGCCCGGCGGCGCTGTCCCCACGCCGCCTTCCTGGCCGGACGGTTCGACGCCTACCGGCAGGCCAGCGGCGTCGTCATGGAGCTGCTCCGCGAACTCTCGCCGGCGGTCGAGGCGCTGAGCCTGGACGAGGCCTTCGTCGACCTGGCCACCGGTCCGGCCCGTCCGCTGGCGGCCGACGACCCGATCGGGCTGGCCGAAGGGCTGCGGACGCGGGTCCGCGAGCGGACCGGCGGGCTGACCGCGTCGGTCGGGTTGGGCACCTCGAAGTTCATCGCCAAGGTGGCCACCGAGCTGGCCAAGCCCGACGGCGTCCACCTGGTGCCACCGGGGGAGGAGGTGGCGACCATCGCGCCGTTGCCGGCGCGGGCGATCCCCGGGGTGGGTCCCGCCACGATGGAGCGGCTGGCCCGGCTCGGCGTCCAGCTGGTCAGCGATCTGCAGCGGCTCTCCGAGGCCGAGCTCGTCCGGGTGCTGGGGCGCTCGGCCGGGGAGAGCCTGTACCAGCTCGCCCAGGGACGGGACGAACGCGCGGTGGAGCCGGACCGGGAGACCAAGTCGATCTCGGTGGAGGACACCTTCGCGGTCGACATCGCCGACCCCGCCCGGCTGGCGGGCGTCCTGGACCAGCAGGCCGGCCAGGTCGCCGAACGGCTGGTCCGGCACGGGTTGTTCGCCCGCACGGTGACCATCAAGCTGCGCTGGCCGGACTTCTCCTCGGTCACCAGATCCCGCACCCTGCTGGGCGCGACCGACCGGGTGGAGGTGATCCGCCAGGTGGCCCGCGATCTGCTCGGCGGGGTCGACACCAGCGCGGGCGCGCGGCTGGCGGGGGTCGGCGTCTCCGGCCTGGTCGGGGTGGCGCAGGAGGCGCTGTTCGACCTGGCCGACTCCTCTACGGACGTAGAAGAGCGGGTCACGCCGGAACTGCCGGACCGGCGCGACCGGCGCTGGCTGCCCGGGGCCGACATCGTCCACGACGAGTACGGCCCCGGCTGGGTGTGGGGCAGCGGGCACGGCGTGATCACGGTGAGGTTCGAGACCGCCGAGACCGGGCCCGGCCCGGTCCGCAACTTCGCGCTGGACGATCCAGCCCTGCGGCCGAAGGCTAGCGACTGAGATCCTCCAGCGGGCTCGCCCGCCCGGCCGGCGAGCCCTCGTCCGGCGCCGGTTCCGGCCGATGGCTGCGGAGCACCAGCGGCAGGCAGGCCAGAGCGGCGGCCGCGCTGCCGATCACCAGGACGCGGTAGTCGACGATACCCAGCAGGCCGGCACCGACCGCGGTGAACGCCACCGAGGGCAGGTTGAACAGCACGTTGGTGGCCGAGGCGACCCGTCCCTGCAGCACGGCGGGGGTGCGCACCTGGCGCTCGGTGACGAAGGCGACGATCGCCAGGGTGATCCCGAAGCCGAGCAGGGCGATGCCGGCCAACGCCAGCCAGAGCACGGTGCCGGCCAGCGGCAGGTGCCCGACGACCAGCGCCGCGACCCCGATCGCGATGGTCGACGGGCGTCCGATCCGACGCATGATCCGGGGCGCCAGCGCGCCGCCCAGGGCACCGGCCAGGCCCTGGGCGACCAGTACCGGGCCGAGCATGGCCGACGGGATGCCGAAGGCCTCAAGGATGGCGAAGACGATCGCGTTCAGCAGTCCGAGCGCCCCGAAGACGACGGTGAGGGTGATCGACTGGGCGCCCAGCGGGGGAGTGTCGGCCAGGTGCCGGAAGCCGGCCGCCAGCTCCGTCAGAATGCCCTGCCGCTGATCGGCCGGGGTGGGCGGGGTCTCCACCAGCCGCACCCTGGCCAGCGCGCCGGCCGCGCCGAGGAAGCCGACCATGGCGGCGACGATCAGCGGAGTCATCCCGATGCCGGCGTAGACCGCTGCGCCGAGCACCGGCATGATCACCCGCAATGCCTGGTCGACCATGGTGAAGCGGCCGTTGGCCGGCCCGAGCGCGTCGTCCGGCAGCAGGTCGCGCAGAATGCCCGACTGGGCCGCCGCGGTGGAGTAGCCGATCGCTGAGTAGACCACGGTGACCAGGTAGATCAGCCAGATCTGGCCGGCGTCACGGACGGCGAACAGCGGCAGCAGGGTGGCGGCACCGATCACGTAGGTCACGATCATCATCCGGCGCCGGGAGACCCGGTCGGCGACGTGGCCGAGCACCGGGGCGGCCAGGGCGGGGACGCCGAACAGCGCGAAGGTGATCCCGGCGGCGGCGTTCGAGCCGGTGAGATCCTTCACCCAGACCGCGAGCAGCAGCATCAGCAGGGAGTCGGCGATGTTGGTCAGCACCCAGCCCACCGTCAGCCAGCGGAAGGCCGGCGTCCGCAGTTCGGCGGCGGAGGGGGTCGAGGTCACGTCTGGAACCCTACGCCGGGCGTCCCGGCCGCCGGACCGTGGCGAACCCCCGGCAGACCCCGGTTCGACCCCGCCTCGAACCCGGATCCGAGGTCGTGTCGCCAGGGCCCGGCCGGCGCGTGGCCCGTCCGTTCCCGGCTAGACTCTCGACGTCGCGGGCCGGAGTGGTGGAATTGGCAGACACGCAGGATTTAGGTTCCTGTGCCTTCGGGCGTGAGGGGTCAAGTCCCTTCTCCGGTACCAGCTAATATGCTCCTGACTAGGTATTTCTCTCTGGTAGGTGTGCGAGGGTGCCGACTCGTGCAACATACGTGCAATATCTCCTGCCCGGTTCTGT
>JAEXCA010000195.1 GCA_023393755.1 Actinomycetes bacterium | reverse complement strand
GGCCGCCCCGGGGGGGGGGGATCGCCCGGGCGCTGGCCGGGGACCGGCGGGTGATCCTGTGCGACGAGCCGACCGGAGCCCTGGACCGGGCGAACTCCAGAGCACTCTTCGGGTTGCTGCGCGACCTGGCGCGGGAGCAGCAGCTGGGGGTGCTGATCGCCACCCACGACCGGGAGGCGGCGGAGTTCGCCGACCGGGTGCTGACCCTGGTGGACGGACGGGTCGAGGACGCGGCATGAAGGCCGACGCCCTGGCCCGGGTGGTGCTGCTGCTGGTCCGGAGCCGGTCGTTCCGGGGCCTCCTGGTGGTGTCGCTGCTGGCCGCGACCGTCGCGCTGGCCAGCTCGACCAGCCTGGCGGCGCTGCGGCTGAGCCCGGAGCAGTCCGATGTCGCCTACTTCGGGGCCACCCAGGCCTACCTCCAGCCCCTGTCCCGCCCCATGGCCCGGCCCGGGGAGCCGATTCCCGACCATCCCGTCCTGGCCGAGCTGGGCGACGGGGTGGAGGTGATCCGCGAGGGTGGATCCTGGCCGTCCCTGCGTACCATCGACGGCGGCTTCGACGCGACGCTGTTCGCCGAACTGGCGCTGCCGTCGCCGATCCTCCAGGGCAATACCGACCTGGTCGAGGGACGCTGGCCGCGGGTCGCCGGGGAGTGCGTGGCCACCGCGGACCTGCCGGAGCGGACCGGACCCCCGCTGGGCTCCTGGGAGCTGACCGTGGTCGGCCGGATCAGGGACGCGTTCGTCCCCCACTCGTCCACGGTGGCCTGCGCGCCCGGCACCTGGGAACGCTGGCAGGTGCCGCCGGAACAGCTGGAGCTGATCGGGGACGCGGCCAGCTACGACTACTACCTGGCCGGCGACCCGCAGCAGGTCGAGGAGGTGGTCGACTCGCTGATCGAGCGCGGCCGGCTGACCCGCGACGAGGTGAGTGTGCGGTCGTGGCCGAAGCAGACCGGATCGGCGTCCAGGTTCCTCTTCGATCAGCTGCCGATGGTGACCATCCCGGTGCTGCTGGCAGCCGTCCTCGGCGGGCTGCTGGCGCGGTGGGGTGGCGCGGTGTCGCGGGCGCTGGAGCGGGCCGGGGTGCCACGCCGTCCGCTGCGGTACGCCGTCCTGGCCGGCGCGGTGCTCGGATCGACCCTGGCCGCCGCGCTGGGAGCCCTGCTCGGCGCGGTGCTCGGGATCGCGCTGCGTCCGGTCCTGGTCGCCTGGGTGGCCAGCCAGCCACTGTCGCCCTGGCGGCTGCTGACCGGCGAGATCGTCGCGGTGGTGGTGGCCCCCGCGGTCGGCCCCGCGGCGGGCTGCTGGCTGGGCGACGCCTTCGGGAACCGGCGGCTGCGGCAGCTCGATGCCCCGGCCCGTCCGCTCGGCCGGGCGGCGGTCGCCGTTCTCCTGGTGCTCGCGGCCGGGCTGGCGGCCGGCTCGACCTGGTCCATCGTGACCTCGCGGGAGCAGCTGTGGCCGATGGTGCTGGGGGTGGTCGGGATGGTGCTGGCCGGTGGATTGCTCGCTCCGGTGGCGGTGGCGCTGCTGGGGCGGGGACTGGCCGGCGGAGAGGTCTCCGCCAGGACGCTGGCCGGCCGGATCGTGACCGACGACGCGCTCCGCTGGGGTGTCACCGGTGGGGCGGTGACGGCCTTCCTGGGGGTGGTGATCGCGATGTTCCTGGTGTCCACCGCGTCGCTCGCCGGGCTGCAGAAGGCGCTCGCCTCGGATGTGCCGCCGGGCACGGTGGTGCTGGAGGTGACCAACCCGGACGGCAACCGCATCCCCCAGCGGGTGAAGGACCAGTTCGAGCGTGACCTGCAGCTGCGCGACCCCGTCCGGCTGACCGAGCTGAGCGTGTCGGCCTACCCCCGGGGAATGGTCCAGTTCTTCGGTTCGGTCACCGAGGCCGAGCAGGTGCTGGGCAGCCTGCCGGCCGAGGCGGTGGAGACGCTGCAGGCCGGCGGGATCCTCGTCCTGGGTGGGCTGGAGGGCGCCAGGACGACCATCGAGGTCGATGACTCCATTCCCCTGGAGGTGCCGGTGATGGCGATCAAGCCGGAGCCGTCCCGCCGGCTGCGCACCGGGTTCGGCTTCGGCGTCCTGCCCGCCATGCCCGCCATGGTGCAGGACGCCCGTCCGGTGCGGCAGATGCTGATCTACCAGGGGCTCACCCCGGCCCAGGACGAGCTGGCCCGCAACTGGGCCGACACCACCGGGTACAACGTGTTCCAGATCGACAGCTACCGGCCGGACACCCCGCTGGCGCTGTCCGCCGGGGTGGCCACCGGCCTGGCCGGCTTCGGCCTGCTCGCCGCACCGCTGCTGGTCGGCGTGCTGCGGCGCGAGGTGAACGAACTGCGGCCGCTGGCGGTCACGCTGCGCCGGGTCGGGCTCTCCCCGGCCTGGATCAGGCCCGCCTTCACCACCGCCGTCCTGCTCGCCGTCCTTCCGGCGGCGGCCCTCGCGGTGGCCGGCCCGTTCCTGGCGGTGGCACTGCTCGCCAGCACGTACCCCGCCGCCTTCGACCTGCCCGGGGTGCCCTGGTGGGCGCTGGTCGCCTTCCTCGCCGGCGTGGTGGCAGCCTGCTCCCTGGCCACCGGCCATGCCCTGCGGGCGCTGCACCGCCGGGAGAGCCCGGTCACCATCTAGAGCCCGAAGTCGGCTGGTGTCGTGGTTTCCCGGCCAAAACCCGGTTTTCGCCGGCCGGGGACGACACCAGCTGGCCTGGGACGGCGGCCGAGGGGTGGCTAGCCTCCCGCCTGGGCCAGGCCGGTCTCGTAGGCCACCACCACGGCCTGGACGCGGTCGCGGACGCCCAGCTTGGCCAGGATGTGGCGGACGTGGGTCTTCACCGTGGTCTCCGACAGGTACAGCTCGGCGGACAGTTCGGCGTTCGACAGGCCGCGGGCGATCAACTGCAGGATCTCGCGCTCGCGTTCGGTGAGGCCGGCCAGCCGTTCGTCCGGCTCGGTGGAACCGGCCGGGGTGACGCCGGTGGCGACGTGCTCCAGCAGTCGCCTGGTGGAGGACGGCGCGATCACCGCGTCCCCGCTGTGCACCGTCCGGATCGCGGCCAGCAGGTCGCCCGGCGGGGCGTTCTTCAGCAGGAAGCCGGAGGCTCCGGCCCTGATCGCGCTCAGCAGGTACTCGTCCACGTCGTAGGTGGTGAGCATGATCACCCGCGGCGCGTCGCAGCGCTCCAGGATACGGCTGGTCGCCTCGATGCCGTCCATCCCGGGCATCCGGACGTCCATCAGGATGATGTCGGTGGGCGTACGCGCCTGCCGGATCGCCTCCGGGCCGTCGCCGGCCTGCCAGGCGACCGTCAGGTCGGGCTGGGAGTCGATCACCATCGCCAGCCCGGCGCGCACCAGTTGCTGGTCGTCCACCAACCCCACCCGGATCGGCTCGGCTGCGGGCTCAGACACTGGCGACCTCCTTGTTGGACGGGGCGGGCAGCACCGCGCGGACCCGGAAGCCGCCCTGCGGCTGGGGGCCGGCCTCGCAGCTGCCGCCGACGATCTCGGCACGTTCCCGCATCCCGACCAGGCCCAGCCCGCCGCTGTTGGCGGGGGTGGCGCCGTCGTCGCCGGAGTCGGTGACGGTCAGCACCACCTCGCCCGGCACCCAGTTCTCGGTCACGACCACCCGTGCGGCCGGGGCGTGCTTCATCACGTTGGTCAGCGCCTCCTGGCAGATGCGGTAGAGCGCCAGGCCGATCGCCGAGGGCAGCTGACGTGGCTCGCCCAACTGGACGAAACTCGCCTGCATCCCGGCGTCGCGGGCATCGGCGACCAGTTCGGCGACCCCGCTCTGGGTGGGGACGGGGGAGAGCTCCGGGTCGTGCTGCTCGCCGTTGCGCAGCATCCCCAGGATCCGCCGGGTGTCGGCCAGCGCCAGCCGTCCGGTGTCGGCGATGGTCTCCAGCGCGCGCTTCGCGGCGGCCGGGTCGGTGGCGTAGCTGCCGCCGTCCGCCTGGGCGACCATGATCGCCAGCGAGTGGGCGATCACATCGTGCATCTCGCGCAGGATGCGGGTGCGTTCGGCCGCCACCGCGGCATCCACCTGGGACTGCTGCTGGTCGGTCTGGACGGCCTGCTGCCTGGCCCGGTGTTCGGCCGCGGCCCGGCGGGCGCGCTGCCACAGCACGGCCAGTACCGCGCACCCGGTGAGAGCGAGTGCGAGCAGGACGGCGAGCAGCCAGGTCATGGTGCGTCGGGTCTGGTCCGCAGCGTGACGACGGCCCGCCACCCCAGCAGCATCACTGCCAGGACGAGCGTGGTGACGATCACGAACCCGAGCTGCGCGGTCTCGCCGCCCAGCAGCCGTAGCCCGAGGCCGCCGGCCACGGTGACCGCCCAGGCGATCGCCCCCTGCCGCCACCACCGGTCGGCCCCGAACCGCCAGGCCAGCAGCGAGCCGATCACGGCAGCCACCACGAACGGCCAGGCGGTCTGCGCGACGCCGGCGGGGGAGAGTTCGGAGCCGTGCGACGCCCGTCCGACGATCGCGAACAGCACCGCTGCCGCCACGTCGAACCCCAGCGCACGCCACATGGTTCGACCCTAGCGGGTACCCGGGGTTGCCTCCGCCACCCGCGCGGGTGCAACCCGGAGGTCCGCGCCCACGGAGGAGTTGAGTCGCCGAAGCCATCCTCCAGCCGGCACCCGTACGAAGGTCAGCGCCCAGGAAGGAGTTGAACCGCCGATGTTGTGGCTCTCAGCCGCTTGCCGGGACCGGGCGGGCACGCGACCGCCGATGTTGTGGTTGTCAGCGCGAAAACGGGCCTGAGATCAACCACATCGGCGGACGCTCTCGCTGCCGGCAACTCCACCCAGCCGATAGCGACAAAATCGGCGGTCGAGTCCGACGTGATCCAGGGCGGCGGAGCCGGCGACCCTTCGCGACGGACGCGCGAGACGCGGGGATGCGCCTCCTCG
>JAEXCA010000191.1 GCA_023393755.1 Actinomycetes bacterium | reverse complement strand
GTTGTCGCCCGCCGGACCGTTGCGGTCCTGGCGCCCGTCGTCCTGCTCGCCGGGTGCGCGGTGAACCCGCCGGTTCCCAGCACCGCGACCGGATCGCCTCCGGCCAGCTCCGCCGCACCCTCACCGGCGGGTTCGCCGAGCCCGGTGCCGTCCACGCCGCCGGTCACCCTGTCCGCCACCCCCACGGTCAGCGCCACCCCGACCGCCACGCCCACCCCGACCGAGCCGGCCGAGGACACCCGTTCCGGCGCCGGGCTCGACCAGCCCTACATCGTGAACGGGATCGTCGTGGTCTCGAAGAAGCACCCGATCTCGAAGCGGTACGAACCCCGGGATCCGGCCAGGCACGGCCTTGAGAAGGAGGTCGCGGACGCGCTGGCGGAACTCGTCGCCGCCGCGAAGGCCGAGGGGGTCAAGGTCAAGGTGCGCAGCGCCTACCGGTCCTACGCCGAGCAGGACAGGATCCTCCAGCGGAAGATCGTCGAGTACGGCGACGAGAAGCTCGCCCGCCGCTACAACGCCGAGCCCGGCAAGAGCGAACACCAGACCGGCCTGGCGGTGGACCTGTGGGACGGCACCACCTGGGGGCTGGCGGTGCGCCGGACCAAGGTGGGCAAGTGGCTGTGGAAGCACGCCCGCGAGTACGGGTTCATCCTGCGGTACCCGCCGGACAAGGAGAAGATCACCGGCTACGCCTATGAGCCCTGGCACTTCCGCTACATCGGGGTGGAGCATTCGATGGAGTTCGAGGCGAACTCCAAGCTGACCCTGGAGGAGTACCTCGGGCTGGCCTGACCGGCTACCGCTCCGCCCCGGCGCGCCCGGACAGCAGGACGCAGCCTCACCGGCGATCCGGACGGGTGCAACGATCGCACGGTCCTCGTTTCGCCAACCCAGCGACCGCGTTGCTATAGTTCTCAAGCTGTCCGGGCGATCCTCGGACACACCTGAGTCCGGGTGGCGGAATAGGTAGACGCGCTAGCTTGAGGTGCTAGTGCCCTTTATCGGGCGTGGAGGTTCAAGTCCTCTCTCGGACACTGTGCGAAAGGCCTCTTGACCAGGGATTATGTCCTCGGTCGGAGGCCTTCGGTGCGCTTGCACGACGTCTGCGCAACGTCGCCTCCCGTAGCCACAGGATCAGCGCTCGGAAGCGGTCGCTGCGAGCCGGGCGATCACGGGCCGCAGCGAGTCGCGCAGCAGCCTGGGGCGCGGACGCGCTGAGCGCCGGCTCAGCCGTCAGGCGAGCGGGTGGCCGGGCGGTGGTGGGCTGGGCGAAGATGGGGACATGAGCGAGACCCGAGCCGCCGACGAGGTGGTGGACCTGTGCCGTGACCTGATCCGGATCGACACCTCCAACTACGGACGTGGGGAGTCGGCGGGGGAGCGGGAGGCGGCGGAGTACGTCGCAGCGTCCCTGGACGAGGTCGGGATCTCCGCGCAGCTCTACGAGTCGGAGCCGCGCCGGACCACCCTGGTGGCCCACTGGGAGCCGGAGGGCTGCGACGGCTCGCTGCCGCCACTGCTGCTGCACGGCCACACCGACGTCGTCCCGGCGGTCGCCGACGACTGGCAGGTCGACCCGTTCGCCGCCGAACTGCGCGACGGCTACGTCTGGGGACGGGGTGCCGTCGACATGAAGGACTTCGACGCCATCATGCTGGCGGTGATCCGGGAGCGCGCCCGGGCCGGACGGGCACCCCGGCGTCCGATCCGGCTGGTGATCACCGCCGACGAGGAGGCGGGCGGCCGGCTCGGCTCGGGCTGGCTGGCCCAGCACCACCCGGAGACCATCGCCGACTGCTCCGAGGCGATCGGCGAGGTCGGCGGCTACTCACTCACGGTCAACGACCGGCGGCTCTACCTGATCCAGGTCGCGGAGAAGGGCATCGCCTGGCTCAACCTGATCGCGGAAGGCCGCGCCGGCCACGGTTCCTTCCGCAACGACGAGAACGCCGTCACCGCGCTGGCGGAGGCGGTCTCCCGGATCGGCAACCACGCCTGGCCGCAGCGGATCCACCCCGCCCAGCGGGCCCTGCTGGACGCGCTCGAGGACGCCCTCGGCGTCCAGATCAACGCCGACGATCCCGAGGAGACCCTGGCCCGGATCGGCTCGATGGCCCGGATGATCGGCGCGACCATGTCGAACACCGCCAACCCGACCATGCTGCAGGCCGGCTACAAGATGAACGTCATCCCCGGGCAGGCCACCGCCGGCGTGGACGGCCGGTTCATCCCCGGCTACGAGGACGAGTTCTACGCCACCCTCACCGAACTGCTCGGCGACAAGGTGCGCTACCAGGTCGAGACCGCCGACATCGCGGTGGAGACCGACTTCTCCGGTGACCTGGTGAACACCATGACCGCCTCGCTCCTGGCGGAGGATCCGGGCGCGGTCCCCGTCCCGTTCATCATGAGCGGCGGCACCGACGCGAAGGCCTGGTCGAAGCTGGGCGTGCGCTGCTTCGGGTTCGCACCGCTGCGGTTGCCGCCCGAACTCGACTTCGCCGCGCTCTTCCATGGCGTGGACGAACGGGTGCCGGTCGATTCCCTGCAGTTCGGCTGCCGGGTGCTCGACCGGTTCCTGGATCAGGCCTGAGAGATGGAGCGCGCCACCTCGTTCGGCAGCGCGGCCTCCGCCTACCAGTTGGGCCGAGCCGGCAGCGCATTCCCACCGCATATCAGGGAGGTCTGGGCGCGCTCCGCGCTTCCTCGCGCATTGGCGCCGGATACGACGCCTCCGAAAGGCCTGGTAAGCGGCGGGAATGCGCTCACTAGGGCGATGACGCGCTTCGCGTAGGCCATAAGCGGCGCGAAGGTGCGGGTACTCAGTCTCCGGTATGCTCCCGGCCGGCGTTGGGGCCGCCGGAGACGTCGTCCAGGGCGGCGACGATCTCGGCCGGCAGTTCGATGTCGTCCACGGCCAGGTAGGGCTCCAACTGCTCGACCGTCCGGGCACCGAGCAGGGGAGCGGTGACCGCGGGGGCGTCCCTCACCCACAGCAGGGCCACCTGGGCCGGGGTGAGGTCGAGGCCGTCCGCCGCCACCACCACCGCGTCCACCACCGAGCGGGAACGGGCCTCCAGGTAGGGCTCGACGAACCAGGAGAAATGGGTGGCGGCGCCGCGGGAATCCCGCGGCAGGTGCCGGCGGTACTTGCCGGTCAGCACGCCGCGACCGATCGGCGACCAGGGGAACAGCCCCATCCCGAAGGCCCGGACGGCCGGGATCACCTCGACCTCGGCGCGGCGGGCCAGCAGCGAGTACTCCACCTGGGCGGAGACGATCGGGGCACGACCGGGGAAGGCGCTCTGCCAGGTGGCCGCCTGCGCGGTCTGCCAGCCGACGAAGTTGGACACCCCGGCGTAGCGGACGTCGCCGGCGGCCACCGCGGTGTCGATCGCGGCGAGCGACTCCTCCAGCGGGGCCGAGCCCCAGGCGTGCAGCTGCCAGATGTCGAGGTGGGCGGTGCCGAGCCGGCGCAGCGAGCCGCGCAGGTCGGCCAGCAGGGCCTGCCGCGAGGTGTCGATCACCCGCTCGCCGTCCCGGATCCCGAAGCCCGCCTTGGTGGCGATCACCAGCCGGTCGCGCGGGATCTCCGAGCGGAGCAGCCGGCCGATCATCCGCTCGGCCTCCCCGGCGCCGTACGCGGCCGCGGTGTCGATCAGCGAACCGCCGGCGTCCACGAACGCGTGCAGCAGGGCGCGGGCCTCCTCGGCGCGGGTGTCCCGGCCCCAGGTCAGCGTCCCCAGCCCGAGCCGGGAGACCTGCAGGCCGCTGCTGCCAACCGGTCGGCGGCGCATCAGATCGGCTGCAGGTAGCCGGTGGCGAGCAGGGCCGCCAGGATCGCGGCCACCGCCAGCCGGTACCAGACGAAGACCGAGAAGGTGTGCTTGCTGACGTACTTCAGCAGCCAGTGGATCACGCCCAGGCCCACCGCGAAGGCGACCACCGTGGCGACCGCGATCGGCGCCCACTCCAGGCCGGCTTCGCCGCCGATGTCCTTCAGCTTGTACAGCCCGGAGCCGAAGACCGCCGGAATGGCCAGCAGGAAGGCGTACCGGGTGGCGGCCGGCCGGGTGTAGCCCAGGAACAGGCCGGCCGAGATGGTGGCCCCGGAGCGGGAGACGCCGGGGATCAGCGCCAGCGCCTGGGCGAAGCCGAGCGCGATGCCGTCCCGCCAGGTGAGCTGGTCGAGTTCGTAGCTGTGCTTGGCGAACCGGTCGGCCAGCCAGAGCAGGACGCCCACCCCGGCCAGCATGGCCACGGTGATCCACAGGTTGCGCAGCCAGGTGTCGATGGCGTCCTCGAAGAGCAGCCCGCCCACCACGATCGGGATCGAGCCGATGATCACCAGCCAGCCGATCCGGGCGTCGGGGTCGTTGCGGGGGATCCGTCCGAGCAGCGCCAGCACCCAGTTCTTGATGATCCGGCCGATGTCGCGGGCGAAGTAGACCACCACCGCGGTCTCGGTGCCCAGCTGGGTGATCGCGGTGAACGCCGCCCCCGGGTCGTGGCCGCCGAAGAACAGCTGACCCACGATCGACTGGTGGGCGCTGGACGAGACCGGCAGGAACTCGGTCAGCCCCTGGACGATCCCCAGCACGATGGCCTCCAGCCACCCCATGCGGCACCTCTTTCTCTCTGAGCCCGCCTCAGCCTACGACACCCGTCCCAACCTCCCGGGCAGCGCCGGTAGGCTGCGGACGTGCGTGCCTGGCCCCGTCCCGAGATCCCCCCGCTTCCCGGCGACCGTGGCGTCGTCCAGGTGGTGGACAGCCGCTCCGGGATGCGGATGCCGGTGGCGCCGGGGGAGGGCCTCGCCCGGGTCTACGCCTGCGGCATCACTCCCTACGACGCCACCCACCTCGGCCACGCCTTCACCTATCTGGCGGTCGACCTGCTCAACCGCGCCCTGCTCGACACCGGCCACCAGCTGCACTACGTCCAGAACGTCACCGACGTGGACGACCCGCTGCTGGAGCGGGCCGACGCCACCGGGGTCGACTGGCAGGAACTGGCCCAGCAGCAGACCGACCTGTTCCGCGCCGACATGACGGCGCTGCGGGTGATCCCGCCGGATCCCTACCTGGGCGTGGTGGAGAGCCTGGACGTGATCACCGGCTTCCTGCAGCGGCTCCGGCAGGCGGGCCGGCTCTACCAGGTCGGGGACGCCGAGTACCCCGACTGGTACTGCGACACCGCCGGCGCCGAACTCGCCGGTCTCTCGCCGGCGGACGCGCTGGCCACCTTCGCCGAGCGGGGCGGCGACCCCGACCGGCCGGGCAAGCGGAACCCGCTGGACTGCCTGGTCTGGCGGATGGCGCGGCCGGGCGAACCCGCCTGGGAATCCCCGTTCGGGCTCGGCCGACCCGGCTGGCACGTCGAGTGCACCGCGATCGCGGTCAACTCGCTCGGCGCGGCCTTCGACGTCCAGGCCGGCGGCAGCGACCTGGCCTTCCCGCACCATCCGATGTGCGCGGCCGAGGCCACCGCCGTCACCGGTCAGCCCTTCGCCAGCACCTACCTGCACGTCGGCATGGTGGGCTTCGACGGCGAGAAGATGAGCAAGTCCCGCGGCAACCTGGTGTTCGTCAGCAGCCTGCTGGTTGAGGGCTTCGACCCGATGGCGATCCGGCTGGCCCTGCTGGCCCACAACTACCGGGAGGACTGGGAGTTCGGCCACGTCGAGCTGGACGCCGCCCAGCGTCGGCTGGACCGGTGGCGGGCGGCGCTGGCG
>JAEXCA010000189.1 GCA_023393755.1 Actinomycetes bacterium | reverse complement strand
GCTCCCAGGACGGATGGGTCAGTCCTGAACCCTGAGCACGGTGAACTCGGCGGGATCCGCCGCTCCCTCGACGGTGGTGCCGATGCCCCGCGCGGCGGCCAGCCGCCACACCTGCTGGCCGCGGGCGGTGGCCAGGGTGGTCACCAGGTGATCCACCTGGTCGATCGCGGCGTCCGCCAGGCCGGTGGGGCCGGGGACGACCTGGACGAGGTCGCCGGGCAGACGCGCGGCGGCGCAGAACTGCGCCAGCAGCAGGGCGCCGTAGCTGCCCGGGCCCTCCGGCACGAACAGCAGGGCGTTGCCGGCCAGCAGCGCGGCGACCGCCAGCACCGGGTCGAAGCCGGTCACCGGGCTGGGCACGATCCCGATCAGGCCGAGCGGATCGCGGTGCTCCACCGCCGTCACCCGCAGCAACCTGCGGTGCTTCACCGGCCGCAGCGACTTCAGTCCGGTGTCGGTGACCCGCTGACATGCCCGGACGAGCTCGAAGACCCGGTCGTAGGCGGCTTGCGGGGACAGGCCGGACTCGCCCCGCAGCACCGAGGTCACCATGCCCCGGTGCGAGTCGAGCAGGATCGGGAACCGGCGCAACGAGGCCAGCCGGAAGTAGGCGGGCATGGCCGCCCAGGCGTGCTGCGCTGCCCGGGCGCGCCGGGCGGCCTCGACGACATCGGGCGGGGTGCCGCAGGGGAGCGTCCCCAACGCCGCGCTGCCGCCGACGGAACGGATGGTGAACGACTCGGTGGCGTGGGGCGCGCAGACCAGTTGGGCGAGCTCGCTACGGCGTTGCTCGCCCAGGAACATGGCGGCTGCCATCGGCGACCTCCCGGGTGGGGATGTGATCAGCGTAATGGGAGCTGCCTCCGGACGGGGAGCGGGTGCTCCCAAACTCACCGGTAGATTGAACCCGTGGTCGACACCGTTGCGCATGCCGCCAGCACCCCCGACGTCGAACAGCCCTGGGCCGAGCTCGGCCTGAAGGCGGACGAGTACGCCAGGATCCGCGAGATCCTGGGCCGCCGGCCCAGTTCCTGCGAGCTGGCGATGTACTCGGTGATGTGGTCGGAGCACTGCTCCTACAAGTCCTCCAAGGTGCACCTGAAGCGGTTCGGCGATCTGGACAAGCAGACCCCGCGGGGCCCGCTGCTGGCCGGGATCGGCGAGCAGGCCGGGGTGGTGGACGTCGGCAACGGCATCGCGGTCACCTTCAAGATCGAATCCCACAACCACCCCTCCTATGTCGAGCCCTACCAGGGCGCGGCCACCGGCGTGGGCGGGATCGTCCGCGACATCCTGGCGATGGGCGCTCGGCCGATCGGCGTGATGGATTCGCTCCGGTTTGGCGCGCTGGACGCCCCGGACACCGCCCGGGTGCTGCCCGGGGTGGTCGCCGGAGTGGGCGGCTACGGCAACTGCCTGGGGCTGCCGAACATCGGCGGCGAGGTGGTCTTCGACCCCTCCTACTACGGCAACCCGCTGGTGAACGCCCTGTGCGTCGGGGTGCTGCGGCACGAGGATCTGCACCTCGCCTTCGCCTCCGGCACCGGCAACAGGGTGATCCTGTACGGTGCCGCGACCGGCGGGGACGGGATCGGCGGGGCGTCCATCCTGGCGTCGGAGACCTTCGAGGCGGACGGACCGGCGAAGCGTCCGGCGGTGCAGGTCGGCGACCCGTTCATGGAGAAGCTGCTGATCGAGTGCACCCTGGAGCTGTTCGCCGCCGGGATCGTGGTGGGCATCCAGGATCTGGGCGCGGCCGGCATCTCGTGCGCCACCTCCGAACTGGCCAGCGCCGGGGACGGCGGCATGCACGTGAACCTCGACCTGGTGCCGCTGCGCGATTCCACGCTCAGCCCGGAAGAGATCCTGATGAGCGAGTCGCAGGAACGGATGATGGCGGTGGTCACACCCCAGAACGTCGAACGGTTCATGGCGATCTGCCGCAAGTGGGACGTCCTGGCCACCGTGATCGGAGAGGTCACCGAGGGCGACCGGCTGATCATCGACTGGCACGGCGAGACCGTGGTGGACGTCGACCCGGCCACCGTCGCCCACGAGGGTCCGGTCTATGAACGCCCGCTGGCCCGGCCGGAGTGGATCGACGCCCTGAACGCCGATGTCGCCGAGGCGCTGCCCCGCTCCTACGACGACCTGGCCGCGCAGGTGCTGGCCGTGGTGAGTTCGCCCAATCAGGCCGACAAGTCCTGGATCACCGACCAGTACGACCGCTACGTCCGGGGGAACTCGATCCTGGCCCAGCCGGACGACGCGGGCATGCTGCGGGTGGACGAAGCGACCGGGCTGGGGATCGCCCTGGCCACCGACTGCAACGCCCGGTTCACCTACCTCAACCCCTACCTGGGCGCCCAGTTGGCGCTCGCCGAGGCGCACCGCAATGTCGCCGCCAGCGGCGCCGAGCCGGTCGCGATCACCGACTGCCTGAACTTCGGCTCGCCGGAGGATCCGGCGGTGATGTGGCAGTTCAGCCAGGCGATCGACGGCCTGGTGGACGGCTGCCGCGCGCTGGGTACCCCGGTGACCGGCGGCAATGTCAGCTTCTACAACCAGACCGGGGGAGCGAACATCCTGCCCACCCCGGTGGTCGGCATGCTGGGCGTGATCGACGATGTCGCCGACCGGGTCGGGTCGGGCTTCCGCCAGGCCGGCGACCAGGTCTGGCTGCTGGGCGCCACCGGCGAGCACCTGTCGGGGAGCGCCTGGGCGCAGGTCGTCCACAACCATCTCGGCGGGCTGCCCCCGGCGCCCGATCTCGATCACGAGCAGCGGCTGGCCCGCGTCCTGGTCGCCGCCGCCAAGGGGCACCTGCTCAGTTCGGCGCACGACCTGGCCGACGGCGGGCTGGCCCAGGCGCTGGTGGAGAGCTGCCTGCGGCACGGGCTGTCGGCGAGCTTCGCCCTGCCCGAGGACGACCCGGTCGTCCAGCTGTTCTCCGAGACCCCCGGCCGGGTGCTGATCTCCCTGCCAGCCGCCCACGCGGACGCGGTGGGCGCCCTGTGTTCCGAACACGGCATCCCCGCCGCCCATCTCGGGACGGTCACCGACACCGGCACCCTGGAGATCCCTGACCACCTGGCCGTGGGGTTGGCCGAGCTCAGCAACGCCTGGACGTCCCCGATCCCGGCCGCTCTGCAGGCCGCCGGCCATTGACGGCGACGCCGGATGAACGCCCAGCGGCCCGGTCCCAGCCGGGCCGCGTCGTCCGGGCTTTCGGCTGCGACTGGTTGACCTGATGTCCGAGGAGCCAGCCCCCACGATCTACGACGTTGCCAAGCGTGCCGGCGTCGCCCCGTCAACGGTCAGCCGAGCCCTCAGCCGGCCCGGTCGGATCACCTCCCAAACCGAGGCGAAGGTGCGCGCCGCGGCTGAGGAACTCGGCTATCTGGGCCGGAACCGCTCGCCCGTTGCGCGGCAGGACACCCGGCTGCTGGCCATCACGGTGGCTGACCTCAGCAATCCGTTCTACAGCCAGCTGGTCCGGGGAGCGCAGATCGCCTGCGGGCACGCGGGGTACGAACTCATCCTGGCCGACTTCCACGAGTCGTCGGCCCGGGAACAGGCCGAGCACGAACGCCTGGTGGACATCGTCGACGGTCTGGTGATCGGCAGCTCCCGGTTGAGCGACTCGCTGTTGCGCGGTATCGCGAAGCGGAAGCCCACCGTCGTGGTGAGCCGGGAGTTGCGAGGCGTCACCAGCCTGATCCCGGACAACACCGCGGGTATCCGCGCGGTACTGAAGTTGCTCCATGAGTTCGGTCACACCTCGGTGACCTACGTCGCTGGGCCGGAGGCGTCGTGGGCCGACGGCGCCCGCTATCGGGCGGTGTGCGAGTTCAGTGCCGCCGCCGGACGCTCCGTCCAGCGGATCGGCCCGTTCCTGCCCACCTTCGAAGACGGTATGGCGGCCGCTCGGCAGCTCGTCGACAGCCCACCGACGGCGATCATCGCGCACAACGACATGATGGCGATCGGCGTGATGCACGGCCTGATGAGCGCGGGCATCCGGATCCCGGAGGACGTCTCGATCGTCGGCATCGACGACATCCTGTCCGCGCGGTTGGTGACGCCCAAGCTGACTACGATCGCCCTGCCGGCGCTGCATCTCGGGATGGTCGCGGTGCGGAACCTGATCGCGCTGATTCGTGGCGCGACCCCCACCGCCGACAGCGCGCTGGTGATGCCGGTCCAGATCAAGATCCGGGAGTCGACCGGGCCGGTCCGCAGGTCTAGAACGCTGCGGTGACGCCGGCTACACCCAGTCGGCTCCCGCGACGCTGGTGCGCGACCGGTACAGCGATGTGGACGCGGTGATGTAGAGATCCCTGCCGTCCACCCCACCCCAGGCAAAGTTACCCACCCGCTCATCCACTGCCACGACGCCCAGCGGCTCGCCGTCCGGATCGAAGACATGGATGCCGACGTCCCCGGTGCACCAGATGTTGCCGCAGGCGTCCACCTTCATGCCGTCCGCCTTGCCGGTGGGTGAATCCGGTACCCGGGCGAACACCCGGCCCTCATCGACCACCAGGCTGGTGGTGTTCCAGGAGGTCTTGAACTCGATGATCTCCCCGGTCGCGGTGTCGTTGACGTAGAGCCGGGCACGGTCCAGGCTCAGGCACAGTCCGTTGGGTTCGGCCAGTCGGGTGGAGAGCAACTGCATGCCGCTTTCGGCTGACCATCGGAAGACCCCGCAGAAGCCGAGTTCCATGGGACGGATCGCCCCCATCGCGCCCTCGCTGCGGCCGAATGGCGGGTCGGTGAAGATGATCGAGCCGTCCGGGCCGATGATGACGTCGTTCGGGCTGTTCAGGGCGTGGTCCCCGAACCTGTCGGCGAGCACCTCCCGCTCGCCGTCCGGCGTGATCCTGGCCACGGCGTTGGTCAGGTGTTCGCAGACCACCCGGCGCCCCAACGGATCGATCACCTGGCCGTTGGCCTTGCCAGAGGGTCGCCGCAGAACGGCTAGCCCGCTGGTCTCGTTCCAGGAGAAGGTGGTGTCGCCAGGGATGTCGTTGAAGATCAGGCAGTTGTCGTCACTCTGCCAGACCGGTCCTTCGATGAACTGGAAGCCATCCACCAGCTTCGTGACCGGGGTGGTCAGCAGGTCCACTTGGGTGCCGGTTTCACTCATGGCTGCCCGAACGCCGTGCGGTGAACATCGAGCCGGCCACGGAGGCGATGATGAAGGCGCCGATCACGACCTGATGCCACAGCGGGGATACCCCGAGCAGGTTCAGTCCGTTGCGGATCGTGGTCATCAGCACCGCGCCGACCACGGTGCCGTAGAGAACGGCCTTGCCGCCGGTCATCGCCGTTCCACCGATGATGGTCGCCGCGATCACATCCAGTTCCAGGCCCTGTCCGGCGTCCGCGGTGGCCGCCTCGGAGCGGGAGGCGAGGATCACACCGGCGATCGCGCAGAGGAAACCGGTGATCACGTACACCGAGATCCGCACTCCGGTCAGGCCGATCCCGGCCAGTCGCGCCGCGCTCGCGTTGGAGCCGATCGAGAGGGTATGGCGGCCGAACGGCGTCCGGTACAGGACGAACGCGAACACCGCGAACACCAGGATCAGGATCACCACCGGGACCGGGATCGGGCCCAGGAAGCCCTGACCGAAGAACTGGAACTCCGGATACCTCAGCCCGTACACCGGTACCCCGCCGGTGATGACCATGATGAGGCCGCGCAATACCGACATCGATCCCAGGGTCGCCACGAAGGAGGGCAGTCGCAGGTAGGTGACCAGCACCCCGTTGAACGCCCCGATCACGGCGCCGAGCGCCAGCGCGCCGAGGACCGCGAGATAGATGTTGACCCCGTTCTGGATCCAGATCGCTGCGGCCAGGCCGGTCATCCCCAGGATGGCGCCCACCGACAGGTCGATCTCGCCCATCCCGATCACGAAGGTCATCCCGATCGCCATGATGCCGACCCACACCGACTGTCGCAGCACGACCGTCAGGTTGCCGACGGTCAGGAAGTGATCGCTGGCCAGGGTCAGGGCAAGGCAGAGGAGGAGGAAGGCAAGGATGACCCCACCGCCGGGCAGGGACAGCACCCGTCTGATCGTCCTGGTGAACCGCCTGGGGGCGGACGAGGCCACCGCGGTGGAACTCATTCTTGGTCTCCTTCGCTGCTCATCGCGATCAGGCGGATCTCCTGCAGGTTGGTCTGGGACGGCGAGAGATCCGCGCGCACTCGTCCTTCGCGCATCACCAGGATGCGGTCGCACATGCCGAGCACCTCTGTCTCCTCGCTTGACACCAGGACCACTGATTTGCCCTGCTTCACGATCTCGGTGATGAGCAGGTACATGTCGTTCTTCGCGGACACGTCGATGCCACGGGTGGGATCCTCCAGCAGGAGGATGTCGGCGTCGTCCAGCAGGCTCCGGGCGAGCATCACCTTCTGCTGGTTTCCGCCGGAAAGGCTGGAGATGACCTGACCGGGTCCGGCACCTTTCACCCCGTAGCTCCGGATCGACTGCTCCACCAGTTCGGCTTCGCGTGCCCGATTGAGGCCGAACCGGCCGAGTGCGTGCTGCAGCGCCGAGATCGTCAGGTTCCAGCTCACTGAGTGTTCGGGGAAGATGCCCTCGGTCTTGCGGTCGGCCGGCAGATAGGTGATCCCTCGCCGCCTGGCCTGGCGGATCGACCGGATCCGGACCGGGTGCCCGTCCCGGCGGAGCTCGCCGTCGGTGATCGGCACCGCTCCGTAGAGTCCCCGGATGAGATCGCTCTTGCCGCAGCCGGCCAGACCGACGATGCCCAGGATCTCGCCGCGGTGGAGGGTGAACGAGACCCCGCTGTAGGAGTTCTGACGGGAGAGATCGCGGGCCTCCAGCAGCGGCTCACCGAGCTCGACGGTCTCCTTGGGGTACTGGTTCCCAGCCGGCCGGCCGGTCATGCCGGTGACCATGTCCCGGGCGGTGAGTTCGCTGGTCGGTGCGTCCACCACGACGATCCCGTCTCGCAGGATCACCGTTCGGTCACACAACTCCACGACCTCGTCGAGGTGATGAGAGATGAAGACGACCGCGGTTCCCTGGGCGCGCAGGTCGCGGACCACCTGGAAGAGCCGTTGCTTCTCCCTGGCCTCCAGCGAGGTGGTGGGTTCGTCCAGGATCAGGACGCGAGCCCGCTCGTGGACCGCCCGGGCGATCTCGACGAGCTGCCGCTCGGCCATCGGCAACTCCTCGACCGGTGCGCTGACGTCGACCTCCACTCCGAGCACGGAGTGCAGGACCTGGCGCGCGCCAGCGATCATCGCCCGCCGGTCGAGAGGTGAAAGCGGGGTGCGCTTCCCCTGGGTGAGTTCGGCGTGAAGATAGACGTTCTCGTACACCTTCAGCGAAGGGACGAGGCTGAGCTCCTGATGCACGGTCCGGATCCCGTGGCGGTGCGCGTCCGCCGCGGTGTGCAGTTCGACGGGGTGGCCGTCGAAAGCGATGGAGCCGCCGTCGGCGGTGTAGATCCCGGACAGGATCTTGATCAGGGTGGACTTCCCAGCGCCGTTGGCGCCCAGCAGCCCGACCACGCGGCCGGGCTCCAGGTGGAGGTCCACAGCCTTCAGCACCGGCACGCCACCGAACGCCTTGGTGATCGCCGTCATCTCGACCACCCGATCGGCCGGTGCCTGGGGCATGTGGACCTCCACTGCTGGTTGTGTTACGAGGATTCGCCGAAGCCGGTGGCTACTTGTTCGCCGGGGGGACGTACTCGTAGTTGTCGGGATCGAACGTGTCCATGCTGCTCTGGTCGTAGACCGTGGTCGGGACGTCGATCAGCCGGTCTACCGGCTTGCCCTCCTGGACGAACTGCTTGACCGCTTGCGCAACCAGGGTGCCCATCGCCTTGCTCCCGGTGTCGACGGTGACGGTGAGTTCACCGGCGAGAATCGACTGGCGGCCGTCCTTGGTGTTGTCGTAGCCGGCGATCTTGATCTGCTCAAGCTTGCCGGACGCCTTCACCGCGGCGACCGCGCCGAGCGCCATCTCGTCGTACAGGCCGTAGATGAAGCCGACGTTCGGGTTCGCCTGCAGGATGTTCTCGGTCACCGACTGACCCTTCGCGCGGGTCCAGTCGGCCTGCTGGGAGGCCACCACCTTGAGGCTGGGGTTGTCCTTGATCGCGTCCATGAACCCGTCCAGTCGTTGGTTGTTCACGATGCCCGGGAAGCCCTGCAGGACGGCAACCTCGGTCGGCTCGGTGAGGTTCTGGTTGGCCCATTCGCCGATCTGGTGGCTGGCCTGGTACTGGTCGAAGGTGACGCAGGTGACGTAGTACGGGTCATTCTCCGACAACGTCGCCATGTTGAACAGGAAGATCGGGATGCCCTTCTCCGAGGCGGCCTTGATGTACGGCAGCATCGCCTCCTGATCCTCGGTCGCCATGATGATCGCGTCGACGTCCTGTTGCATCAGCGCCTCGAGGATGTTCGGCTGCTCCTGCAGGGTCGAGGTGTTGGAGCTCGGCGCCTGGACCGTGAGGGTGGCCCAGGACTCTCCACCGTTGGCGTCGATCTCCTCCTTGATGCCAGCGAGCACCATCTCGTAGGAGGTGTTCATGACCACCGGAACATAGGCCAGGTGGAGCTGATCGGTCTTGGTGGTCGGCTGCATGCTCGTGCCGCTGGCGTCCGCAGTGGGGGCGCCGCTGGTCGACGGCTCGGGGGTGGATGCCGACGTCTGGGTACCCGTTCCGGGCTGGTTGGAGGTGGAACAGGCAGCGGCCAGGGCGAGGGCGGTCGCCACGACCGCGGTTTTGATGAGTTTCTTCACTGCTGTCTCCTTCGACGCTCGAGTGGTGCAGTCCGGCCACTATTCGCTGTTCCGAGGGAAGGTGTCCAGCTTGTTGCCAACGGTCGTGCCGGTCTTGGCAACCAAGTTGCCAGATGGCACCTCGCCTCGGTCAGCCGGGCACTGGGCTAGGGCGTGTCGCATAACTGGTCTCGTAGGAGGGTGATGATTCCGGCCAGGACGATGCCGGCGCGGTAGTTGCGGGCTAGTTTGTCGTAGCGGGTGGCGATCCCTCGGAACTTCTTGGCCCGGTTGAAGAACCGTTCGACGACATTCCTGCCCTTGTGGATCGCTGGATCGAAGGCGGGTGGGCGGCCACCGGTGCTGCCTTTGGCTTTGCGTCGGCTGATCTGGTCGTCGCGTTCGGGGATCGTTACCCGGATCCGGCGTCGGCGGAGAGCAGCCCGGGTTGAGGGATGGGAGTAGGCCTTGTCCGCGACCACTCGGCACACCCTCGCGCCGGTGGCATCCAGCACATCGAGCAGTCGCGGATTCTCCCCGGCTTGGCCCGGGGTGATCACCACCGAACGCAGGTGCCCGGCCGGGTCGACAACGACGTGGGACTTGGTCGACCAGCCACCGCGGGAGTGGCCCAGGCTGTGATCGGCCGGCTCGACCCGCGGATTCTTGTAGTTCGGTTCAGTCCCCTTTTCGGGTTCCGGCCGCGTGCTTGTGGGCCTTCACGATCGTGCCGTCCACCACCGCGACAAGGCCGTTCGCTTCCTCGCTGCCGGCGATCGCGGTGAGCACCTGATCCCAGGTACCGTCCTCAGCCCAGCCGTTGAAGCGGCGCCACAAGGTGGACCACGAACCGAACTCGGCGGGCACGTCCCTCCAGGGAGAGCCGGTGCGAAGCCGCCAACAGATCCCCTCGATAGTCAACCGATGGTCGTTCCACGGCCGCCCACCCTTGGGGCCCGACCGCGGCATCAACGGCTCGACACGAGCCCACATCTCATCGCTGAACTGAGCACTCCTCGCCATAACCAACAGCCTCCGCCAAGAACAACCCACGGGATATGCGACACACCCTAGTTGCCGCCAAAGATCCGCCTCAACGTGTCGAACACGGGTCTCCTCACTCCACCAGCGTCCAGCCGGACTTCACCTTGTCGGCCACCAACTCATCAGCCATCGCCAGCACCTGATCCTCGTGGTTCGAGATCCGCACCTCGGTGCTCAGCGGCTGGGCCCGTCCGCTGGAGTAGTTGGTGTAGGCCAGCACGTAGGCCGGGTAGCCGGCCTGCTTGTTGGTCCGCCAGACCAGGAACTTCTGCACCATCAGCTTGCCGCCCATCCGCTTGGTGTAGACCTCGCGGCGGAGCACGGTGGACGGGGTCGCGGCGGACGCCGGCTCCTGCTGCGGCGGCAGCGGCCAGCTCCAGTACTGCTCGATCTGCTCCAGCCGGACGTCCGCCCCCGACGGCGCCTTGTCCTCCCGCACCCGGACCAGCACCGGGTGCAGGATGCTCAGCCCGGTGGCGGTGCCGGTCCGCGACCAGCTGCCGTTGAATTCCAGCAACGGGTTGAACACCGGTCCGTTGGTCGACTCGAACAGCACGTCGTTGATCCGCAGTTCCAGCACCAGTTCGGGCTTGACCATGTGGAAGGCGACGTGGTTGGTGTCAGTCTCGATGTAGCTGCTGGCCACCTCGGACGGGCTCAGCGTGGCGTGCAGTTCGCTGCGGGAGGTCTCGTTGAGGCCCGAGCCGACGTGGCCGACCGGCTGGTAGCGGCCGTCCGGTGTGCTCAGGGCGACCAGCAGCGACCGGACCTGGCCGGCCTTGTCGGGGTTCTCGGAGTAGCCGATCACCGCCACGTCGAGGGTGTAGACCGGCTTCACCTTGTAGACGATCGGCAGGTCGTTGCGCACCACCAGGCCCTCGGCGCCGCCCTCGGTCACCCAGCTGGTGCACAGGTCGATCACCTGCTGGCGGGAACTGGCGTCCACCATCTCGACCGGATGGACGGTCGGGCCGGTGAACACCTGGCTCAGCCAGCCGTGGGTCTCGGTGTAGGAGCCGGGACGGTGCTCCTCGCCGTCGGTGCTGATGATGTCGAAGACGCCCAGCCGCAGCTCGCCGTGCCGTGCTGGGTCGGCGAGTACCGCTGAGACGTCGAACACCCGGGTGCGGCCGGCGTCCTCGGCGACGTACAGCTCGGCCGGGATCACCGCCTGCTTGACGCCCGCCTTCTTGAGGTGGGCCAGGGCCTCGTCGTGCACGCCCAGGCCGAGCCGGACCCGTCCACCGGTGTTGACGGTGTAGACCTCGGCGCCGTCGTAGAACAGCACGGCCAGCTCGCCGTCGTACTTGCGGGTCACCTGGTAGCTGTTGCCGCCAGGCGATGCTCCAACTGTTCGGGGTTGATGCTGATGTACCGCTTGCAGACCAACTGTTTGTACTCGGTCACCGTCTCGCCGGCCTGGGCGGCGACGGTCTTGGCCTCGCCCTCGAGGTAGCCCGGACGTTCGGCGAACAGGCTGCGATCCAGGCTTACCATCCGGGGCCCCCGCGGAGTTGTTCGGGGGAGCGCAGCGGCGGAGAAGAACTTCGTGGGGTGGTCATTCTGTCTCCTCCTTGGGCAGGGCGCGCAGTTCCAGGTTGCTCAGGTGGAGCAGCAGGCAGTAGCGGTCGCCGTCGGTCCGTCCCTCCAGGAAGCCGCGGTAGGGCTCACCGCCGGTGGTGAGGATCAGCGGCCCGGTGCCCTGCGGGCCGGAGCCGACCAGCCGGAGCGTGTTGTCCTTGGCCAGTTCCTGCGCCATCTGGAACAGGAAGTCGAAGGTCAGGCCGTTGGTGTGCCGCAACTGGTAGCTGCGGGAGAACACGAACCTTCGGATCGCGTCAGCCTTGGGGATCGCCCGTTTGCTCCAGGTGATCGGGGTCTCGCCGGCGACATTGCTGGCCGCCCGGGTGAGCTCGCGGCGTTCCTTCTCCGCGCCGGTCGGGTCGTAGACCACCTCCTCCAGCCGCACCCGGTAGACCACCTGGCCGTCGGGGGAGACGTAGACCTTCAGCGGACGATCCAGGAACCGGCCGGCGACCTCGACGTCGATCTCGGGGTCGCCGTCGACGATCGCCTGGCCGACCTGCTCCAGGTCGCCGAACTGTTCGGTCAGGGCGTTGATCGTGGCGGTGGTCTTGACATAGCGGACGGTGCGCGGCCGGGCGCCGTCCGGCAGGCGGTAGCTGACCCGCTCGGGTTTGGCGGCCGGCTCGAAGCCGATCTCGGCGTCCCGCTTGGCGGCATTGGCCAGGTTGAACTTGCGCATCGGTCTCCCTAGAACATTCCGAAGTCGAGGTCGTCCAGCTCGTCGTCGTCCTCGGGCTCCTCCTCGAGGTCGTCGGCCGCGCCGTCCAGGCCGAGCCATTCGTGGTCGAGCTTCTGGCCGACCAGCATGAACGCGGTGCCGCCGCTGGCCAGCACGAAGGCATCGCTGCCGGCCGGACCAGCCCGGAAGCGGTACTCGAAGCCGAAGATCTGGTCACCGAGGGCGGCGATCAGCTCAGGATCGTCGCCCAGCTCGTACACCCCGCTGATCGCGGTGTCGAGCAGCTCCTCGGCGGTCGCGGCGCGTTCCAGCGGCACCGGGGCGTCGAAGCTGGACGGGGCCGACTCCACCGGGGCGCCGTCGGTGCTGGTGGGCACCAGTTGGCTGCGGTCCACCCAGCGGCCGTCCTCGGCGAGCAGGCCCATGCCCGTCCCGCCGGAGGGGATCAGCAGGGTGCCGCTGGGGTCGATCAGCACCAGTTCGCAGGGGTTGCCGTCGGCGTCCAGCGCGACCGTCTCGGTGCGGCCGTACAGCTTGGCGCGGTCGATCTTGGCCGGGGCGGTGGCGTACTCGCGTCCGGCGAGGGCGAAGTTCAGGGTGCGGGCCAAGGTTCTCACTCCACACGGTCGGGGGTCACCGCGTCGCGGTGGGTTGCCGGTCAGCCTACGGTCACCCGGGTCCGCTGGCGGCGGTCCTTCCCAGGTATGGGACGCCTTCGCCCGAGTCGGGGTGCCGGCGCTGGCGCCACCCCGTCCGGTCGGGATCTGACGTCGCACTCGCCCGGCCAAAACCCTGGGGAAGCCGGCAAACCACGACACCAGCTGGCTGCTGCCACGTTGGCGGTGCCCACGATCGGCCCCGCGATGGGCGGGGAGACTTCAGGGTTGGTTCCGGGGTCCGCCGCTGCCTTGATCAGTCGGCGATCGTCCACAATGGGAGAGCAGCCGCACGAGCCTAAGGACGCAGCATGACCGATCAGACTCCCGAAAGCACCGACCCCCGTCCCGTTGACGAGACGGTGATCGACGCCGAACTCGTCGACGAGCCGGAGGCCGCCGCTCCGATCGACGAGGCTGAGGTCGTGGCTGTCGAAGCCGAGTCGGACGATACCGCTGCCGACGAGATCGTCGAGGCTGAGGTGGTCGAGGCCGACATCGTGAGTCTGGATCTCGGAGCTGAGGCGGTGGTGACGCCGACCGGCACCGACTTCGACGTGGTCACCGCACCCCATGCCTCCGACGTCACCCCGGCCGGGGACTTCGAGCTCCGTGCGCCCGCTGTCGAACCGGAGCCGACACCGGCCGCTGACCTGGTTCCCGAGCCGATCGCCTCCGCGCCCGAGCCGGCCCCTGTGCCCGAGCCCGCACCCCCGGCCACGCCCTACGCTCCGCCCGCCGGCGGCAGCTTCCTCGACCTGCCGCCGCTCCCCGCTTTGAGCTACCCGGCCCCCCCTCCGCCGCCGGCCTCGCCGTACCCCCCGGCAGCACCGGCCAACCCC
>JAEXCA010000178.1 GCA_023393755.1 Actinomycetes bacterium | reverse complement strand
ACCTCCGCGAGTGGGTGAGAGCATGGAACGAGAACCCGAAACCGTTCATCTGGACCAAGACCGCCGACCAGATCCTCGAATCCCTCGGACGACTATTACAACGAATCAACGGCGCAGGACACTAGTTGTCCGCACCGGCCGGTTCGTTACCGCGGAGCGGAGATCGTTGCGGTGGTCCCGGCGGCCCAGCGCTATCCGCCCTGCTCGACCCGGTTCCTGAAGGCGTCCAGTTCCTCCCGGTGGTCGGCGATGAACTGCTCTTCGGCATCGAAGCGGATCCGCAGTTGCTGCTGGCGGTAGTCGGTCTTCTCCCGGCAGTCCAGGTCGGCCAGGGCGAGCGGGATCTCCCGTTCGGCCAGCGCGGCGTACGCCGGATCCCTCATGGTGCCGAGGTCGGGATCCTGATCGGAGCCGTCGTCCCTGGCCGAGATGTCCTCCCAGTACTGGTCGGTCAGCCGGTAGATCGAGTTCTGCGCGTCCGGCTGCCTGGCGAAGCCGTCGTGGCCAGCTTCCGCCAGGCAGGCCGACCACTCGGCGTCGAGTTCGGCTAACCCGGGGCCGCTCTGGACTTCCTCGTAGAGCTTCTGCAGTGCCGCCATGATCGGCTGGTTCTCCGGCTGCTGCCACGGGTCGTTGCCCTCGATCTCGTGGTAGGCCAGCCCGAAGCAGCCCGCCTCCTCCCACTTCCATTCCGGGACGTCGTCGCCCGGGTCGCCCTCGGGCACCTCCCTGGGTTTGCCGTTCAGCGCGTCGTAGTAGGCCTGCTGCTCGGCCTCGGTGAGGCTCTCGACGTAGGCCTGGTTCGGGTCGACCTGCGGGCTCGGTTCCGGTTGCGGGTCGTCCTGATAGGGGTTGTGCACCACGCCGTAGCCGTACCTCTCCACCCAGTCGCGGTCCTCCGGCCGCCAGCGGTTCTCCCCGCCGTCCCCGTCCGGCACCGTGATGCCGCCTTCGACGAAGGGGACGTACTCGAAGCCCTGTTCGGTCATGCACTGGGCGACCAGTTCCTGTCGTCGCTGTTCGCGTTCGTTGCGGTAGGCCTGCTGCTCCGCCGGGGTCGAATCCGGCGAGTTCCCCGGGGTGAACAGGAACGAGAGGTACTTCACCAGCGGTGAGTCCCTGTCGGTCAGGGTGGCGTCGCCGGTGGTGCCGCCCGTCGAGGTGGTGGCGCAGCCGGTGAGCAGCAGGGTGGCGGTGATCAGCGGGCTGAGGAAGCGTCCATGGCGGCGGGTCATGGGGAGACTCCAGCAGCGAAGGCTTACGTCACCGCGCCTGGAATCTGAAGAACCTGTGAAGGTGGGTCGTCATTGCGACCCGGTGAGGCGGTGAACGGTCGTGCTCGTCGTAGCGACTCTTCCTCGTTGGTCCGCTGACACCGGCTGCCCGTCGGATCGTCGACCGCCACCGTCCCGCTGTTCGCGATGAGGATGCCCGGGCACGCCGGGGACCCCGGTGTTCGCCGGGGTGGTGCCCAGTGCTGGGCCGCGTCACTCTCGCTGGGGTGGTCGCCAGTCGGCTTCGACGCTGTGGCCGGTCGCTTCCTCCGGGTGCTGGTCGTGCTCCCACCACCGCTGCCGCTCGCGTCCGTTGCCGGTGAGGTTGCGGGTGCCGTCGGGGCCGACCCGGTACACCTGGCCTCTGGGTGAGTGCCACCAGAACACCCCCGGACGAGGCTGGTCCAGCCGCCAGCCGCCGTGGGTCTTGCCGCGGTGTGGACGTCGGCCGAGCGGTCCCAGGTTCGACGGCCTGGTCTGGCGCCCGACCCCGTCGAGGTAGGCGACGGTGTGATCCAGGTCGAGGCCACGGGCTTCGCGGGAGGAGTACGGAAACGCCTCGTACCGATCCCGGGCCAGCACCAGCTCACGCATCGAGTCGGGGATCTCGTAGCTGTCCACGGCCGGCTCGGTCGCACCCGGGATGCGGATGATCGGGGTGAGCTTGATGCGGTGGTGCCCCACCACCCGGGCCAGGTCGTCGATCAGGACCGGACCGAGGCGTTCGAGGCGGGCCGGGCCCCCGTTCTCCAGGGTGTCGGCGCTGACATGGACGAACACCTGCGCGACCGGGGTGTGACGCCGACGAGTCCGGGGCTCGGTCAGCGATGCTTCGACGGTGTCGTCGTCGACCCCGTCCAGCAACCCTAGGACGCCTTCGGGATCGGCCATCCGACCCAGCGCCTTCGCCCGCACCACGTCGATCGGGTCGGTGTCGCCCAGGTCGATCAGTGCTTTCGTCACCAGCCCCAGCAGGTGCTCGAGTGCTTTCAGGTCGCTGGTGTCGGCCAGGGCGGACATCCATGACAGGGTCGGATCATCGCTGCCGGTGTTGATGGTGACGTGGCGGTTCCGGCTGTGCCGGTCGTGGTGGGCGGCGACCTTCGCGGGCGCGGCCTCGATGATCGCCGCCCGGTAGCGGGCCATGACCCGTCCCCACCCGACCGTGCCCAGCAGGGGCTGGATCCTGGCGTCGACCTGCAGGCATTCGCCCATGCCCAGGCCGAACGTCTCGGCGAGTTGGGTGAGCTGCCGCGCCTGCCACAGCGGGATCCTGCCGGCGAGCACGGCCTGCCAGGCGTGCTCGTGACGCCAGTGCAGGTTCACCACATCGCGGATCAGCGTGGTCGCGGCGTTCTGGGAGATGCCCAGCAGCGCGGCGACCTCCAGCGGCAGGGTCTCATCGACCAGCGGAGTGTCCTCGGCGCCGATCCGGACCAGCCGGCGTCCGACCAGCTCGAACTCGTCCCCGGACCACCAGCCATGCTCGCCGGCGAGATCCAGGATCGCGGCGGCCTTGGCCGCCTGCGCAGCGGTTTCGGCGGCGGCCGCAGCCTGCAACCGCTGCAACGCCGGCACCCCCACCACCTGTTCGATCATGAGCCAAGTCTTGCCGGAGCCACCGACAGTTTCAGCCGCCACATGGGGGCATCGCGCGTTGTCGGACTGGGAAGATGTGACTGTCACAGGCACAAACGACCAGCCGCCCTCCGGGCCGTCGGCGCTAGCGCCCGAAGCGTTCCAGGGCGGCGTCCAACTCCTCGGCGTGGTCGGCGACGAACTGCTCCTCCAGCGCGTACTGCACCCGCAGGTGGCGCTGCCTGTAGTCGGTCTTCTCGCGGCACTCGAGATCGGCCAGCGCCAGCGGGATCTCGGTCTCGGCGATCCTGGCGTAGGCGGGGTCCCGGACGCTGCCGAAGTCGTCGCCGACACCGTCGGCGGGCTGGTCGTCGTAGTAGGCGTCGATCAGCGCCCAGATCGACTCCTCGCCCTCGGACTGTTTCGTGAAGCCGCCGTGGCCGGCCTCTTCCATGCAGGCCGCCCAGTCGGCGTCGATGGCGGCGTAGCCCGGATCGGAGACCGAGGTCTGCCAGAACCGGTTGATCGCGTCGGCCAACTGCCGGAACTCGCCGCTCTCCCAGAGTCCGTCGCCCTCGACCTCGTGTCGCGCCCAGCCGGAGCACCCGGCGTCCTGCCAGTGGTACTCGTACTGGCCGTCCTCGTTCAGCTCGCCACCGGTGCCGTAGAGCGCCAACTCAAAGGCCTCCCGTTCGGCATCGGTCAGCGACCGGACGTAGGCCTCGTTGGGACCGGGCGGCGGGGGCGAGGGCGGCTCGGCCGGCTCGGCATCCGAGCCCGGGCCGCGGATCAGGCCGTACCCGTACCTGGTCACCCATTCGCGGTTGTCGGGCTCCCACGGGCTGCTCTCCTCGGGGCCGCTGACCCCGACCACGGTCGACACCGTGTCCGGGATGTACTCCCAACCCGCCTCGGTCATGCACTCGGCGGTCAGGTTCTCGGTCTGCCGCAACTGCTCCTCGACGAAGGCCTGCTGCTCGTCGTGGCTGCCGTTGATCGGGAAATCCCGGGACCCAGCCGCGGGGATCGCCGACAGGTACCTGTTCAGCGGGGACTCGGACTCCTTCAGCCCGTCCCCGTCCGCGGCGGCGCAGCCGGAGAGGACGAGTGCGAGGGTGCCGAACAGCGCCGTCAGGCGGCGGGCCTTCGCCAGGCCGGGTTCACCGATCACGGGACGACAGCTTCCTCGCGGGTGTCTTCACCCATCGTAGGACGACGCGTGCGGCAATACCCCTGCTGCGGAATAGAGCAACGCGTAGACTAGTTGAGTCTAGTGGACTCAATCTTGACTAGGATCGGCCGTGAAAGGTCGATGACAAGGAGAAATGCACCAGATGGATACCTCCAGGCTGACTGCTCGCTCACGGGACGCGGTGTCCGCCGCGGTCCGGATGGCGCTGACCGCCGGCAACCCCAATGCCGAGCCGGTGCACCTGCTGCACGCGCTGCTGATGGTTCCCGAGAACACCGTGGGACCGCTGCTGGCCTCGGTCGGCGTCGACCCGGCGGTGGTGGACGCCGCCGCGCAGGGTGCGATCAAGAAGCTGCCCAGCGCGCAGGGCTCCTCGGTCAGCCAGCCCGGCATGTCCGGGCCGCTGGCCCGCGTCCTGGCTGACGCCGAGACCCGCGCCGGACAGCTGGGCGACGACTTCGTCGCCACCGAGCACCTGCTGCTCGGGCTGGCGTCCGTGCCGTCCGATGCGCAGAAGATCCTGACCGACCTGGGCGTGAAGGTGGACGTCCTGGCCAAGGCGTTCAACGACTCCCGCGGCGGCAAGCGGGTCACCTCGGCCGAGGCTGAGGGCGGCGAGTCCGCCCTCGACAAGTACTCCGTCGACCTCACCGAACGCGCCCGCGAGGGCCGGCTCGACCCGGTGATCGGACGCGACTCCGAGATCCGCCGGGTGGTGCAGGTGCTGGCCCGGCGCACCAAGAACAACCCGGTGCTGATCGGCGAACCCGGCGTCGGCAAGACCGCCGTGGTCGAGGGCCTGGCGCAGCGGGTGGTGGCCGGCGACGTCCCCGACTCGCTGAAGGGACGCCGGGTGGTCTCGCTCGACCTGGCCTCCATGGTGGCCGGCGCGAAGTACCGCGGTGAGTTCGAGGAGCGGCTCAAGGCCGTGCTGAACGAGATCCGGGACGCCGAGGGCCAGATCATCACCTTCATCGATGAACTGCACACCGTGGTCGGTGCCGGGGCGAGCGGTGACTCGTCCATGGACGCCGGCAACATGCTCAAGCCCATGCTGGCCCGCGGCGAGCTGCGGATGATCGGTGCCACCACGCTGGACGAGTACCGCGAGCGGATCGAGAAGGACCCGGCGCTGGAGCGCCGGTTCCAGCAGGTCTTCGTCGGCGAACCGTCCGTCGAGGACACCATCGCCATCCTGCGCGGGCTGCGGCAGCGCTACGAGGCGCACCACAAGGTGACCATCACCGATGGTGCGCTGGTCGCTGCGGCCACCCTCTCGAACCGGTACATCACCTCGCGTCAGCTGCCCGACAAGGCGATCGACCTGATCGACGAGTCGGCCAGCCGGCTCCGGATGGAGATCGACTCCTCGCCGGAGGAGATCGACCAACTGCGCCGCGACATCGACCGGATGACCATGCAGGCCTTCGCCCTGGAGAAGGAGGAAGACCCGGCGTCCAAGGAGCGCTACGAGCGGCTGACCGCCGCCCTGGCCGACGCCAAGGAGGAGTTGCGCGGTCTGGAGTCCCGCTGGGAGGCGGAGAAGTCCGGGCTGAACCGGGTCGGCGAGATCAAGGAGCACATCGACAAGCTCCGGATCGCCGCCGACAAGGCCCAGCGCGAGGGTGACCTGACCAGGGCGTCCGAGATCCTCTACGGCCAGATCCCGACCCTGGAGGCCGAGCTCACCGCGGCCACCGAGGCCGAGCAGCACACCAAGCCGATGGTCAGCGAGGAGGTCTCCGCCGCCGACATCGCCGAGGTGGTGGCCAGCTGGACAGGCATCCCGGTCGGCAAGCTGCTGCAGGGCGAGAGCGAGAAGCTGCTTTCGATGGAGGACGAGCTGGGCCGGCGGCTGATCGGCCAGCGTCCCGCGGTCAAGGCGGTGTCGGACGCGGTCCGCCGCTCCCGGGCCGGGATCTCCGACCCCAACCGTCCGACCGGTTCGTTCCTCTTCCTCGGCCCGACCGGCGTCGGCAAGACCGAGCTGGCCAAGACCCTGGCCGCGTTCCTGTTCGACGACGAGCACGCCATGGTGCGGATCGACATGAGCGAGTACGGCGAGAAGCACTCCGTCTCCCGGCTGGTCGGGGCGCCTCCCGGCTACATCGGCTACGAGGAGGGCGGCCAGCTCACCGAGGCGGTGCGGCGTCGTCCCTACTCGGTGATCCTGCTGGACGAGGTGGAGAAGGCCCACCCCGAGGTGTTCAACATCCTGCTGCAGGTGCTGGACGACGGCCGGCTGACCGACGGCCAGGGCCGCACCGTCGACTTCCGCAATGTCATCCTGATCATGACCAGCAACCTCGGCTCGCAGTTCCTGGCCGACCAGGCGCTGGACGCCGGCACCAAGAACAAGGCAGTGATGGGCGTGGTGCGGCAGGCGTTCAAGCCCGAGTTCCTGAACCGGCTGGACGAGATCGTGATGTTCGAGCCGCTGGGCACCGACGACCTGACCCGGATCGTCGACATCCAGCTCGCCCGGCTGAACGAGCGGCTGGCCGACCGGCGGATCACCGTCCAGGTCACCCAGGCCGGCAAGGACTGGCTGGCGCTGACCGGCTTCGACCCGGTCTACGGCGCCCGTCCGCTACGCCGGCTGGTGCAGACCACCATCGAGGACGGCCTGGCCAAGCGGGTGCTGGCCGGCGACGTGGTCGACGGCGACACCGTGGCGTTCGATGTGAACGCCGACGCCTCCGGCATCGAGGTGGTGGAGGCCGCCCGGGTCGCCTGACTTGACTACCCGCCCGCGGGCCGGAACTCGAACCTGACGGCGATGGTGGGGTCGATCCCGCGGACGATGCCGGCGTAGAACGCCTTCGCCTGGTCCCTCAGCACCTCCTCGTTCGAGCCGACGTACCGGGCCTTCGCCTCGTCGTCGAGGATGCTGTTGATCATCTCGACCGGGTCGATCTCAGCGGTCACCCAGCTCAGCACCCCGTTGTTCTCGGCGGCCAGCTTGAACTCCTCATCGGAGTGACCGATGAAGACGAAGCCGGGAACCGACACCAGGTACTCGTTCTCGCCGGTCTGCCGGATCCGGACGTCCTTACCCTCGATGCCCAGCTTGGCGTTGAACGAGTACTGCAGGAACAGCGCGCGTTCGCTGCCCGGCACCTCGATGCCGAGGATCGTGGTCCTCGCGGTCTTCTCCGAGATGCCCTGGATCCCCAGGCTCAGCAGCACCACCTGCTGCTCGCGGGTGACCGAGTTCATGAGCTGGGTGTTGCGGGAGTCGGTTTCCGAACCGAGGAGCGATCTGCCGGAGAGCCCCTGGGCCGCCAGGAATCCCACCGTCACCAGCAGGGCGCCGCCGACGATCATCAGCCCGGTGCGTACCTTGGTCATGGAACGACTCCTCACTCTGGGGCCCGGACGGACGGTCGGCGTGGTGTCAACGGTCGGACGGAGGCTCGAGCCGGTGCTGGCGGTCGCGCTTCCTCTGCCCGGCACGGTACAGCCCGATGCCGAGGAAGCCGAGGAACGAGTAGAAGGCCAGGAAGACGAGGACGCTGGCCGGGCCCGGGTTGCCCGAGGACGAGGCGCTGAGGACCAGCAACATCAGCAGGGCCGGCAGGAACCCGAAGATCATCAGGCCGATTCCCCAACCCCGCAACCCCCGGCCGGGGTGGGACGGCGCGGTCCAGAAGACGGGACGCTGGGCCGCCGGGAGCCCGGACCGTGTCGTCGCGGGCAGGTACGGTGCCTGATCGGGTGAGCGCAGATAGGAGTACTGGTCGGACAGGGGATTGGGCAGATAGGGGACCGGGGACGCGGTCGGCGGCGCCACCGCCCGCCCCGCTGGTGCCGGACCGGGACGGAGGACCGCCGGCTGGGGCTGCTGGCCGGGGAGGCCGTCGATCGGCGACCAACTCGGTGTCGCCCCCGGCGGCACCGATTGCAGTGCCACCAGGGCCGGCTGGTTGAGCGGCTCGATGGTCTGGTCCGGGGAGAGCTGGAAGGTGGCCATTCCGACCTGGGCCGCCCATTCCACGGCATCGTCGGTGTAGCCCGCGCGGGAGAAGTGGTAGAGATCGGCCTGCGGTGCGGCGATCGACTCGTAGAACTGCCGGAGTTCGATCAGGCTCGCCGCGGCGACCCGCCAGCGCACCTGGGCGATGGCGGTCTGCGAGATCACGTCCAGTCCGTCCGACGGGGAGAGCGTGGGACGCGCATCGCTGTGCCCCATCAACCGCATCCAGGCGGCGACGCACAACTCGGCGTCGCGCCAGGTCGAGATCCGCTCACCCACGCCGCTCAGCCTACTGGCAGGGGTCCGGCTCTGGACCGTCCCGCCGGGGGTGGGTAGGGTGAGCGCGTTCGGAGCAGACCTGCGGGGAGTGCCTTGTCCGGATAGGGTCGGAGCCGTCGCGGTTCCCGCCCGTCCGGCGGAGCCGTACCCCCACCAGGCAACCGTCCGCCGCGGATCGGGCCGGCGTCCCCGGCCGCCGCTGTTCCGCCTCACCAGGAGCCCCTCGTGACCGAACCCACACCGCTGATCGTCGATGTCGACACCGGTATCGACGACTCGCTGGCGCTGCTGTACCTCATGGCCAGCCCGGAGGCGGAGATCCTGGGCATCACCTGCACCGCCGGCAACGTGAACGCCCGCCAGGTCGCGACCAACAACCTCGCCTGGCTGGAGCTGTGCGGCTACCCCGAGGTCGAGGTGGCGCTGGGCGCCGAGGTACCCATCCTCCAGCCTCTGGTGACCACCGAGGAGACCCACGGCCCGCAGGGCATCGGCTACGCCGAGCTTCCCGCACCCACCCGGCGGATCTCGTCGCGGCATGCCACGCAGGTGTGGATCGACAACGCCCGCCGGCGCCCGGGCGAGATCACCGGCCTGATCACCGGGCCGCTGACCAACCTGGCGCTGGCGGTGAAGCTGGAACCCGAACTGCCACTGTTGCTGCACCGGATCGTGGTGATGGGCGGCGCGTTCAACCACGCCGGGAACACCCGGCCCACCACGGAATGGAACATCTCGGTCGACCCGGACTCGGCCAGGATCGTCTTCGACGCCTTCTCGGTGGTGCCGGACGACCGCCGTCCGATCGTCTGCGCGCTGGACGTCACCGAGCGGATCGAGCTGCACCCCCGGCACATCGCGGCGCTGGCCGAGGCGGCGGGCAGCAGCCCGGCCGAGGTCGTCTCCCCGGACGACGAGCCCGGAACCCGCTCGACCGCGTCCAACCCGGTGGTCCGCCACCTCAGCGACGCCATCCGGTTCTACATGGAGTTCCACCGGCTCTACGACCAGGGTGGTTTCGTGGCGCACATGCACGATCCGTTCGCCGCCGCGGTGGCCCTCGACCCGGGGCTGGCCCGCGTCCGTCCGGCGACGGTGGACGTGGAGCTGGCCGGTACCCTCACCCGCGGCCAGACGGTGGCCGACTGGCGGGGGATGTGGGGACGCCGGCCGAACGCGGACATCGTGATCGACACCGATCCCGAGGAGTTCTTCCGTCGCACCATCGAGCGGGTGGGGGCACTCGCCCGCCGGCTCGCCTGACCTCACCCATTCAAGGAGGAAACAGTGACCAGCAACACCGCTGCCGCCAAGGGCGGCACCCGCAGCCTGATCCTGATCATCGCCGGCACGTTGATCGTGCTGGCCACCTACCTGTATCTGGTGATCGTCCAGCCGGTCGAACTGAAGGAGTCAGCCACCGGACCGGCCGGCCTGATCGCCATGGCCGGCTATCTCGGCGGCGCCGTCCTGATCGCGGTCGGAGCGATCCACCGGCTGTCGACCAACGCGGTGGCGATGATCCCGGTGGCGATCGCGCTGAACATCGTGGTGGGCCAGATCGTCAGCGTGCTCGCGTTGCCGGTCTACCTGGACTCGATCGGCACCGTGCTGGTCGCGGCGCTCGCCGGTCCGGCGGCCGGGGTGGTCACCGGCATCCTCTCCAATGTGATCTGGGGGCTGACCCTCACTCCGGTTCCGCTGCCTTTCGCCGTGGTACAGGTGGTGATCGGCCTGCTGGCCGGTTACGCGGCCCGGCTCGGTCTCTTCCGGCGAATCTGGACGGCGCCGATCGTGGGCGCGGTGGTGGGCGTGGTCGCGGCCATGATCTCCGCCCCGATCGCCGCCTTCGTGTTCGGCGGTGCCACCGGTGGTGGGACCGGCGCGCTGGTGGGGATGTTCCAGGCCTGGGGCAACTCGCTGCTGGAATCCACCACCTATCAGGGCCTGCTGATGGATCCGCTGGACAAGCTGATCAGCTTCACCGTGGTGGTGCTGATTCTCGCCGCGCTGCCGGGACGGTTCATCCAGCGGTTCCCGTTCGCCCGGCAGTACCGGGTGTTCAGCAAGCAGGCCGCCGGGGCCTGAGCCGGTGTCCTCGTCCCTGTACCTCGACCAGGCCTCACCGGTTCACCGGCTGAACCCGGTCACCAAGCTGGTCGCGCTGCTCAGCCTGCTGGTGATCGTGTTCGCGATCCCGTACTGGTGGGCGTCGGCGATCGTGCTGGTGGCGGTGATCGTGCCGGCGGCGCTGGTCGCCCGCTGCGGCGGAAGGCTGGCGAAGCTCGGCGGCGCGATCCTGCTGCCGATCGTCGTGGTGCTGGGGATCGTGCAGGGACTCACCTTTCCCGGGGGCGAGACCCCGGTCTGGCAGTGGGGTTTCATGACCGTCACCGCCGAGGGGCTGATGTTCGCCCTGACCATCGGGGCGCGGATCGTCGTCCTGGTGCTTGCCTCGATCCTGCTGGTGCTGACCACCCATCCCGGTGACCTGATGTCGGCGCTCACCGAACGGGGGATGTCACCGAAGTTCAGCTACATCATCAGCTCGACGCTGCAGTTGATCCCGTCCTTCCAGGATCGGGCCAACGCCATCCTGCTGGCCCAGCAGGCCCGTGGGCTGGCGATCCCGCGCAACCCGCTGCGCCGGGCGGGCGTGCTGCTGCCGCTGCTCGGTCCGCTGGTGCTCGGCATGTTCACCGATGTGGACGAGCGCTCCACCGCGATGGAGGCCCGAGGCTTCGGTTCCACCGCCAGGCGGACGTCGCTGATCCCGGTGCCGGACAGCGCCGGCCAGCGGGTGGCCCGCTGGGTGATGCCGGCGATCGCGGTGACGGCGATCGTCGTCCCGATCGTGGGGGGCTGGCTGTGATCCGGCTGGACGATGTGACCTACGCCTACCCGGACGCACCACGCCCGGTGCTGGAGCGCGTCTCGCTCGACATCGCGCCGGGGACGATCACCGGCGTGGTCGGCGCCTCCGGGGCGGGCAAGACCACCCTGGCCAAGATCATCGCCGGCTTCCTCCCGCAGGTGGACGGTGGCGACCTGTCCGGCACGGTCGAGGTGGGCGGGAAGGACGTCGCCGCGCTCAGTCTGGCCGAAGCCGTGACCCAGGTGGGGCTGGTGATCCAGAACCCGTTCAACCAGATCTCCGGCGCCCGCTACACGGTGCGGGAGGAGATCGCCTTCGGGATGGAGAACCTCGGCACCCCACGGGAGGAGATGGCCCGGCGGGTGGGCGAGATCGCCGACCTGCTGCGGATCGCCGACCTGCTCGACCGTTCGCCCTATGCCCTCTCCGGTGGCCAGATGCAGCTGGTGGCGATCGCGTCCATGCTCGTCCTGCGCACCCCCGTGCTGGTGATGGACGAGCCCACCTCGCAACTCGACCCCGCCGGCACCCGGCTGGTGTTCGACATCCTCAACCAGTTGCAGGAGGCCGGGGTGACGGTGGTGATCTTCGAGCACAAGCTCGAACTGCTCCACCTGCACGCCGATCGGATGCTGGTGATCGCCGACCGCGGGATCGCCGCGGACGGACCGGCCACCGCCGTGCTGGCCGATCCGCGGACGGTGGAGTGGGGGATCGGATCGACCAGGTTCACCCAGGCCGGCCGGCTGGCCCGCGAGCGCGGGCTGCTGGCGGCGGACCTGCCGCTGCCGGTGTCCTTCGAGCAGGCCGCCGCGGTGTTCGGAGGCGGACGATGAGCGCCCACCGGCTCGATCAGAGTGTGGCTTTTGGTGCGTCCTCGCACCAGAAGCCACACCTTGTGCTGGTGGAGGCGCGATGACTGCCTCGGTCCGGTTCGAGGACGTGCACTTCACCTACCCCAGCGGGGTGGCGGCGCTGCGCGGGGTGTCCTTCGGGGTCGAGCCGGGCGAGCGGCTGGCGATCGTCGGCCAGAACGGTGCCGGCAAGACCACCCTGGTGCGGCACCTGAACGGCATCTTCCAGCCGGCTTCGGGCAGGGTCCTGGTCGGTGACGAGCCGACCACCGGGCGCAGCATCGCCGACCTGGCCCGCCGGGTGGGCTACGTCTTCCAGAACCCGGATGAGCAGATCTTCGCCTCGACGGTCCGCGGCGACGTCGAATTCGGGCCGCGGAACCTCGGCTACGCCCCGGACGAGATCGCCGCCCGGACGGCCGACGCGCTGGAGGCCGTCGGCCTCGCGGAGCAGGCCGACAGCCATCCGCTGCACCTGTCGCTGAGCGAGCGCAAACGGGTCGCGCTGGCCGGGGTGCTGGCGATGGGCACCGAGATCGTGGTGCTGGACGAGCCGACCACCGGCCAGGACGCCCGCGGTGTCGCGTTGATCGCCGGCGTGGTGGAGGCCCTGGCCGCGAAGGGCAGGACGCTGATCGCCATCTCCCACGACATGGACTTCTGCGCCGAGCACTTCGACCGGGTGGTGGTGATGGCGCAGGGTCGGGTTCAGGCCGACGGTGACCCGCGGGCGGTCTTCGCCCGGACGGAGGCGCTGCACCTGGCGGCGGTGGAGGCGCCCCAGCTGTTCCGGCTGGCCGACCGGCTGGGCTGGCGGGACCGGCCGCTGCGGGCTGCTGAGTTCGTCGATGCGTTCGAGGTGGAACGGCGGGCCTGACCGGACCGGGGCACCTCGCGGCCCTCGGCGGCATGCCCGCCCCGGCTATCCTTGGTTGTCAGGGACGCATTCGTCCCTGAACCTTCAGGAGCTGCTGAATCTCGATGACCATCGACCCCGACAGTCCTCTTCAGATCGACGATCAGGAGAGCGGGGCGACCAGAGCCTCGGGCGCCGGAAACCCCGCTCCACGTTCCCTGCCGGACCCAACCCTGCTGCCGGCCGTCGACGTGGCTGCGGCCCTCGATGTCGACCCGGCAGCGGGACTGACGGTCAACGAGGCGTCCGCCCGGTTGGCCGCGCACGGGCCCAACGAACTGCGCTCCGCGCCGCCAGTGCCATTGTGGCGGCGGGTCCTCGCCCAGTTCGCCGATCCGCTGGTCTACCTGCTGCTGGTGGCGGTCGCCATCTCGGTGGTGGCCTGGGTGGTCGAGGGCGCGCACGGCGTCCCAGTGGACGCGATCGTGATCGTCATCGTGCTGCTCGCCAACGCGGCGATCGGCCTGGCCCAGGAGGCCAAGGCGGCGGACGCCGTCGCCGCGCTGCGCAAGCTCACCGCGTCCACCTCGACGGTGGTGCGGGACGGCCGGCTGACCCAGGTGCCCACCACCGAGCTGGTGGTCGGCGACCTGCTGGCGCTCGCCGAGGGCGACACCGTCGGCGCGGACGCCCGGGTGCTCGAGGCCAGCGCGCTGACCATCAGCGAGTCCTCGCTGACCGGCGAGAGCGAGCCGGTGGGCAAGGAGTCGGCGCCGCTCGCCGAGCCGGCGGCGCCGGCCGCCCGCCGCGCCGGCGGCCCTGGCCGACCGGCTCAACATGGTCTACAAGGGCACCGCGGTCGTCCAGGGCGTCGGACGGGCGGTGGTCACCGCCATCGGGATGGACACCGAGGTCGGCGAGATCGCCGAACTGCTGGAGGCCACCGACGAGGAACCCAGCCCGCTGCAGCGCGAGATCGCCACGGTCTCCAAGGTGCTCGGCATCACCGTGGTGGGCATCGCGATCGTGGTGATGGCGGTGACCGCCTGGGTGAACCAGGTGTCGACGCTCTCCGACCTGGTGACCGTGCTGCTGCTCGGCGTCTCGCTGGCGGTCGCCGCGGTGCCCGAGGGGCTGCCCGCCATCCTGTCGGTGGTGCTGGCGATCGGGGTGCAGGCGATGGCCCGCCGGGGCGCGGTGGTGAAGAAGCTGCACTCGGTGGAGACCCTTGGATCAGCCAGCGTGATCGCCTCGGACAAGACCGGGACGCTGACCCGCAACGAGATGACCCTGCAACGGGTGGTCACCGCGTCCGGTGAGGCCGAGATCACCGGTACCGGCTACCGGGCGGAAGGTGGTGTCGCGGTCGACGGCGACCTGTCTACCGCCCAGTCGCGTGAGCTCGAGCTGCTGCTGGCCGCCGGTGCCTTCGCCAATAACGCCCAGGTGCTGGAATCCGACACCGAGGTGGACGTCCAGGGCGACCCCACCGAGGCCGCGCTGATCGTGGCCGCCCGCAAGGTCGGCGGCATCGAGGAGCGGCTGGCCGGGGTCGACCGGCTCGGCGAGGTGCCGTTCACCTCCGAACGCAAGCGGATGTCGGCGCTGTTCGATGACCAGCGCGAACTGGGCCACGGCCTGGCCACCAAGGGCGCGGTGGACGTCCTGCTGCCGCTCTGCACCGCCCGCCAGGTGGGCGATGAGGTGGAGCCGCTGGACGAGGCGGCCCGGCAGCAGATCCTCGATCGGCTGGCCGAGCTCTCCGGCGACGCCTACCGCACCCTCGGCTTCGCCTACCGCGGGTTGCCGGACGACGCCGAGCCCAGCGAGGACCTCGAACACGAACTCATCTTCCTGGGCATGGTCGGCATCATCGACCCACCCCGGGACGAGGCCAGGGACGCGGTCGCCGACGCCCAGCGAGCCGGGATCCGGATCATGATGATCACCGGCGACCACCCGCTCACCGCCGCCCGGATCGCCACCGACCTGGGCATCGTCCCGGCCGGAACCCGGGCCGTCACCGGCCCCGAACTGGACGCACTGTCGCCCGAGCAGGCCACCGAGGTGATCCGCGAGACGTCGGTCTACGCCCGGGTGGCGCCGCGGAACAAGCTGGCGATCGTGGACGCGCTGCAGGCCGACGGCCAGATCGTGGCGATGACCGGGGACGGGGTGAACGACGCCCCGGCGCTGCGCTCGGCCGACATCGGCGTGGCGATGGGGATCACCGGCACCGAGGTCACCAAGGAAGCCGCCCGGATGGTGCTCAGCGACGACAACTTCGCCACCATCGTCGCCGCGGTGCGGCAGGGCCGGATCATCTTCGACAACATCAAGAAGTTCCTGCGGTACCTGCTGTCCTCCAACATGGGCGAGGTGTTCACCGTCTTCTTCGGTGTCGTGCTGGCGTCCGTCCTCGGGCTGACCGGGGCCGCCGAGGGCGGCGTGGTGGTGCCGTTGCTGGCCACCCAGATCCTGTGGATCAACCTGGTCACCGACTCCGGCCCGGCGCTGGCCATGGGGGTCGATCCCGAAGTGGACGACGTGATGGCGCGGCGGCCGCGGCGTCCGTCCGAACGGATCATCGACCGCCGGATGTGGGGCGGGGTGATCAGCATCGGCCTGGTGATGGCTGCTGCGACCCTGCTGACCATCGACCTCTTCCTGCCCGGCGGCATGATCGCCGGCACCGATTCGCTGGACGTGGCGCGCACCGCCGGCTTCACCACCCTGGTGCTCGCGCAGCTGTTCAACGCGCTCAACTCCCGTTCGGAGACCACCACCGCCTTCGCCGGGCTGTTCTCCAACCACTGGCTGTGGGCGGCGATCGGTCTGGCGGTGGCGCTGCAGCTCGCGGTGGTACACCTGCCCTTCCTGCAGACCGCCTTCGGCACCGCCGACCTGAGCCTGACGCACTGGCTGGTGTGCATCGCGCTGGCGTCGTCCGTGCTGTGGTTCGACGAACTCCGCAAGCTGGTCCTGCGGCGGGTCTGACGACTCCTGAGCCTGTCGAAGGGTCGTCCCCAGCGCCTACGCCAGCGGGAACTCCTGGTCGAAGTAGGTCACCGTCTCGGGCAGGTCACTCCGGGCGACCGCGAACAGCACGAGGGTGTCGATGGCGCGGACGCAGTTGCGGTGCAGCTCGGTCCGATAGCGGACGGAGAGGACGGAGCCCTGGAGGATGAGTTCGGGACCCTCCTGGCTGCAGGCGTCGAAGTAGAGCGAGACCACCACCTCGCGAGCGGGATCGACCGCGGCCAACTGCTGCTGGAGTTGGTCGTTGCCGAGCTGGGCGACCAGGGCCACCAGCTCGGGGAGGTCGCTTCCGGTCCAGACCCAACTGGACGCCTGGCGGTCCGCCTTCTGGTCGAGGACGTAGCTGACCCCGCCCAGCGACCGGCCGAGGGCACTCGGGGTGCAGCCGCCGGTCAGCACCGCGGCCATGGCAACCGCCACCATCGCGAGAATCCTCATCCGTTCACGATAGCCAGCGGAGGGCTTCTCGCCGAGTGAGGTCGGAGGGTACACCGAGGATCCTTCGAAAACCGGAACCTGGCCCGCCGTCCTCCCGTAGTCTCGACTCAGCCCACACCGTCGGCGGGGCTGGGGACGAGTCAAGCGGCGAGGTCGCGCATGTCAGCAGGCGAGTCTGCGGGTCAGCAGGCGGATCGGCTGCGGGCGGTTGCCGTCCTTCACCAGCAGGCCGCGGTGGACGCGCTGGACGAGGCGGCGCGGTACGAGCTGGCAGCGGTCACCGAAAAGCGCACGGCCCGAGCGCTGTCGCCGCTGGGCGCGATCGGCTACCACCTGCTCGCCGATCGACGTTGGCCGGGCACCAGGCGCGCTCAGGTCGACCTGGTGGTGGTAGGGCCGGGCGGGGTGTTCATCGTCGATACGAAGGCCTGGCGGGACGTCCAGATCGTGATGGGCAGGGTCTATCAGGGTCAGGACGACGTCACCGACGAGCTGATGACCCTGACGGATCTGCTCGACACCACGCAGGCGGATCTCGCCGAAGCGGGACTGGCTGCCGGTGAGGTACGGGTGATCGTGGTGCTCGCTGGGCGTTCCGGTGTTGACGCGAACGTTGAGGGCCTGCGGGTCGTCGGAGAGCGGGACATTCTCTCCGCCATCACCAGCTACCGACGCCGGCTGACCACCACACAGGTCGAAACCGTGCTCGCCCGCGCCCTGCAACTCTTCCCGCCCGTCGGAGCTCCCGCTCCGGTGGTGGCATCGGTCCCCGAACCAGTGCTGCCGGCACCGAGCGATCAGATCGACCCCACCGGACTGCTCTCCGCCGAGGAGGTGAACCAGGCGCTGCTCGAGGGACAACTCGCGGCCCCGATCGAGGAATGGATGGCCTTCCTCCACCCGCAGCAGGCAAGAGTCGTGCGGCGCAGTTACTCCGGTCCGTCCCGGATCCGAGGCCCGGCCGGCACCGGCAAGACGGTTGTTGGGCTGCACCGCGCCGCTCACCTGGCGCGCACCCGTCCCGGGCGGATCCTGGTCACCACCTACGTTCGTACCTTGCCGGACGTGTTGAGCAGCCTACTGACCCGGTTCGCGCCGGAAGTCGTGGAGCGGGTCGAGTTCACCGGGATCCACCGGTTCGCGAATCGCCTGCTACGTGACCGAGGGATCCAGCTCAATCTGAATGCCGCAGCGGCGGATGAGGCGTTCGATCAGGCCTGGTCGCAGGCAGACACCACCGCGCTGGGCACCCACGCGCATGATCGGCGGTACTGGCGGGAGGAGATCGGTTACGTCCTGAAGGGACGGGGGCTGACCAGCTACGACGAGTACGCCGACCTGGTGCGTACCGGCCGGCGGCGGGCGCTGCAGCCGTCGCAGCGCCGGGCAGTCTGGCAGTTGTACGAGGGCTACACGGCTGAACTCCGCCGCCGTCGGGTCCACGACTTCGAGGATGCCATCCTGCTGGCCGAGGCCGAACTCCGGCGGCAGCCACTGACGGACCAGTACGCAGGCGTGATCGTGGATGAGGCCCAGGACCTGACCTGCGCGATGATCAGGCTGCTGCACGGGCTGGTCGGCGACCGTCCGGATGGGCTGACCCTGGTCGGTGACGGCCAGCAGTCGATCTACCCGGGGGGCTACACCCTGGCCGAAGCCGGGATCTCCATCGCCGGCCGTGGCGTGGTATTCGACATCAACTACCGCAACACCGCGCAGATCGTCGCGTTGGCCTCCCGCTTGGTGGATGACGATGAGTACCCCGACATCGAGGGTGTCATGTCCCGCGGCGAGAACCCCAGCAGCGTCCTGCGCACCGGGTCTGAGCCGGACATCTGCTGGTACTCGAGGTACGCCGAGCGCGACAGCGCGTTGATCTCCCGGATCCGCCAGGTCACTGCGGTCGTCGGAACGGGAACCGGGGACGTAGGTGTGCTGTGCAATCGGCGGAAGGTGGTTGATCACATCGCCGGAGCGCTGCGGGCGGCCCAGTTGCCTGTCGTCACGCTGGAGGAGTACGACGGGTCGCCGACCGATGCGATCAAGGTCGGCACCATCAAGCGCGCCAAGGGCCTGGAGTTCAAGCAGGTGCTGATCCCTGACGTTTCACCGAGCCAGACGGAGAACGTGCCGCCGTCCGACGCTGCCGACTACGAAGCCTGGCGGCTGGCCAGGCGCGAACTCTACGTCGGGATGACCAGAGCCCGGGATGGGCTCTGGGTCGGGATCCACCGTTAGCGGAAACACTGATCAACGCACCGCAACGATGGGTTCGACCACCGAAATCAGCTTTCCGTAGCCGACCAACACCTGCTTGACAGCGAAAGGGACGCGCTCGGTCAGGCGGCGAGGTGGGCCTGGAGCAGCCAGCGGTCCTTGGTCAGGCCGCGCTCGAGCTCGACCGCGACGTCCTGGCTGGCGGCGTCATCGGCCAGGCCGGTCATGGCGGCGCGGACGGTGACCAGCACGGCGTCGATCTGCCCGACCACCTCGGCAACGGTGTCCTGCCAGCTGCGGAAGCCGTCGGGCAACTCCGGGAGGGTGTTCTTCTTCGCCACGGTGCCGATCCGGGAATCGACCGGCAGGCCGAGGGCGATGATCCGCTCGGCTGCGGTGTCGGCGTACTCCTGGGCGTGCTCGACCACCTCGTCCAGCAGTTCGTGGACGCCGATGAAGTTGGCACCGCGGGCATGCCAGTGGGCCTGCTTGCCGTTCACGACCAGGGCTTCGAGGTCGATCACGACCGGGCTGAGGAAGTGGGCCGCGTTGGCGGCGACCTCGGCCGGCACGGGGGCGGTCGGCGCAAGAGCGGAAATCGTAGTGGTGGTGGCCATGTTCTCTCCTTGGTTCTCTCGGCTTACTCCAGGTACAACGCAGCAGACCTCAAATGCTTCCCGAGGGTTGGTTGACCAGGGGAAATGCCCGGCTGTTCGGTCGTGTGGCCGACGAACGGGAACCTCCCAGGCGTCAGCCACGAAGCGGCTGGCAGTGCTCGCAGACGTAGACATTGCCACCGAGGAAGGCCTGGCGGGTGATCGCTCCGCCGCAGTCGGGGCAGGGCAGGTCGAGGGTGCGGGCGGAGAGGACGGTCGGGTACCCGCCCGGCCGGCCGTGGAGATCCTTCTCGGTGTCCCGCCCACCCCCGGCGACCATGGCGGTCAGCGTCTCCTTCAGGCTGGCCAGCAACCCGCGCCGGTCAGCGCCGGTCAGGGTCGAGAGCCGGTTGCGCGGATGGAGCCGAGCCCGGAACAGGATGTCCTGCAGCACGCCGTTGCCCAGCCCCGGCACCCGCTGTTCGGTGGCCAGGAAGCCCTTGGTCGCCAGGTTCGGCCGCGCCTCGGCGAGCAGGGCATCGAAGTAGTCCTGGTCGAACGCGTCGGTCAGCGGGGACGGACGATCCCGGGCCACCCGGTAGTACGGGTTGTCGTGATCCCCGGCGGGCCCCAGGTACATCCCGCCGTACATCTGGAGCGAACAGACCAGTGCGCTCCCGTCGTCCAGGCCGAGGGCCAGTTGGTGCTTGGCCGGCAGGGCTCCGCCGGCTTCCACCAGGCGCGGCCCCACCCCGTCGCCGATCACCAGGCTGAGTTCTCCGGTGGTCAGCTCGATCAGACCCCCCATCGCCCGGGCATCGACGATCCGACCGCCGGTGAGCAGCCCCGGGTAGGCCTCGGGCGCGCCGGTGAAGAACGCGAACTTGTGTGGCGAGGCGTTGACCACGACCTCGGTGATCGTGCGCCCGAGGACGGCGGAGCGCAACTGGGCGGCAATGGTGGACGCCTCGGGGAGTTCGAGCATCGTACGTCCCTCGGGTGCGGCGGGTGACCGGCGACGTCGCCGCCCGCCTCATCAGTGATGCTACGCCGCTGCTCGGCGTGCCGGTACTGACCGGGGGATGGGAGCGGCGCGCGCCGGAGTTCCGGGCACCGTAGCCTTGTGCCGTCCGGCGTGCCCGCGTCCGGTCGCCCGAGGAAAGGACCAGGTTCATGACCAGGCTGTTCGCCCGCGTCGCTGTCGTCGCCGCCACCGCGGCGTTCGCGTTGGGGCTGGGCGCCTGTTCCGGTTCCCCGGCGCCGACCAGCGCGTCGCCCGCGCCGCAGACCACGTCCTCCCCGCAGACGTCCCCGGAGGCTTCTCCGGAGACCACCGCACCGGACGTCAGCCAGCTGACCGTCACCCCGGGCAAGCTCACCATCGCCACCGGCAACCCGGCCTACTCGCCGTGGGTGGAGGACGACAAGCCCGAGTCCAAGCAGGGGTTCGAAGCAGCTGTCGCCTACGCGGTGGCCGAGAAGCTCGGCTTCGCCGATGCCGACGTCACCTGGGTGCGCACCACCTTCGACGAGGCGATCGCGCCCGGCCCCAAGGCCTGGGACGTGAACCTCCAGCAGTTCTCGATCACCGAGGAGCGCAAGCAGGCGGTCGACTTCTCGTCGTCCTACTACACCACCGCCCAGGCGGTGCTCACCTACGAGGGCTCCCCGCTGGCCGACGCCACCAGCCTGGCCGACCTCAAGGCGGGCAAGCTCGGCGCCATGGTCGGCACCACCAGCCTGAACGCGCTCAACGAGCAGATCGCCCCGACCGCCGAGGCCAGCGTCTTCAACTCCAACGCCGACACCGCGCAGGCGTTGAAGAACAAGCAGGTGGACGCGATCGTGGTCGACCTGCCGACCGCGCTGTACCTGGCGGCGGTGGAGATCGACGGCGGCAAGATCATCGGCCAGCTCGCCGACGCCTCCGGCGGCGACCAGTTCGGCTTCGTCCTGCCGAAGGGCTCCGAACTCACCGCGCCGGTCAGCGCCGCGGTGGACGCCCTGGCCGCGGACGGCACCCTGGCCGCGCTGGAGCAGGAGTGGCTGTCGGAGTCGATCTCCGTGCCCGTCCTCTCGTAGCGAACGGTGGCTGACCCGACGGGATCAGGCGAGGGGGAGGCCCCCCTCGTCCCGTCGGGTTTCACCGCAGAGGGACGCCCCTTCGACAGGCTCGGGGATCGCCCTGCAGGACCGCTCCCCGTCAGCGACCTCGAGCGCGGCCGTCGCGCCTACCGCCGCCGGCAGACCAGCCGGTCGATCGCGGTGAGCCTGCTCAGCACGGTCGTCTTCGCGGTCGTCATCGCGCTGGTGCTGGTCAACTCGCCGGGCTGGCAGGTCACCCGGGACACCTTCTTCAACCCGGAGTACTTCTGGCCGGCGTTGCCGAAGGTGGCTGAGGGACTGCTGCTCAACATGCAGGTGCTGGCGATCGCGGTGGTCGGGGTGGCGGTGGTGGCGGTGATCCTGGCCGGGCTGCGCAGCCTGAAGGGGCCGGTCTTCTTCCCGCTGCGCTTCCTGGCCGCCGCCTACACCGACCTGTTCCGCGGCATGCCCTTCCTGATCGTGCTCTACCTGATCGGCTTCGGCATCCCCGCGCTGGGGTTCAGCGACAAGCCGATCTCGGTGGTGCTGCTGGGCACGATCGCGCTCATCCTGACCTACTCGTCCTACGTCGCCGAGGTACTGCGCGCCGGGATCGAGGCGGTGCACCCGTCCCAGCGGCTGGCGGCCCGCTCGCTCGGCCTGAGCCACTACCGGACGCTGCGGCTGGTGGTGCTGCCACAGGCCGTCCGCAAGGTCACCCCGGCGCTGATGAACGACTTCGTCTCCATGCAGAAGGACGTCGGGCTGATCTCGGTGCTGGGGGCGGTGGACGCCGTCCGCGCCGCCCAGGTGATGGTCTCGAACAGCTACAACTACACCCCGTACGTGGTGGCCGGGCTGCTGTTCGTGCTGTTCAGCTGGCCGTTCATCAGGTTCACCGACTGGCTGACCGCCCGGCAGCAGCGCCGCGAGCAGATCGGGGGGCTGGTGTGACCACCCCGCCACGTTCTTCTCCTCCGCTGCGCTCCTCCGAACAACGTGGCGGGGGCCCCGTATGAGCCCCATTCTGCAACTGCGCGGCATCGTGAAGTCGTTCGGTGCCAACCACGTGCTGCGCGGCATCGACCTGGACGTCGCCCAGCACGAGGTGGTGGCGCTGATCGGCGCCAGCGGCTCCGGCAAGTCGACCCTGCTGAAGACCACCAACCTGCTGGAGCAGATCGACGACGGCCAGATCCTGCTGGACGGCGACGACATCTCCGACCCGCGGGTGGAGGTGGATGCCGTCCGCGCCCGGATCGGCGTGGTGTTCCAGCACTACAACCTGTTCCCGCACCTCAGCGTGCTCGACAACGTCACCCTGGCGTTGCGCAAGGTCCACCGGGCATCCCGGGCCGAGGCCGAGCAGCGGGGAATGAGCCTGCTGGAACGGATCGGGCTGGCCGAGCAGGCCAGGGCCTTCCCGGATCGGCTCTCCGGCGGTCAGCAGCAGCGGGTGGCGATCGTCCGGGCCATCGCCCCGGATCCGCAGCTGCTGCTGCTGGACGAGATCACCTCGGCGCTCGACCCGCACCTGGTCGGCGAGGTGCTGGATCTGGTGGCCGAACTCAAGCGGGGTGGCTCGACCATCCTGATGGCCACCCACGAGATCGGCTTCGCCCGCCGGGTGGCCGACCGGGTGGTGTTCCTGCACGGTGGACGGATCTGTGAGCAGGGCCCGCCCGAGCAGGTGCTGGACGCGCCACAGCGTCCGGAGACCCAGGACTTCCTGCGGCGCGTCCTGTACTGACCGCGCGGTCCGGGAGGCTTCGATGACCTCAGCCATCGTCTCCCGATCGGCGGCGAACTCAGCCGGAAAGGACGCGGCCGTACCGCTGACCCGCCGACGGGCCGCCGAGCGGGCCGCTGGTCCGGGCCTTGCGGTTGCCCAGCAGCAGTTTGTGGACGATGCCGGCGTCCTTGACCCCGTTGACCTCCGTGCCGGGGGCGCCGATCACCCAGGTGCCGTCACCCGGCTTCTCCTCCGGATCGAAGTAGCCACCCCGCACCGACCAGCCGAAGTGGGCGCCCGCCTGGGGCCTGCCCGGCAGGTAGACCGAGCCGGCGAAGACCCGCGCGGTGCACTCCTTGGTCAGCTTCTTGGTGGGGACGGCCCCCAGGATCGTGATGCTGCCCGCATCCCGCACCGACCCCTCGTCCTCGTACGGGGCGCCGACCGCCAGCGCGTAGTCGAGTTCGGAGCAGTAGGCGCCGAAGCCGAGCGCGGATCCCCAGCGATCGCCGGATTCGTTGGCGCCCGGCACGCCGGGGGAGTCCTGGTGGTAGTTGTAGACCTTCTTCACCTTGCCCCGCAGGGAGACCGAGAACAGCGAGACCATCCCGGTGTGCTTGGCGCGACCGATGGTCTCGCCCGGCACGCCGACGGCGATCAGGTACGAGCGGGCGTCCAGCACGGCACCGAACTGGTCGCCGGCCTCGGCGGCGGTGGCGAAGCCGGGGGAGTTCTGCGTCACGGTCAGCGCGGTGTACTTCGACAGGCCGTTCAGCAGATCGAGCACCGTGACCGAGCCGGCCTCCTTCTTCGAGCCGACCGCCTCTCCCGGGGCACCGATCGCCACGGTGTTCCACCTCGCCGCCAGGGCGGCACCGAACCGGTCGCCGGGCTCGCTCTTGCCGGGGACGCCCTTGCTGTCCTGGGTCACCACGACCGGCCTTCCCGGCAGGCCGGTGCCGTACTCCAGCGGGTAGAGCCAGACCGCACCGCCCCCGCGGGGCGACAGCGGGGTGTCCGGCGCCCCGACCGCGAGGGCGTCCGCGGCGTCGGCGTAGGCCAGTGCCGTTCCCCAGGAGTTGCCGGCACCGGCGGGCGCCGGGATCCGGTGGACGTCGCCCGGCTGGAAGCCGGCGTCGGAGCCGAACAGCAGGTAGATCGAGCCGGTCGAGCCGGCCCGGCCGGGCGCGGTGACGATGAGATCGGCGCAGCCGTCCTGGTTCAGGCGCTCGACCAGGACGACCGTCCCGAAGCCGCCGCTCGGGTCGGTGATGCCGAGGCCGGCTTCGGTGATCTGCACGTGATGGTGCGGGGTCTGGATGTCGACCGCGCCGGCGCCCTCCGGCAGGCCCACCACGGCGTAGTCGTCCCATTCCCGCGACCACGGGCCGTTGTCGGCGCAACCGGCCGTCGCCGCCTGGGCGAGCGAGGTCGGCAGCAGCAGGGCGCCGAGCGGCACCAGGGCCAGCGAACCGCAGAGGGTGACGAGGCGACGGATCCAGGACATGGGGTTCCTCCTGAGCGACTACTGCCATCCAACCACGCGTCACCGCGGCTCGCACGGGTTCGGGCGGAACGGGATCAGGCCGAGGTCGGCCTCGGTGACGATCCCGCGCGGCGTGGTCAGGACGAAGCCGAGCGAGGGCTCGGCGTCCAGCACCTCGATGGCCGGCGACAGCGCCGCCAGCTCGGCGCGGACGGCCGGGTCGGGATGGGCGAGCCGTAGCGACAGCAGGTCGATCACCGGCTCGGCGACGCCGGACGGGTGGGCGGAATCCAGCCAGTCGATCACGAAGGGCACCGGATTCACCGGCGACTCCGCCGGCGGGACGAACCGCCAGCGCAGCAGCTCGCCGGCGGGGGTACGGCGGGAGAGCTGCCGGATCTCCCAGGGTTCCCGGCCGAGTTCCCGGTAGCGGACCGACCAGGTCTCCAGTGGTTCGGTGCCGCGGATCGCGAAGGTGGCCAGCCGTGGCGTCCCCGAGACGGCCAGGCCGAAGAAGTTCTCGGTGAGGGTGGTGTCGGGGGTGGCCGGCCCGATCAGTTCCAGGTAGGTCCGCGTCGCCGTCCCCAGCACGGTGATCGGCACCAGCGCGTTGGCGGTTCCCAGGGCATGCCGTCCGCCGGGCAGCGGCTCGACACCGGTCGTCCGGCGGAAGTCGTCGATCAGGCCCGCCAGGTCGCCGGAGGCGACCACGAGGTGGTCCAGCAGCACCGTTTCAGTCACGACGCGATCCTGCCACCGACACCGCCGCTCAGTGCTTCTCGCAGGCGACCCCGTCCTTGTCCCGGTCGAGGTGCTTGTTCTTCTGGTAGAGCGCGCTGCTCTTCTTGAAGTTCGTCACGGGTTCGCCCCGCCCGCTCACCTTGTCCCTGGCACCGGTCTTGCCGACCCCGTGGGCGTACTTCTGGTTGAGCGCCTTGCAGTTCTTGAACTTCTTGACGGCGGTCCTGGCCGCCAGCGTGGTCGCCTGGACGGTTGACGGCGCCGCCGAGTGGGAGATCGTGGCCGGGATCGCCGCCGGAGCGGCCGTCGGCCACGAGATTCCCAGCGTGCCGACCAGCCCGACGGTCAGTGCGACAGCAGTGGACTTGCCCTTCATCGATCCCCCCAGAAAGACTCGGATTCCGTTTCTGATGATATCTGTCGCGGCCGGTTCGCGGCCGGTTCGCGGGCAGGTGCGGCAGGACTGCTCCGAGCGGTTGGCCGTCCGTTCCGCGACAATCGCGGCGGATCTACGACGCAATGTCGTAGTATGTACCTGTCTCCGACGCAGGGGAAGCCGGTGCGAATCCGGCGCTGACCCGCAACGGTGAGTCGACGTACCTGTCGACAAGTCCGAATGCCTGCCCGGAGACGACCAGTGAGTATCGCCGTGGACTGCGATGCGGGGTCAGCGTGAGCGTCGGCGTGACGGCTCGCACTTCTCGTCGTGTGGTGGTCCCCCAACCCCAAGGAACCCCATGCAGCACACCTGGCGGCAACGCCTCCCCCTTGCCCTCCTGACAGCCGGTTGCCTGGCAGCCGTCACCGCCTGCGGCGCCCAGACCGCCGTCGAGACCCCCAGCGGCGCCGCGGCCACCGCGACATCCCCCGCCGCCTCCAGCCCGCCCGCCGAGGCGACTGCGTTCCCGCTCACCATCTCGAACTGCGACCTGGAGGTGACCTTCGAGCAGACTCCGGCCCGGATCGTGTCCATGAACGACCACGTCACCGAAGTGCTTCTCGCCCTCGGGGCGGGCGACCGGATCGTCGGGATGGGCTACGCCGACGCGACTCCGCTGCCGGAGTTCGCCGAGGAATGGAAGAAGATCCCCGCGCTGGGCGACCCGTACGCGACCAAGGAGCAGTTGCTCGACGCCGAGCCCGATCTGGTGGTCGGCGGCATGACCAGCGCCTTCTCCGAGGACGAGGGACGCTCGCGGGAATCCCTGCAGCAGGCTGGCATCAACACCTTCAAGTTCACCGAGTACTGCGGCCGGAACTTCTCCCTCGACCTGCTCGCCGAGGATTACCGCCAGCTGGGCCAGATCCTCGGCGTCCCCGACAAGGCCGAGGCGCTGGTCGCCTCCGTGGTGGACCCGCTGGAGCAGATCGCCCAGCAGGTCTCCGCCGCCGAGCCGGTCCCGACCTTCCTGTACGACTCCGGCGATGCCGATCCGGTGACGGTGGGCGGCACCGGCGTCGGTCAACTGATCACCAGCTACGCCGGTGGCGCGAACATCTACTCCGAGGGTGAGCGCCCCTACCTGGCCACTACCTGGGAGACCATCGTGGAGCGGAACCCGCAGGCCATCCTGGTGCTGGACTACGGCGAGACCACCGCCGAGCAGAAGATCGAGTTCCTGAAGAACCAGCCGCTGCTGAAGCAGACCGACGCGGTGAAGAACGACCGCTTCATTGCACTGCCGCTGGATGACTTCTTCGAGAGCCCCCGGCTGGTCCGCTCGGTGAGGACGCTGGCGCACTTCCTGCATCCCGAGCTGGTTCCCGCGCCGTGAACGAACGGGTGCGCAACGCGCGCACCACGATCGGGTTCTGGACGCTGATCGTCGCCCTGATCGCGTTGCTGGTACTGTCCTTGGCGCTGGCGGTCGCCTTTGGATCGGTCCGGATCCCGCTGGACGAGGTCTTCGGCATCGTAGTGCACCAGTGGTGGCCCGGTGTCGTCGACCCGTTCTGGAGCGACGCCCGCCACGCGATCGTGTGGGATTCCAGGTTGCCGCGCGGCATCATGGCCGCCGCGGTCGGCGCCAGCCTGGCGCTGGCCGGGACCAGCGCGCAGGCGGTCACCCGCAACCCGCTGGCTGATCCCTACCTGCTGGGGGTGTCCTCCGGCGCCGGGTTCGGGGTGGTCTGCGTGAGCATCCTCGGGATCGGCGGCGGCATGCTCGGTCAGGTGACCACCCCGGTGGCGGCGTTCGTCGGCGGCATGGTGCCGCTGCTGCTGGCGGTGGTGATCGGCGGCCGTTTCGGCGATCCGACCATGATGGTGCTGGTCGGTGTCGCGGTCAGCGCCATCTTCGCCGCGCTGACCACCTTCGTCCTGCTGGTGATCGCCGACGAGCACCAGTTGGCGAACGTGATGCGCTGGCAGACCGGCAGCTTCGGCGACGCCGCGTGGGACGGCACCTGGCCGGTGCTGATCTCCACCATCGTGGTCGGCGGCCTGCTACTGGCCACTTCGCGCCGGCTGGACCTGCTGCATGCCGGGGACGACGGCGCCGCGGCGCTCGGTCTGGATGTGCGGCGGTTCCGACTGGTGCAGCTGGTCTTCGTCTCGCTGCTGGCCGGGATGTCGGTGGCGGCAGCGGGCGGGATCGGGTTCGTCGGCCTCATCGTGCCGCACGTGGCAGGCTTCTTCGTCGGGACGATCGCCCGCCGGCAGCTGCCGGCGTCCGC
>JAEXCA010000135.1 GCA_023393755.1 Actinomycetes bacterium | reverse complement strand
CCGGGAGGGTTCCGGGCCGGGCGGGCGACCGGCGGCGCGGGGGGCCCGCCCGATGCCGGCCCGGCGTCCCGGCCCGACCTGCTGCTCGCCCCGGGCACGTCGTCCCACCGGCAACTCCTGGTGGCGGCTGCCGGCGAGTACGACCTCTGGCTCTCCGGTGAGTTCCCGGCCGGCGCCGAGCTGAGCGTCGCGGTCGACGACCGTCCGGTGGAGGTCGTCGTCCGGCAGCCCACCACCGCGGTGGCGACGCGGCTGTGGCTGGCCGAGGGGACCAGCACGTTGGCGATCTCGGTGGCGAACCGGCCGGTACGGCTCCGGATGGTCAGCCTTGCGCAGGCCGCGTCCGGTTCGGCGACGACCCCGCTTCGGCACTCCGGCACCGGCAAGCTGCTCGGCGGGCAGTCGATGATCGGCGACTGGGACCTCACCGCCACGGTGGAGGTCGAGCTGCCGACCCCGGACGGCCACGCCGACCTGCTGCTCTGCGCCGGCGAGCTCGCCGAGGGTGGCGAGGGCGACGACACCACGCTGGGGCTCGACTTCCTCCTGGGCTACTCGCTCCAGTTCCACCGCGACCGGATCGTGCTGGCCCGCCACGCCTACGACGAACTCCGCGTGGCGGAGGGTCAGCTGCCCGCCATCGGACGGCACACCATCGCGGTGTCGCGCCGTGGCGGCACGATCACGGCCAGGGTCGACGGCCTGGACCCCCTCGTCCTGGAGGACCCGTGGCCACACCCGGCCGGCGAACTCGGCCTCCGCACCAGGGACGCCCGCATCGTGCTCGATGCCGTCGGGCTCAGCCCGGTCAGGCCGCCGGCGGACCCAGCTCTGCCGGTAGCGGCTCGGCGTGCAGGACGGTGAGGCTGGTCACCGCCCGGGTCAGGCAGACATACAGCCGGCGCAGCCCGATCACCCGCTCCGGTTCGGCGGCCACCAGCTCGGCCGGCTCGAGCAGCAGCACGTGGTCGAACTCCAGCCCCTTGGCCAGCCGGGCGTCGACGATCTCGACCCGCACCATCGCCTCCGGGTCCCTGGTGGTCACACCGAGCACGCCGTGCTCCGTTCCCCGAAGCGCCCGGGCAACCTCCTCTACCCATGTAGTGGGGACGATCACGCCCAGCGTGCCCTCGCGGCCGGCCAGCCGTGCCACCTCCTCCGCCACCTCGCCGACCGGATCGGCCCGCCGGACCGTCAGCTCGCCACGCGAGTGACGGATCGAGCGCGGCGGGGTCAGCGCCGGGGCGATGTGCGGTAGCAGCCGGGCGGCGTAGTCGATCACGGCGCCCGGCACCCGGAAGCCCTCCACCAGTTCGGTCACGGTGGCCTCGGGGTGCCCGACCTGCGCCAGCGCCGTGGCCCAGTCCCGGACGCCCCAGGCGGTGGTGGCCTGGGCGAGATCGCCCAGCAGGGTGACCGAGCCGGTGGTGGCCCGCCGTCCGGCCGCCCGCAGCATCATCGCGGAGAGGTCCTGCGCCTCGTCGACGATCACGTGGCCCAGGCTCGGCTGCCGGTTCAGCAGGTCGGCGGCCTCATCCACCAGCACGGCGTCGGCGACCGACCAGCGCCGCGAGCGGAGCGATCGCGGCGGCCGCTGTCCGGTCAACAGCGCCTGCTCGTCCTCGGTCAGGACGCCGGCCGCCGCCCGCGCCAGCAGCGCCGGATCGCTGAGCAGCGCGTGGACGAGGGCGGGTGCGGTCAGCGGCGGCCAGAGCCGTCTGCTCGCCTCCTTGATCGGACGGGAGCGGGCGACCGCCGCCTGCACCCGGTCGTCGGTGGTGTCGCCGGCCGCCTCCAGGCGCAGCAGGACATGGTGGGCCAGCCGCTGCGGCAGCATGGCCCGGCCGGCCTCGTAGCGAGTGCCGCGGCCGGTCAGGTCGTCCAGGACCTGGCCGACGACCGAAGCCGGGATCCGGATCAGCCGATGCCCCACCGCCACCTCGATCCCCTGTTCCGGGGGACTGACCTGGCTCCACACCGCACGGCGCAGCACCTCCGCCAGCCTGGCGTCCCCCTTCAGGACGGCGACGGCGGGGTCGTCGGTCCCGGTCACCTTGATGCCACCGGCGGCGCAGACCAGCGACTCGATGGTCTCCTGGCTGGCGTCGATCTCGCCGAGCGCCGGCAGCACGTCGCCGATGTAGCCCAGGAAGGAGTCGTTCGGGCCCAGCACCAGCACCCCCGAGCGGGAGAGCCGGTTGCGGAAGGCGTACAGCAGGTAGGCGGCCCGGTGCAGCCCGACGGCGGTCTTGCCGGTACCGGGGGCACCCTGGATCGCCAGGGAGTCGTCCAGGTCGGCGCGGACCAGGACGTCCTGGTCGGGCTGGATGGTGGCCACGATGTCCCGCATCGGCCCGGACCGGGGACGTTCGATCTCCGCCTCCAGCAGCGCGCTGGCGCCGTCCGGCCCGCTCTCGGCCAGGCGCTCGTCCTCGTAGGCGGTGATCTCGCCGTGCTGGAAGCCGAACCGGCGGCGTAGTTCGACCCCCATCGGCTCGCCCTTCCTGGCGCGGTAGAACGGCAGCGCCATCGGCGCCCGCCAGTCCATCACCAGCGGGTCGCCGCCGATCGACTCCTCGATGTGCCGCCGTCCGATGTAGCAGGTCTCGTCGAACTCCGCCCCGAGGCCGGCGGCGTAGTCGATCCGGCCGAAGAACAGCGGGACCGACGGATCGTCGGCCAGCGACTCCCGGCGCCGGTGGAGCTGCTGGCGCAGGTGCTGGGTGGAGACATGATCGCCGCCGATCGCCTGGGTCCAGTCGGCCGAGCGGGCGCGCATCGCCGCCAGCCCGGCTCGGGCAGCGGCCAGGTGGGCACGTTCGGCCAGCAGCACGGGATCGGACATCGGAACCTCCAGGCGGACGCGAGTGACCACCGGCAACTGACCGGCGGGGAGCTGGGTCGGAGAACCCGGCCCGGCGGGAGCACCCGACGGGCGGCCTGCAGCACGTGGCAGGCTCTGGAGACCCCGCGATTCTACGCGCCTGGGACGTCGGCGCAACTCGACGCCGGACCATCGCTCCGGCCGGCGGGCCACGGCCTGGCGGCCACCCTAGGATGACGACCATGACCGACACCACCGCCGCCCTCCGCTCCGCGGTCGAGACCGGGTTGCCGACCGCGATCTCCGCGCTGGCCGACCTGGTCGCGATCCCGTCCATCGCCTTCCCGGGCTTCCCTCGCGACGAGGTGGAACGCAGTGCCGCCGCGGTGGCGGCGCTGTTCGAGGGCACCGGCCTGTTCGACCAGGTCTCGGTGCGCACCGCCGCGGTTCCCGGGACCGGCGAGCCGGGGATGCCGGCGGTGCTGGCGACGCGGCGCGCCCGTCCCGGCCGTCCGACCGTCCTGTTGTACGCCCACCACGACGTCCAACCGGTCGGGGACGAGCAGCTGTGGCTGACGCCGCCGTGGCAGCTGACCGCCCGGGACGGCCGGCTGTACGGCCGCGGCTCCTCCGACGACAAGGCGGGCGTGATCGTGCATCTGGCGGCCCTGCGGGCGCTCGGGACGGTGCTCGCCGACGATCTCGGGCTCGGCCTGGCGGTGTTCATCGAGGGTGAGGAAGAGGCCGGTTCGCGCTCCTTCGCCCAGTTCCTGGCCGACAACCGCGATGCCCTGGCCGCCGATGTCATCGTGGTGACGGACTCCGACAATTGGGACGCCCGCACCCCCGGTCTGACCATCTCGCTGCGCGGCAACGTCCGGTTCACCCTGACCGTCCGAACCCTGGCCCACGCCTCGCACTCGGGGATGGCCGGCGGTGCCGTCCCGGACGCCATGCTGGCCACGATCAGGCTGCTGAACACGCTGTGGCACGAGGACGGCTCGGTCGCCGTCGCCGGTCTCACCCAGTACGACTCCCCCACCCCGGAGTACGGCGAGGACGAACTGCGCGCCGACACCGGGCTGCTGCCCGGAGTCAGCCCGATCGGCCGGGGCACCATCCTGAGCCGGCTGTGGAACCAGCCGGCGATCACCGTGACCGGGATCGACGCCCCCAGCGTGCTGAACGCCTCGAACACGATCCTGCCGGAGCTCTCGGTGGTGATCAGTGCCCGGGTGGCTCCGGGCCAGGACGGCCAGGAGGCGTACCGGGCGCTGGAAGCCCACCTGCGCGCACGGGCACCGTTCGGTGCGGAACTCGGCTTCAGCGACGTCGACTGCGGCGACGGCTTCCTGGCCGACACCTCCGGCCCGGCGATCCAGCTCGGCCGGCGGGCCCTGGCCGAGGGCTTCGGGGTCGCCCCGGTGGACCTCGGCGTCGGCGGCTCGATCCCGTTCATCGCCGACCTCGCCCGGGTCTTCCCCGACGCGCAGATCCTGGTCACCGCGGTGGGCGATCCGCTCTCCCGGCCGCACACCCCGAACGAGTCGCAGGACGAGGCGGCGCTGGCGGCCGCCATCCGCGCCGAGGCCTGGCTGCTGCTGCAGCTGAACTCGGCACGGGTGGAGGATCTCACCGCAGGGTGAGTTCCACCGTCCGGCCCGGTGGACTAACGTGGGGCCATGCGGAAGGGCAGGCTCGGCCTGGCTGTGATCGCGCCACTGGCGGCACTGCTGGCCGGCTGCGGGGTGGCTCTCGTCGTTCCCGGCGTGACGCCGTCCGCCACGGGCCCTCGCCCTCCGCTGGCCGCCGATCTGACCGACGGCACACCGCTCGATCTCGGCTCGGCCGGCCACTGGGCGGTGGGGGCGGGGCGGGCCTTCGTCGCCACCGCGGACGGTGCGGTGGCAGCCCTCGACCTGGCCACCGGGGCCACCGCCTGGCGGACCTCCTTCACCCGGGGTGAGCCGTGGGACGCCCAGCCCACGCTCGGCCTGAGCGAGGACGGCACGACCGTGGTCGGGTTGCGGACGGTGGACGCGGGGGGCGGCGCCGCCCTCGACCTGCTGCTGCTCGACGCCGCCTCAGGCACCCCGCGCGAGGAGTACCTGCTCACCGATCCGGCCGGGAAGTGGACGATCGACCTGCCGCCGCGGGTGCTGGCCGCTGACGACGCCACCATCGTGCTGGCCGACAACCCGGAGTGGGGCCGGCAGACCGCGGTCGTTGAGGTCGCCGGTGGGCGGCTGGCCTGGCGGGTCGAGGATCAGGCGGTCGCGGCCACGTCCGACACCGTGGTGACCCGGGGCGGCGGCTGGTCGCGGGCCGACGGTACCCACCGGTGGACCGCGGCAGCCGGGCTCGGTCCGCTGCTGGCGCAGTCCCCGGACGCGGTGGTGGCCCGGACCGGACCCTCCGGCAGTTGGCTGGATCCACGCACCGGCACGGAGTTCGCCACCACCGGCGTACTGGACGAGGTCGAGCCACCCTGCACCGCCACCCGCGACACGATGGTCTGCCTGGGCTCGGAGGTGACCGGCTACGACCTGCCCTCGGCCGAGCGGCTCTGGAACTCCCCGGAGCGGGCCGAGGCGGTGGCGGCCGTGGGTGACTGGGTCTACCTGTGGCGGGAGGATGGCCGCGGCGACGTGCTGGACGCCCGCACCGGGCAGGCGGTGATCCTCGATGCCGAGCTCCCCTCCGTCCGCTACTCCGACGCCGAGGGTGCGCTGTTCGCCACCGACCACGGCTCCGCCTGGGTCCGGTTCGTTCGCTAGCCGAGGAACTCAGAACAACGGCGTCTGTGCCCGGCGGCGGCGCGGCAGCCGCCACTCCCAGTCCTCGCCCTGTTCCACGAAGCCCTGTTCGGCCAGGTCGTCCAGGATCCCCAGGCACCGGGCCAGCGGAACCCCGGAGCGCAGCGCCAGTTCGCCGGCGGACAGCCCGCCGCGCGCCGGCACCGCTTCGAACACGGCGAGCTGCTCCGGGTCGAGGTCGTCGGTCGGTCGGCGCTCCGACTGCTGCCGGGGCGCTCCGCGGCCCAGCGGGGCGAGCAGCTCCAGCACCTCGGCCGCGCCGGTGACCAGCACCGCCTCGGCCTCCCGTACCAGCCGGTGCGGGGTGTACGACTGGGCGCTGTAGATCGATCCCGGGAGGGCGGCCACCAGCCGGTTGAGGCAGTTCGCCCAGGTCACCGTGTTGCGGGCACCGGACCGGACCGCCGCCTCGACGATCACGGTGACCTGGCTGAGCGCGGCGATCAGCCGGTTCCTGCCCAGAAAGCGGACCCTGGTCGGGTGGCTGCCGGGCGGCAGCTCGGAGACCAGCAGGCCGTCCTCGGCGATCCGTTCGAACAACGGGCGGTGCGCCGGCGGGTAGCTCTGGTCGAGGCCGCAGGCGAGCACGGCGACGGTGGGCGACCGGCTGGCCAGACAGCCACGGTGGCCGGCGGCGTCGATGCCGTAGGCGCCGCCCGAGACCGTCGCGACCCCCGACCGGCTCAGCTCCGCCGCCAGTTCGCTGGCGATCGTCTCGCCGTAGGACGTGCACGCCCGCGAGCCGACGATCGCCGCCGACCGGCGGGTCAGGGCTGCCAGGTCTCCGCCACCCCGTAGCCACAGCCCCAGCGGAGCGCCGGAGAGGTCGTTGACCGGCTCGCAGCCCTCGAGGTCGTCCACCCCGGGCGGCCACTCCGGATCCCCGGGCGTGACGAATCTCATCCTGGCGGCCTCGGCACGCTCGATCACCGGTTCGATCCGGAACTCCCGCGCCCGGCGGGCGATCGGTTCCGGGCCGGTGCGCCGGCACAGCTCGTCCCACACCTGCTCGGCGCCCAGTCGGGCGACCTGCTCGGTCACCTTCCAGCTGGCCGGTTCCACCACGCAGCTCAGCGCCAGCCTGGCGGCCCGTTCGCTCATGTCGGCCTCCCCTCACCCCGCCGCATCGCCAGGGCGGTGCGGAGATGGCCGAGCCGGGGCCGCTCCGCCCCGGCCAGATCGGCCACCGTCCAGGCCAGCCGCAACACCTTGTCGACCCCACGGGCCGACAACAGCCCCCGGCTGACCGCATCGTCCAGCAGCTCGACCCCCTCCGGCAGCGGCAGCTGACGCCGCAGCACCGGGCCGGGGACCTCGCCGTTGGTCCGCCAGCCGAGCAACTCCAGCCGGCGCCCCTGCCGCTCCCGGGCCAGCCGCACCCGGTCGGCCACCACCCGGCTGGGTTCCGCGGCCTGCAGCGCGGCCGCCAGAAACGACCGTCGCAGCGGGATCAGCTGCTGGTTGATGTCGATCCGGTCGAGCACCGGCCCGGAGACCCGGCGGGCGTACCGGCGCACCTCGTTGGGCGGACAGCGGCAGTCGGCGCCGGGAGTACCGAACTGGCCACAGGGACAGGGATTGGCGGCCAGCACCAGCTGGAAGCTCGCCGGGTAGATCGCGGTGGCCAGCGCCCGGCCCAGGACGATCCGGCCGGATTCCAGCGGCACCCGCAGGGCCTCCATCACCTGGGGCTTGAACTCCGGCGCCTCGTCCAGGAAGAGCACACCGCGGTGGGAACGCGAGACGGCGCCGGGCACCGCGATCCGCGCCCCGCCGCCGACCAGGCTCGCCATGGAGGCGGAATGGTGCGGATCGGCATAGGGCGGACGGCGGACCAGCCCGTCCAGCGGCACCCCGGCGAGCGAGTGGATCGCCGACACCTCCAGCGACTCACTGAGATCCAGATCGGGCAGGATGCCCGGCAGCCGCTCGGCCAGCAGCGTCTTGCCCACTCCGGGCGGCCCGTGCAGGTAGAGGTGGTGGCGTCCCGCGGCGGCCACCTCCAGTGCCCACTTCGCCTCGAGCTGGCCGGCGACATCGCGAAGGTCCTTCCGGACCGCCGGCTCGGGAGACTCCGCCCCACCGGGTGGTGGCGGCTGCCCCGGACCGCCCTTGAGCACGTCGAACAGTTCCACCAGGTCGCTGACGCCGGTCACCTCGGCGCCCTCGACCAGGGCGGCCTCCCGCGACTGTGCGGCCGGCACGATCACCCTGGGGAAGCGGTGGCCCACCGCCGCCAGGACGGCCGGCAGCAGTCCCCGGACCGTCCGCACCCTGCCGTCCAGCCCCACCTCGCCGAACAGTGCGCGACCTTCCAACGCCGACGGCGGGCAGGCGCCGCCCGCCGCCCCCACGGCGGCGATGATGCTCAGGTCGTAGTGCGAGCCGGCCTTCGGCAGCGTCGCCGGCGAGAGGTTGATCGTCACCGGGTCGGCCGGCCAGCCCAGCCCGGCGGAGGCCATCGCCGCCCGGCAGCGATCCCTGGCCTCGTACAGCGACGTGTCAGGCAGCCCGACCAGGATGATCTTCGGCAGGCCGCTGCCGATCGCCGCCTCGACCTCGACCATCGCGCCCTCCATGCCGATCAGGGCGACCGACCACGCCCGGGCCGCCTTCATGCGCCGATCCCTCGGACGTGGCTGATCCGGTGGGGCCCGTGGTCGGGCAGCAGCACGCCGAGCCCGTCGATCCGGAACCGCGGGACGGAGTACGGCTGGGCGCGCAGCCACAGCACCGCCAGTTCCCGCAGCTTGCGCTGCTTGGCGACGGTGATCGCCTCCAGCGGCGGTCCGAAGCCCAGCCCGCGGCGGCACTTCACCTCGCAGAACACGACGGTGGCCGGCGGGCCCGGATCGACCGCCACGATGTCGAGTTCGCCGGCGGGGCAGCGCCAGTTCCGTTCCAGCACCCGCCAGCCCAGCCCGATCAGATGGCGGGCGGCCAGTTCCTCGCCGGCCAGCCAGGTCTCCCGATTCCCCACAACGCACCTCCGCGCGGGAGTCTTGGCAATCGGCGGGCGGAATGTGCCAGGCAGTTCGGCGGCCTGTGGACAACCCTCGTCATCCACAGCGGCGGCCCGGGAAGGGCGGCGCTACAGGTTCTCGGGCACCTTGAGGTCGGAGTGCGCGATCTCCTCGATCGACACATCGCGGAAGGTGAGCACCTTGGCGCTCTTCACGAACCGGGCCGGGCGGTACATGTCCCACACCCAGGCGTCGCCCATCGACACCTCGTAGTAGACGTCGCCGCCCTCGGTGCGCACCTTCAGGTCGACCGCGTTGCACAGGTAGAACCGGCGCTCGGTCTCCACCGCGTAGGTGAAGATGCCGACGACATCCTTGTACTCCCGGTACAGCTGGAGCTCCAGCTCGGATTCGTACTGTTCAAGGTCCTCGGCACTCATGGCAGCTTCACTGTACCAGCGGCCCGGCGGACGTTGTCGAAGCACCAGCGATGGATCGGGCTCGGTCCGTGGCTCTCCAGCCGCTCCTGGTGCAGCCCGGTGCAATAGCCCTTGTGAACGTCGAACGCGTACTGCGGATAGGTCCGGTGGTAGTCGGCCATGATCCGGTCCCTGGTCACCTTGGCGATCACCGAGGCCGCCGCCACGCAGGCCACCACCCGGTCGCCCTTCCAGACCCCGAGGTTGGGCGCGCCCAGGCCGTCCACCGCGAAGCCGTCGGTGAGCACGAAGTCGGGCGTCGCCTCCAGCCGGAGGACGGCCCGGCGCAGCGCGGCCAGGTTGGCCACGTGCATCCCCAGGCGGTCGCACTCCCCCGGTTCGATGCCGACCACCGCCCAGGCCAGTGCCCGGGCGACCACCTGGTCGTAGATCCGGTCCCGCTGCCGGGCGGTCAGCGTCTTGGAGTCCCCCAGCCCGTCGATCCGGGTGGACGGACGCAGGATCACCGCGGCCGCCACCAGCGGCCCGGCGCAGGCACCCCGGCCGGCCTCGTCGGCACCGGCGATCAGGGCGAACCCGCCGCGGCGCAGCGAGCGTTCGTAGCCGTAGAGGCCCGCGTCCCGGCGCACCACAGCCACGGTGTCAGCAGTCGATCGGCGGGCCGTCGATCACCGGTTCGTCCGGTGGCGTTCCGCCGACGGGCACCCCGGCGAAGGTGTCGGGCCGGCTGAACCCCCGCATCCGGTCGAACGGGAAGACGATGGCGATCGCCGACCCGACGACGTTCTCCACCGGGATGAACGCCCGGTCGCCGGCCGGCCCCTCGTCGTCGTCGAAGAGATAGCAGCGGGAATCCTTGGAGGCGTTGCGGTGGTCGCCCATCACGAAGATGGTGCCGGCCGGCACCACCACGTCGAAGCTCCAGGTCGACGGGTCGACCTGCTGTCCGGTGGTGGCGTCGGTGTAGAGGTAGGACACCTCGTTCAGCGCCACCCCGTTCACCGACACCCGGCCCTGGGCGTCGCAGCAGGAGACGTGGTCGCCGGCCACCCCGATCACCCGCTTGATCAGGTGCTGGGTGCTCTCGTCCGGCGCCAGGCCGACGAAGATCAGCGCCTGGCGGAACCAGCCGGGAGTCTTGTCGTAGGGGTCCAGCCAGTTCAGCGTGTCGCGGAACACCACCACGTCGCCGCGCTGGAACCCGGCGACCTTCTGGACCGCCACCCGGTCCTGCTTCTCCAGCGTGTGCTCCATCGAGCCGCTGGGGATGACGAACATCTGGGCGATGAACAACCGCAGCAGGGTGGACGCGATCAATGCGCCCACCACCACGATGGCGAGTTCGCGCAGCCAGACACCAAACGTGCCCATGACTCCACGGGCAGGCTGCGAATCGGCCTCGCTGCTCACCGGGCCACCTCCTCGGCTGTGCCGCAGGACGTGGTCAGCGGTCCCGCTTTTCCTTGATCTTGGCCGCCTTGCCGCGCAGACCGCGCAGGTAGTACAGCTTGGCCCGACGGACGTCGCCGCGGCGCTCGACCTCGATCTTCTCGATGATCGGGCTGTGCAGCGGGAAGGTCCGCTCGACACCGGTGCCGAAGGAGACCTTGCGGACGGTGAACGCCTCGCCCACACCCGAACCGGTGCGGGAGATCACGGCGCCGGCGAAGACCTGGATCCGGGAGCGGTTGCCCTCGATCACCCGCACGTGGACCTTCACGCTGTCGCCGGGCCGGAAATCGGGAAGGTCGTCGCGCAGTGCGGCCTTTGCGACCTCTGCCACCAAGGGATTCATTGCCATCGTCCTCGCCAGTGCCACAGGTCACTTCGTCTCAGGTTCGTGGTGAGCGACCCGCCTTCCCCCTGTGGCAGGAGCAGGCCGCGACTCCCAAGTCTGCCACACCACCGCGCCCCGCCGAAATCGCCCCGGCCCCGCCTCCTCCCCCACGCATCGAGGGGGACGGGCACGACGGCGCGCGACGGTGGGCATGCGTGAGGCCCCGGCCGGAGCCGGGGCCTGCGCAGTGACTACTACTTGCCGTCCTTCTTGAACAGCGAGGCGATCAGGTCGCGGTTCAGCTGGCTGATCGTGTCCAGCGGGATCTCCTTGGGGCAGACCGCCGCGCACTCGCCGATGTTGGTGCAGTTGCCGAAGCCTTCGGCGTCGTGCTGGGCCACCATCGACTTCACCCGGGTGTACCGCTCCGGCTGGCCCTGCGGCAGCATCGCGAGGTGGGTGATCTTGGCCGAGGTGAACAGCATCGCCGAGGAGTTCGGGCAGGCCGCCACGCAGGCGCCGCAGCCGATGCAGGTCGCCGCATCGAAGCCGCGGTCGGCCTTCAGCTTCGACACCGGGGCCGCGTGGGCGTCCGGCGCCGAACCGGTGTTCACCGAGATGAAGCCGCCGGCCTGGATGATCCGGTCGAAGGCCGAACGGTCGACCACCAGATCCTTCAGGACGGGGAAAGGCCCGGCCCGCCACGGCTCGACGTCGATGGTGGCGCCATCGGCGAAGGAGCGCATGTGCAGCTGGCAGGTGGTGGTCGGCACCGGCGAATCGCCACGGCCGTGGGCGGTGCCGTTGATCACCACGCCACACATGCCGCAGATGCCCTCACGGCAGTCGTGGTCGAAGGCCACCGGCTCCTCGCCCTTGACGGTGAGATCCTCGTTGAGCAGGTCGAGCATCTCCAGGAAGGACATGTCCGGGGACACGTCGGTGACCTGGTAGGTGACCATGCGGCCCTCAGCCTGGGCGTTCGCTTGGCGCCATACGCGCAGGGTGATGTTCACTTGTAACTCCGTTGCTTCAGCTCGATGTACTCATACTCCAAGGGCTCCTTGTGCAGCACCGGCTTGTCGCCGGCGTACTCCCAGGCCGCGACGTAGAGGTAGTTCTCGTCGTCGCGCAGCGCCTCGCCGTCGGGGGTCTGGCTCTCGGCCCGGAAGTGGCCGCCACAGGATTCGCGCCGGTGCAGCGCGTCGATGCACATCAGTTCGCCCAGCTCGAAGAAGTCGGCGACCCGGCCGGCCCGCTCGAGGGTCTGGTTGAGATCCTCGTTCACGCCGGTGACCTTGACGTCCCGCCAGAACTCCTCGCGCAGTTCCCGGATCAGGCCGATGGCCTTCATCAGACCGGCCTCGGTGCGCTCCATGCCGCAGTACTCCCACATGATCTGACCGAGTTCCTTGTGGAAGGAGTCGACAGTGCGGTTGCCCTTGACGCTGAGCAGCTTGTCGATCCGGCCCTTCACCGACTCCAGTGCCTCGACCGCGGCCGGGTGGCTCTCGTCCACCTTCGGGAACGGGGCCGCGGCCAGGTAGTCGTTGATGGTGTTCGGCAGCACGAAGTAGCCGTCGGCCAGGCCCTGCATCAGCGCCGAGGCGCCGAGCCGGTTGGCACCGTGATCGGAGAAGTTCGCCTCGCCGGTCACGTACAGGCCGGGGATGTTGCTCGACAGGTCGTAGTCGACCCACAGTCCGCCCATGGTGTAGTGGACGGCCGGGTAGATCCGCATCGGGGTCTCGTACGGGTTCTCGCCGGTGATCTGGGCGTACATGTCGAACAGGTTGCCGTAGCGGGCGGAGACGCCGTCCTTGCCCAGCCGGCTGATCGCGTCGGAGAAGTCGAGGTAGACGCCGCGGCGCACCTTGACCTCGTTGCCCTCGGCGTCGAACTCGGTGACCGCCGGGCCGACGCCGCGACCCTCGTCGCACCGGTTCTTCGCCTGCCGCGACGCGATGTCGCGGGGCACCAGGTTGCCGAACGCCGGGTAGATCCGCTCCAGGTAGTAGTCGCGGTCCTCCTCGGGGATCTGCCGGGGATCCTTGTCGCAGTCCTCGGCCCGCTTGGGCACCCAGATCCGGCCGTCGTTGCGCAACGACTCCGACATCAGGGTCAGCTTGGACTGGTTCGAGCCGTGCACCGGGATGCAGGTCGGGTGGATCTGGGTGTAGCACGGGTTGCCGAAGTAGGCACCCTTGCGGTGCGCCCGCCAGTTGGCGGTGACATTGCAGCCCATCGCGTTGGTCGACAGGAAGAAG
>JAEXCA010000047.1 GCA_023393755.1 Actinomycetes bacterium | reverse complement strand
CCCGGAACCGTCCCGGGTGGCGCTGGAACCGTCCCCGGTGGCCCCGGCTGCGTCCTGAGCCGGCCGAGCTGCGACACCAGGCCCGGCTTGCGTCCGGTACTCGCCTGGCGCGGGTACCGTGGCCTGCGTGATCAACCGACGCTGCTCGCGCTCGACCTGCTCACAACCGGCGGTGGCGACCCTCACCTACGTGTACGCCGACTCCACCGCGGTCGTGGGTCCGCTGGCGCTGCGCGCCGAGCCGGGCTGCTACGACCTGTGCCGGACGCATTCGGCCAACCTCAGCGTCCCGCGCGGCTGGGAGGTCATCCACCTTCCCCAGGATCCCGACGCGCCCCGTCCGCTGGCCGACGACCTGATGGCGCTGGCGGAGGCCGTCCGCCGGGTCGGGCTGGGTGCCGAGGCCGAACCGACGCCGCAACTCACCCGTCGCCGCGGCCACCTCGCGGTGGTCGCCGATCCGGAGTGAGCCCGGCCCACTACGCTGGGCCCATGCTGCAGCCGCAGATCTTCAAGGCCAACGACATCCGCGGGTTGGTCGCCGGAGATCACCCCGAATGGGACGCCGAGGGCGCCCGCGCGCTGGGCGCGGCGTTCGCCGCCGCCTTCGAGCTGGCCGGACGGGAGTTCCTGCTCGGCCGGGACATGCGCGACGGCGGCCTGGAGCTCAGCCGGGCCTTCGCCGAGGGGGCGAGGCGACTGGGCGCGAACGTGGTCGACATCGGCCTGGCCAGCACCGACCAGGTCTGGTACGCGTCGGGGGCGAGCGGGCTTCCCGCGGTGCAGTTCACCGCCTCGCACAACCCCGCCGAGTACAACGGCGTGAAGTTCTGCCTGCCGCATGCCGCGCCGATCACCCCGGAGCTGATGACCCGGATCCGCGAGCTGAGCGGCACCGAGCTGCCGAGCGCCGCCGTCCCCGGCTCGCTGCGCGAACGGGACACCCTGGCCGACTACGCCGCCTACCTGCATTCGCTGGTCGACTGCACCGGGTTGCGACCGCTCACGGTGGTGGTGGACGCCGGCAACGGCATGGCCGGGCAGGTCACGCCCGCCGTGCTGGGACCGCTCGGGCTGAGGCTGATCGGGCTGTACCTGGAACTGGACGGCAGCTTCCCCAACCACCCGCCGAACCCGCTCGAGCCGGCCAACCTGGTGGACGCCCAGCGAGCGGTGGTCGAGCACGGCGCCGACCTGGGACTGGTCTTCGACGGGGACGCCGACCGCTGCTTCCTGATCGACGAACGGGGGGTGCTGATCGACCCGGGGGTGGTGACAGCGCTGATCGCCCGGTCCGCGCTGGCCCGCGAGCCCGGCGCGGCGATCGTGGTGAACACCGTCACCTCGTCGGCCGTCGAGCAGGTGGTGCGCCAGGCCGGCGGACGGGTGGTCGTCGGCCCGGTCGGGCACACCAAGCTGAAGGCGTTGATGGCCGAGCACAACGCCGTCTTCGGCGGCGAGCATTCCGGCCACTACTACTTCCGCGACTTCTGGGGCGCCGACACCGGCATGCTGGCCGCGCTGCACGTCCTCTCCCTGGTCGGACGGGGAGACCTGACCGCGTCCGACCTGGCCGCCACCGTGCCCAGCCTGCCGTCCTCGGGCGAACTCAACAGCACCGTCGCCGATCCCGCCGCGACCATGGCCGCGGTGGCCGACGAGTTCGAGGCCTACCAGGTCGCCTGGACCGACGGCCTGCTGGTCAGGGGCGACGGCTGGAAGCTGAGCGTCCGCTCGTCCAACACCGAACCGCTGCTCCGACTGAACGTCGAGGCCCACGACGAATCCACCATGACCAGGTTGCGCGACCGCGCCCTGGCGATCATCCGAGGAGAACGATGACCGAGTTGCCCGCCGATGTGCTGGAGATCCTGGTGTGCCCTTCCTGTCACACCAAGCTGGCCTGGGACTACGAGGCCTCCGAACTGCTGTGCACCTCGGCCCAGTGCGCGCTGGCCTACCCGGTGCGCGACGGGATCCCGGTGCTGCTGATCGACGAGGCCCGTCGCCCCTCCGCCGGGTAGGTCGTGATGGAGTTCGACGATTCCCGGTTGGCCGATCCGGAGCAGTTGCGGCTGGCCGATCCGGTGTTGCGTCCGCTCGCCGAGGCGGGGGCGCGGGTGCGCCGCGAAGCCGCGCTGACCGAGAGCTCCCTGGCCGCGCTGGAGGGTGAGGGACGGCCTCGCGCGGTGATCGCCTTCGGGCCCGAGGCCCGGCTGCTCCGGGCGGTGCTGGAGCCGATCTGCCCGGTGCCGTTCCTGGCCTGGCCGCGGCTCGGCCTGCCCGGCTGGGTCGGGCCGCTGGACGTCGTGGTGGTGATGGGCTGGGGGAACCGGGAGTCCTGCGCGGCCGCCTTCGAGGCGGTGCGACGGGGCTCCCGGCTGGTGGTCGCCTGCCCGCCGGATTCGCCGCTGGCCCGGCAGTCGGCCTCCTCGGCCACCACCCTGCTGCCGACCAGCGCGCAGGATCCGTTCGCCGCTGCCGTGGTCACCCTCGGCGCGCTGCACCGGCTAGGCCTGGGCCCGGCGGTGGACGCCGAGCAGTTGGCCGCCGTGATGGACCAGGTCGCCGAGCGCTCGTCGTACGCCCTCGACGTCACGGCGAACCCCGCGAAGGCCATGGCGCTGGCGCTGGCCGATGCCCAGCCGCTGGTCTGGGGAGGGTCGATCCTGGCCGCCCGGGCGAGCCGCCGGATCTCCGAGGCATTGCGTTCGGCCTCCGGCAGGGTGGTGCTGTCGGCCGATGCCGGCGCGCTGGAGCCGCTGGTGGACGGTGTCCCGCCGCGGGATCCGTTCGCCGACCCGTTCGAGGACGCCTCGCCCGAGCTGCGTCCGGCGCTGGTGCTGATCGATGACGGGCTGGACGACGAGGCCGCCGCCGAGGAGCGCCACCGGCTGGAGCAGTTGGCAGCACTGCGCGACGTGACGGTCTGCCGGATCGTCCACGAGCAGGGAACCGAGATCGAGCGCTACGCCGGCGTCCTGCAGCAGGGCCTGTTCGCCGCCGCCTATCTGCGGATCGGGCTGGGACGGGTCGACGCCGTGGGCTGACGGCCGGTGCCGCGATGATCCCTGAGCCTGCCGAAGGGTCGTCCGACCGCACGTCAGGCCCGGGTGGGGACGTCCGGTTCCCGCCGCTCTCGGGGAGCAGTCTGACGCGGCGCCGAAGCCGGCGGATGTGGTCGTGCTGTCGTCCTGGGCCGATCGGCTGGCACAATCTCCGCCGTGAGTGCATCTGGAGGAAACCGCGCGGTGATCGCGGCGATGTCGGCCAACGGTTTCATCGCGTTGACCAAGTTCGCGGCCTGGGCGCTGACCGGTGCCTCGTCCATGCTCGCCGAGGCGGTCCACTCGGTGGCGGACACCGGCAACCAGGCGTTGCTGCTGTTCGGCGGGCGGCAGGCGAAGCGGGCGGCGACCGAGGAGCATCCCTTCGGCTACGGACGCGAGCGCTACATCAGCGCCTTCCTGGTGTCGATCATCCTGTTCAGCCTGGGCGGACTGTTCGCGCTGTACGAGGCCTTCCACAAGTACGAGGAAGTGGTCGGCGGACACCCGAACGAGCTGCTGGAGAGCGGCTGGTGGTGGGTGCCGGTGGTCGTCCTGGTGGCGGCGATCATCGCTGAGAGCCTGTCCTTCCGGACTGCGATCTACGAGTCCATCCCGGCCAAGGGCAACCAGAGCTGGGCGCGGTTCGTCCGTACCGCCAAGTCGCCCGAGCTGCCGGTGGTCCTGTTGGAGGACGCGGCCGCGCTGCTCGGTCTGGTCTTCGCCCTGCTCGGCGTCGGGATGACCATCCTCACCCACAACGGGCTGTGGGACGTTGCCGGTACCGCGCTGATCGGCCTGCTGCTGATCGCCGTCGCGATCACCCTCGCGGTCGAAACCAAGAGCCTGCTGGTCGGCGAGGCGGCGACCCCCGAGGCGGTCGGACGGATCCGCTCCGCGCTGGCCGCGACCGATGGGGTCAACCGGGTGATCCACCTCAAGACCCTCCACCTGGGGCCGGAGGAGGTGCTGGTCGCCGCCAAGATCGCGGTGGAACCCACCGATTCGGCCGCCAGGGTCGCCGAGGTGATCAACCACGCCGAGGTGGCGATCCGCTCTGCCGAACCCCAGGTCACCGCGTTGTACCTCGAGCCTGACATCGACACCGACACGGCCACGCCCGCCCAGCCATGAGTCGATCCCGCCACACGCGGAGAACCGACTGTTGACCGGGTTCCGGACCAGGATGCGGTTGGGCGGCGAGTCGATGTCGGTGGAGACGAACGAGCAGCTTCACCCGCGAGGCTGGCCTTGTCGAGTGGCTGGGTCACCCGGCGGTGGGCGCGGGGACGCTGGCGTCGCCTCGGACGTACTGTGAGGGGAGCGATCGCCGATATCCACCGGCGGTTGGGCAGTGCCCTGATCGGGTGGCCTGCCGTACCCCACCGCCTTTCCCTCATCGCCTGCACGCTCTTCAATCCCAGCGGCCAGTAGCTCGGGCAGCTTCGGGTCTGGCGGGTCGACGGCCGGTCCGAAGAGTGAGTTGAACCGCTGATCGCGGATCGGGCGTTGCTCGGGATCCATGCGGCGCGGCGGGACGAACTCGGGCAGTCCGTCCTTCGCGATCCGTACCCGCCACTGGTCCCGCAGCGCGTGCTTGGCCGGTTCGACCAGGCCGTGGTGGTGGTGACAGAGCAGGACGAGGTTCGACAGTGCGGTGACCCCCTCCTGCCACCAGGGCACGATGTGGTGGGCCTCGCACACCGCCGGCCGGACGTTGCAGGTCGGGAAGGCGCAGCCGCGGTCGCGGGCGGTCAGTGCGCCGCGGATCGCGGGGGTGACCAGCCGGTGCTCGCGTCCCACGTCGAGCAGGCCGCTGTCGCCGCCCAGCACCGCCGGCAGGATGCCGGCGTCGCAGCAGAGCCGCCGCAACTCGCCCGCCGACAACTCCGCGCCGTCGGCGATCAGGCCTGCAGCCGCGGCTTCGGCCCGCAGCCGGGCGTAGTCGAGAAGGACAAGGACCCGCGGCCGATCGCCGGCCGAACTCGGTTCCTGCCGGAAGACCTGGTGGGCGGCGACCATCGCGATCAGGGCGTCCGCCCGCCGTTGCTCCAGGGTCAGTGGGGGAGCCAGCGGGTCCCGCGCCTCGAGGACGGCCCGGCGTTGGGACTCGGCGTGAGCGTCCAGCACGGCCAGCCAGGCCTCGGCGTCAGCCTGCGGCAGCGACCCGTCGAAGCGCACCGACCCACCGTCCCGGGCGAACCGCAAGCCACGTCGCTGGTGGGCGAGTTCAGCCTGTCGCTGAAGTCGCCGCTCCTCGTCCTCCGCGGCGGTCTCGGGCGCTACCGCGGCCAGCACGCGGCCGGTGGACCTCGCCAGCTCGGCTGCGTCGAGCCGCTCCGCCAGGCCGACCAGGAGACTCTCGGCCCGGTCGCGTTGCGCCTCGTCCAGCCGCTGCGGCAGTTGGTTGAGGACGCCGGCGATCGCCCGCGCCTGGCTCACGCCGACCCGGCCCGCCAGCGCAGCCCGCCGGACCCGCTCATGCCCGGCCAGATCCCGGGCGCGGTGCACCAGGCCGGCGGCCTCCCGTTTCGAGACCGTCCCGGAGATCGCCAGCCAGGCCGACAGCGGGGTGGCCTTCGCCCGCATCGCGGCGTCACCGGCCTCCGCCTCGGCCACCAACGTGCAGAGCAGCGCCTCGACCCGTCCGGACACCTGCCGGGCCGTGGTGACCAGCGCCAGCCGATCCACCGGCGCCAGCTCGCCACGGACGGTCTCGACACGATCCAGCAGCCCGACCATCTGATCGAGCGCTTCCGCCGTGGCGAGGGGGTGGGCTGCCATGCCGAAACCCTGCCAGCCGCCTCTGACAGAAATGACGGGAGTCGCCGGCGATTGCCGTGGCCAGGGGTCTCTGACCGACCACGGCGGCGTCCTCTTGGTTTCCCACTGCCGAGTCGCTGCCGTCGTCACTGATTGCCTCGGACGCCAGACCCGCGCTGGGCTCAAGCACACGCGGTCGAGTCAGGTCGCCAGCTCCATCCGCGGTCCGCCGGTGCCACGCAGAACTCTTCAGCCCCCCGCGGCCTCAAGCGGTCGACTGCTCCCGACTGCCGATGTTCTCGGCCGATTGGCGAGATCCGGGTCTTGTTTTTCATGCACTTTGCCTTGTCCAAGAGGAGTTCTCCCGGCCGTCGTTACCATCGCGTGACGAATATTCCGAAAAACCGCACATGGCCTGACCAGCGTTTCCATGCTGACCCCTATTACGCAGGATTACTTATGAGAGGAATGCCATGTCACAAGACGCCTCGCCTGCTGCCGAACCCCTGGCCAAGGCCGTCACCAACCGGAGAGTGCTGATCGGCTCGCTGTCGGGCAGCGCGATCGAGTGGTACGACTTCCTGCTCTACGCCAGCGTCGCGCCGATCATCTTCAACAAGCAGTTCTTCGGCGTGGAGGATGCCTTCCTCGCGCTGATGCTGGCCTACCTGGGCAACCTGCTCACCTTCGTCGTCCGCCCCTTCGGCGGCGCGATCTTCGCCCACATCGGCGACCGGATCGGACGCAAGGTCACCCTGGTCGCGACCCTGACCATCATGGGCCTAGGCACGGTCGCGATCGGCCTGCTGCCCAACTACGCCCAGATCGGCATGGCCGCCCCGATCCTGCTGTACACCTTCCGGATCATCCAGGGCCTGGCGATCGGCGGCGAGTGGGGCGGCGCCCTGCTGCTGGCCTACGAGTACGCCCCCAAGAACCGCCGCGGCTTCTTCGGCTCCATCCCGCAGATCGGCGTCACCATCGGCCTGCTGATGGGCAACGGCGCGGTGCTGCTGGCCAACCTGCTGCCCAGCGAACAGTTCGAGTCCTGGGGCTGGCGCATCCCGTTCGTCGCCTCGATCGTGCTGGTCTTCATCGGCCTGTGGATCCGCAAGGGCCTGGACGAGACCCCGGCCTTCAAGGCGATGAAGAAGCAGAACAAGGTCGAGAAGGTGCCGTTGGTCACCGCCTTCACCAAGCACTGGCGGGCCGTGCTGATCGCGACTGGCACCAAGGCCGCCGAAACGGCGCCGTTCTACATCTTCGTGACCTTCATCGTGGCCTACGCCACCAATCCCGACACGCTGAACTTCAGCCGGGGAGACGCGCTCACCGCCGTCCTGCTGGGAGCGCTGGTGGCCACGATTCTGGTGCCCTTCTTCGGCAAGTGGTCTGATACCACCGGCCGCCGTCCGATGTACATGGCCGGGGTGGTCGGGCTGGCGATCGTTGGATTCATCTACTTCATGCTGGTCGAGACCGGCTCGGTTGCCATGCTCATCCTGGCCTCGGTGCTGGGCCTGGGCATCGCCTGGGCGCCGGTCACCGCCACCCTGGGCACCATGATGTCGGAGACGTTCAGCGCCGAGGTGCGCTACACCGGCATCACGATGGGCTATCAGCTCGGTTCGGCACTGTTCTCCGGGACGGCTCCGATGATCGCGCTCGCCCTGGTGGGCGCGTACAAGAGCTGGGTGCCGGTGGCGATCTACATGGCAGTGGTGTGCGCGATCTCGTTCGTCGCCGCCTACCTCGCCAAGCATGTCGCCGTAGCCGAGGACCATGTCGACGAGCACGCCTGAGTGGATCGGTGCCGACGAGATCCTGCGCAGGGTCTCGCCGGACGCCGCCCGGCGGCTGTTGCACGAAGCGCTCGCCGGCGGGTTCGACCCCGCCGGCGATCCGCCGCGTTCCGGGCCGCAGCTGGGCGCTGGGCAACTGCTGATCATGCCCTCCCAGACCGCGGACGCGGTCGGGGTGAAGGTGCTGTCGGTCGCCCCGGACAACCCGGCCAAGGGGCTGCCGCGGATCCAGGCCTGGTACGTCCTGATGGACGCCGCCACGCTCACCCCATCGGTACTGCTGGACGGTTCCGCGCTCACCGCGCTGCGCACTCCCGGCATGTCCATGGTCGGGGTGGACGCGCTCGCGCCGGCCGTGGTGGACGAGGTGCTGATCTTCGGCAGCGGGCCGCAGGCGCTCGGCCACGCCCGGGCCCTGCTGGAGATCCGGACGCCGCGCCGCTGCCGGTTCTTCTCGGTGGACGGCCAGGCGCCGGCGGCGGCCGCGGCCGCCACCGCCTTCGAGCTGCCCAGTGCCGCGCTCACCGCCCGGGAGGTCGGCCCGTCCGTCGCCCAGGCGGATCTGATCCTGTGCTGCACCTCGGCCCCCAGGCCGCTGTTCGACGGGGCCCTGGTGAAGGACGGTGCCTGCGTGGTGGCGATCGGCTCCCATGAGCCGGACCGCCGCGAGCTCGACTCCACCCTGATGGGACGCGCCCAGGTGGTGGTCGAGGACGTCGCCACCGCGCTGCGCGAGGCCGGCGACGTCGTCCTCGCCATCGCCGACGGCGTGTTGACCGAGGCCGACCTGACCACCATCCGCCAGGTGGTGACCGGTGAGGTGACCCGGGCCACCGACCGTCCGAACGTGTTCAAGACCGTCGGCATGTCGTGGCAGGACCTGGTGGTCGCGGTCGGAGCAGCCCGGGCCGACTGACGAGGGGTTGGGTTTCCGCCCAACTGCCCTACACAAACCGGGCAGCAGAGGCGGTTGGCGTACATAGTGCACGCGAACCACCGCCAGTCCCCGGTTTGTGTCCGAGGAAGGTGGTGGAGCCGGAGGCGCCGCCGACCGCGGGCCCACAGCGGCCCACCGGGGACGGTTCCTGGTGGCCCCGGGGCTGGGATCCCGCCACGGCCGGTAGGCTGACCCCTCGTGGAGTACCGCGTCGCAGACCTGAACCTGGCCGCCTTCGGCCGTACCGAGATCACCCTGGCAGAGCACGAGATGCCGGGCCTGATGGCCATGCGCCGTCGCTTCGGCGACGCCAAGCCGCTGGCCGGCGCCCGGATCGCCGGGTCGCTGCACATGACCATCCAGACCGCCGTGCTGATCGAGACCCTGGTGGCACTCGGCGCGCAGGTGCGCTGGGCCTCCTGCAACATCTTCTCCACCCAGGATCACGCCGCCGCGGCGATCGTGGTCGGCGGTGGTACCCCCGACGAGCCCGCCGGTGTCCCGGTCTTCGCCTGGAAGGGCGAGACCCTGGAGGAGTACTGGTGGTGCACCGAGCAGCTGTTCGACTTCGACGGCCAGCCGCCGAACCTGATCCTGGACGACGGCGGCGACGCCACCCTGCTGGTCCACCTGGGGGTCGAGGCGGCCAGGACCGGCGTCCTCCCCGAGGCCACCGAGGACGACTCCCACGAGTACCGGGTCATCCTCGACACGCTGCGCAACTCCACCACCGACTGGCAGCGGGTGGCGCACGAGGTCTTCGGCGTCACCGAGGAGACCACCACCGGCGTCCACCGGCTGTACGAGCGGGCGGCCAACGGCTCGCTGCTGTTCCCGGCGATCAACGTCAACGACTCGGTCACCAAGAGCAAGTTCGACAACAAGTACGGCATCCGCCACTCGGTGATCGACGGGCTCAACCGGGGCACCGACGTGCTGATCGGCGGCAAGGTCGCCATGGTGATCGGCTACGGCGACGTCGGCAAGGGCGCGGCCGCCGCGCTGGCCGGGCAGGGCGCCCGGGTGCTGGTGGCCGAGATCGACCCGATCTGCGCGCTGCAGGCCGCGATGGACGGCTACCAGGTCACCACCGTCGACGACGCGCTGGCGACCGCCGACATCGTCATCACCACCACCGGCTGCGTGAACGTGATCACCGCCGAGCAGTTGACCAGGATGAAGCACCAGGCGATCGTCGGCAATGTCGGCCACTTCGACAACGAGATCGACCTGGCCGGGCTGGCCAAGCTGCCCGGCGTCACCAAGACCAACATCAAGCCCCAGGTGGACGCCTGGACGATGCCGGACGGCCGCTCGATCATCGTGCTGAGCGAGGGCCGGCTGATGAACCTGGGCAACGCCACCGGCCACCCCAGCTTCGTGATGAGCAACTCGTTCACCAACCAGGTGCTTGCCCAGATCGAGCTGTACACCCGTCCCGAGCAGTACCCGATCGGCGTCTACACCCTCCCCAAGCAGCTGGACGAGGAGGTCGCCCGGCTGCACCTGGACTCGCTGGGCGTGAAGCTCACCACGCTGACCGAGCAGCAGGCCGCCTACCTCGGCGTCCCGGTCGAGGGGCCGTACAAGCCGGACAGCTACCGCTACTGAGCCGGAAGCGTGCCGGTCGGGCGGCGTTGCGTCAGCTCGGCGGGTCGACTGTCGGAGTCGGAGCCACTTCCGGCGGCCGGGCCGGCCGGCGTCCGTCGAGGCGTTCTCAGCTCACCTTGAGGTACCGCTCCAGGGTCTGGCCGGGGACGGCGGCGATCCGGCCGGCGTGTTCGACGCCCACCCAGCGGTAGTGCCACGGCTCGTGCGGGATCCCGGTGATCTTCTGCTTCCCGTTGGGGTAGCGCAGGATGAACCCGTACCGGGCGGCGTTCTGGCTCACCCACCTGCCGGCGGCCGAGGTGCCGAAGGCGTACCCGCGGACCACCCGTCCGCGCTGCAGGGCGGCGAGGTCAACCGCCAGCCCCAACTGGTGCTCGCTGGCACCGGCCGGCGCGGTCAGCTTCTTGCCCGGACGGTAGAGGCCGCGCTGCGTCGCGTAGGAGCGATAGGCCGAGCGGATCACCAGGATGTGGCCGTTCCGGCGCGCGTCCTGCGCCATCGCCTGCAGGGCCGCGGCGGCCTCGGGCGCGAGCTGGGCCCGGGACAGGCCGGAGAGCTTGATCCCCTTGACCGTCACCAGCCTCGGCTTGTGCGCCGAGGTGATCCGGTGCTTCTTGGAGACCACCGCTATCCCGCACACGGTGAACGGGGTGTGCTTGGCCTTCGAGGTCTTGCGGCTGTCCTTGGCGCCGCGGCAGTCGGGCGTGGGGGCGGGCACCGGGGTTGGAGTCGGCGCTGGAGCCGGGACGGGCTCGACAGGTGCGGGGGTGGGCGGCTCCACCGGCGACGTGGTCTCGGCCGGTGGCGGACTTGCCGAGGTCGGAGGCTCACTGGGGCTGGGGCTCGCTGTGGGGCTGACGCTCTCGGTGGGGCTCTCGGAGGGGGACGGCGGCTCGTCGGGCGATGGGCTGTTCCCGGATACCGGGTCCCCGCCGGACGCGGCGCCGGAACCCGGACCGCCCGGATCGTCGGCGAAGGCGACTGCCGGGACGCCGAGGCCGCCCAGCACCAGCCAGAGCACTCCGATCAGAAACGCCCGTGGCGCGCGAGCTGACCGGGCGCGGTGGGACGACGAAGTCACGGTGGCCAGCGTCAAACCCACTCAGCCTCGAGGAATCTCGTAGCGCTGCAGCTCGGCCTTGCCGGCGGCCAGCGTCCGCCACCCCCCGCGGTAGGCCAGCACGGCCAGCGCGCTGGTCGGGAACCGCTCGGCGACCGCCTGGGTGAGCGCCGACGGCTTGGCCAGGGTCAGCACCAGGTCGCTCAGGGTCGGCTGGTGACCGATCAGCAGTGCGGTGGACGCGTCCTCCGGCAGTTCGCGCACCTCGTCCAGCAGTTCGTCGGTCCAGGCGTGGTAGATCGCCTCGGTGTAGCGGACGTCGGCGCATGCCGCGCCACCGGCAACCGCGTTCTCCCAGGTCTGCTGGGCCCGGGTGGCGGAGGAGCAGAGCACCACGTCCAGGTCGTAGCCGGCCAGGATGGCGCCGGACGCGCGGGCGTCCGACACCCCACGCTCGGCCAGCGGGCGACGGATGTCGAGGTCGGGGGTGTGCCAGGACGACTTGGCGTGGCGCAGCACCAGCAGGGTCTTGGTTGCCATAGCGCCCCATCCTACGGCGGGGATGCGGTCTGCGGCCCCCGGTGGCGCGCACTAGGCTCAGCAGCACGGCACGGAGAGGACGGACATGAGGCAGAGCGGCTTTGACCTGGACACCAGCACCCGGGACGTCACCCTCACCGTCCAGGCCCGCGGCCGGCTGATCCTGGTCCACCCGATGGCCAACCGCGGCACCGCCTTCACCATGGAGGAGCGTGAGGTGCTCGGACTGGCGGGCCTGCTGCCCAACCGGGTCACCACCATCGAGGAGCAGCTCCGCCGGGTCTACGCCCAGTACAGCCGTTCGCCCAGCCCGCTGGCCAAGTTCATCCAGCTCTCCCAGTTGCGCGACCGCAACGAGGTGCTCTTCTACCGGCTGCTCAGCGAGCACCTGGAGGAGATGATGCCGATCGTCTACACCCCGACCATCGGCGAGGCGATCGAGCGGTTCAGTCACGAGTACCACGGCGCCCGGGCGGTCTTCCTCTCGATCGACCACCCCGAGCTGATCGAGCAGTCGCTGCGCGATTTCGAACTGGACGCCGACGACGTCGACCTGGTGGTGGCCACCGACTCCGAGGGGATCCTGGGGATCGGCGACCAGGGGATCGGCGGGGTGCAGATCGCGGTCGGCAAGCTGGCGCTCTACACCGCGGCGGCGGGCATCCACCCGCGGCGGGCCATCCCGGTGGTGCTGGACGTCGGCACCGACAACCTCGGCCTGCTGCACAGCGACGTCTATCTGGGCGAGCGGCACGCCCGGGTCCGCGGCGAGCGCTACGACGAGTTCATCGAGGCCTTCGTGGCGGCGGTGACCAAGCTCTTCCCGAACGCCATGCTGCACTGGGAGGACTTCGGCGCCGGCAACGCCCACCGGCTGCTGAACCAGTACAAGGAGCGGATCTGCACCTTCAACGACGACATCCAGGGCACCGCCGCGGTGGTGTTGGCTGCCGTACTCGCCGCCGTCCGGCACAGCGGGGTGCCGCTGGCCGAGCACCGCATCCTGATCTACGGGGCGGGGACGGCAGGGGTCGGGGTCGCCGACATCATCCGGGACGCCATGGCCCGCGACGGGGTGCCGGGCGACCGGAGCTACGCCCAGTTCTACGCCTTCAACAGCCGCGGCCTGATCGTCGAGGATTCGGCCGGAGTGCGCGACTTCCAGTGTCCCTACGCCCGCAGCCGCGCCGAACTGGCCGATTGGGAGGTGCGTGACCCCGCCCGGATCACCCTGCTGGAGGCGGTGCGGGCGGTGCAGCCCACCATCCTGATCGGCACCTCGGCCCAGCACGGCGCCTTCACCGAGGAACTGGTGCGGGCGATGGCCGCGGGCTGCGAGAACCCGATCATCATGCCGCTGTCGAACCCGACCACCCGGATCGAAGCACACCCCGCCGATCTGCTGGAGTGGACGGACGGCCGCGCGCTGATCGCCACCGGCAGCCCGTTCGGCACGATCAAGCACGGCGAGGTGTACCACACCATCGCGCAGGCCAACAACGCGCTGATCTTCCCCGGTCTCGGACTGGGGGTCTCGGTGGTGCGGGCCAGCCGGGTGAGCGACGAGATGATCTACGCCGCCGCCGACGCCCTGGCCGGGCTGGCCAACGAGTACCGGCCGGGCGCCTCGCTGCTGCCCTCGATGAGCGACCTGCGGCTGGTCTCGGCCACCGTCGCGATGGCCGTCGCCAGGTGCGCCGTCGAGCAGGGCTTCGCGCGCCGTCCGCTCACCGATCCGGTCAACGACATCTACCAGCGGATGTGGAAGCCGGAGTACCCCCGCCTGGAGGTGCAGCAGCCCCTCGAGCCCCGCTAGCGGAACGCTGGCCAAACCCGCTGCAGGGGAGCTTGCCAACGGGCGGCGAGTGGTGCGCCCTCAGGCCTGGGCGGCACCTCGGCGCAGCTGGCGCAGTGTCGTGAAGGTACCCAGGGCGGCGAAGACCACGAAGATCCCGGCATCCTTGATGAACACCGACCAGGGGCTCAGCCCTCGTCACCGGGACGTAGTGACTGCCAGATCTCCTTGCACTCCGGGCAGACCGGGTACCGGTCGGGGTTGCGGGAGGGGACCCACACCTTCCCGCACAACGCGATCACCGGGGTGCCCATCACCATCGCCTCGGTCAGCTTGCTCTTGTCGACATAGTGCGAGAACCGCTCGTGATCGCCCTCGTCGAGGCGGTACTCGGTGCGTTCGTCGGTGCGTTCGTCGAGGATGGTGGCCGTGCCCGGTTGCTCGGTCATGGGTCTCCTTCCGGTGCGGTGCACTCCTCATCCTAGGTGCCCCGGCTCCGGTCGCCGTCACCTGGCCGCCCCGCGTCCTCGGAGCGGCGAACGGTGAGCGGTGATCACCCCTCCGCTGCCGAGCGGCGTCGAGAACCGGAGCCTGACATCGGACGGGCGTCGCTGCCCCGCCGGGCGCAGGTGCCCGCGGCGGTCGAGGTTCGTCCGCCGATCTTGTGGTTGTCACGGCAGGATCGGGCCCGGACCGGTGTCCGTCCGCAGAAGTGGTGGTTGTGGAGCCGGGATCCGGGCTGATAACGACAAGATCGGCGGAGCCGTGTGGCCCGCGGCCTGGCAACCCGCTGGTATCGACCAGATCGGCGGTCCGACTGGGCAGTCCGGCTCGAGGTGGGGTGGGACCCATCGTTCCGAGACGCTCGTCGTGATGTTAGTTTGATGTCGAGAGATCGGAGGCGGCCGTGAGCGATGAAGTCGACATGATCGTCGCCGCCTGGCGCCGGGAGTCACCGGAACTGGACGTCGCCCCGATGGAGGTGCTCTCCCGGGTGAGCAGGCTGGCCCGGCACCTCGACCTGGCCCGCCGCGACGCCTTCGCCGCCCACGACCTGGAGGTCTGGGAGTTCGACGTCCTCGCCGCGCTGCGCCGGGAGGGACCGCCGTACGAGCTTTCCCCGGGCGAACTCACCCGGCAGACCCTCTCGACCTCGGCCACGATGACCAACCGGATCGACCGGCTGGAGGCGAAGGGCCTGGTCGACCGGCAACCGAACGCCGCCGACCGGCGGGGGGTGCGGGTCCGGTTGACCTCCGAGGGCAGTGCGCGGGTGAGCGCGGCGCTGGCGGATCTGCTGGCCGTGGAGCGTTCGGTGCTGGCCGGATTGGAGCCCTCAGTCCGGGCAGAACTGGCCGACGCGCTGCGCCGTCTGCTGGTGTCCTTCGAAGCTGGCTGATTCAGCCGGTATCGTTCTCTGCGGCCGATTCTGCTCTTCCTCACCACAAAGGCGCCCACATGGCTCTGTCCAACCCGCTTCTGTACGAACTCGCGGCGGCCTTCGGCATCGCCACCGAGTTCTGGGACTGGAAGGGTCGCCAGACCGAGATCGACGACGAGACGCTGGTGGCGATCCTGGCCAGCATGGACGTCGATGCCTCCGACGCCGATCGGGCGGCCGCCGCCCTGGAGGGGTGGCGCAACCGTTCCTGGACGCGGGTGCTGCCACCCTGCCTGGTGGTGCGGCAGGGGCACGCCCAGCGAGTGCTGGCCCACGTGCCGGACGGGGAGTGGCTGAAGCTCGGCGTCCGGCTGGAGGAGGGCGGCTGGCGTGACCTCGCCCAGGTCGAGCACTTCGAACCGCCGCGGCTGATCGACGGCGCCCTGATCGGGGAGGCAGCCTTCGAACTGCCGGACGATCTGCCGCTGGGCTACCACCGGCTGCACGCCGACACCGCGGCGGGCCCGAGCGAGAGCACCCTGGTGGTCAGCCCGGGCTTCCTGGGCTTTCCGGCGTCGATGGGGGAGAAGCGGGCCTGGGGGTACGCGGTTCAGTTGTACAGCGTCCGCTCGGAGGAATCCTGGGGGATCGGCGATCTCAACGACCTCGGCGATCTGGCCACCTGGGCGGCGACCCAGCAGTTCGCCAGCTACCTGTTGGTGAACCCGCTGCACGCCGGCGAGCCGATGCCGCCGCTGGAGCCGTCCCCCTACCTGCCGGCCAGCCGGCGGTTCGTCAACCCGTTGTACGTCCGCCCGGAGGCGTTGCCGGAGTACGGCCTGCTCGAGGACGAGGGCCGCGCCCGGATCAAGCAGCTCAAGGCGGAGCTCGCCGTGCTCCTGGCCGACCAGCCGCTGATCGACCGGGACGCGATCTGGGGGTTCAAGCTGGCCGCGCTGCGGGTGGTCCACGACGGCGGCCTGTCGCCGGCCCGGCGGATGGCCTTCGACGACTTCGTCCGCCGCGAGGGACGGGCGCTGACCCAGTTCGCCACCTGGTGCGCGCTGGTCACCGAGTACGGCATGAACTGGCGGGAATGGCCGGCGGAACTGCATCGTCCGTCCTCCCCGGAGGTGGCCGGGTTCGCCGAGCGGCATGCCGGGGACATCGGCTTCTACCAGTGGTTGCAGTGGGTGGCGGACGTCCAGCTGCGGGCCGCGCAGTCGGTCGCCCGGGACGCCGGGATGCGGATCGGGATCATGAGCGACCTGGCCGTCGGGGTGAGCGCGCAGAGCGCGGAGGCGTGGACCTACGGCAACCTGTTCGCCGAGGGCGTCAGCGTCGGCGCGCCGCCCGACCACTTCAACCAGACCGGTCAGGACTGGGGCCAGCTGCCCTGGCGTCCGGATCGGCTGGACGACCTCTCCTACGCGCCCTTCCGGACGACGGTGGCCGGTCTGCTGCGGCACTCCGGCGGGATGCGGGTGGATCACATCATGGGCCTGTTCCGGCTGTGGTGGATCCCGAAGGGGATGCCGCCCACCAAGGGCACCTACGTCCGCTACAACCACGAGGCGATGGTCGGCATCCTCGCCCTGGAGGCGTACCGGGCGGGCGCGCTGATTGTCGGCGAGGATCTGGGCGTGGTGGAGCCCTGGGTGCGGGAATACCTGCGCGAGCGGGGCATCCTCGGCACCTCGATCGGCTGGTTCGAGAAGGACGACGAGGGCAACCCGTTGCCGCCCGAGCAGTGGCGGGAGTACTGCCTGGCCTCGGTCACCACCCCCGACCTGCCGCCCACCGCCGGCTACCTGGACAAGGACCACATTCGGCTGCAGCACGAACTCGGCCTGCTCACCGAGTCGCTGGACGCCGAGCTGGCGCTGGCCGATCAGGAACAGGCCGCCTACATCGGCTTCCTGCGGGAACGCGGGTTCCTGACCGATCCGGAGCCCTCCACCGAGGAGATCGTGCTGGCGCTGCACCGCTACCTGGTGGCCACCCCCGCGCGGGTGCTGTGTGCCGCGCTGCCGGACGCGGTCGGGGATCGCCGGACGCAGAACCAGCCGGGGACGTGGAAGGAATACCCGAACTGGCGGATCCCGCTCAGCCATCCGGATGGTCTCCCGATGGCCCTGGAGGAGCTGTACACCGACGAGCGGGCGCTGCGCCTGGCCGGGGTGATGAACGACTTCTCCGCGCCCCCGATTGCCCGGGTGGCTCGGGATCTCGGGGTCGAGTAGCGCGGGCCGGTCAACGACCCTTCGCCAAGCCCGAGGAGCGTGGCGAAGGTTGCCCATCCCCGCTAGGGGAGCCGGATGTGCATCCGCTTGAGGAAGTCAGGGCTGAGTTCGACCGGGTTCCATGGACCCGGGATCAGCGTCTCCTCGTCGACGATGTCATAGCTGCCCTGGGCTGGATTGACCGGATCGGCGTGGGTCTTCGCCACCCCGGGGGTGGTCAGGAACAGCAGCACGCGGTTACCGCTGTTGTCCAGGTTCTCGGAGGAGTAGTCGTCCGGCCACATCGGGAAGGCGACCTGGAGGTACTGCCCTGGCTCGAAGTCTCCCTTGCCGGTGCTGACCACCCGGACGGTTGCGACGAGGTACTGCTCGTCGCCGGCCTCGATGTACTCGGAGCCGATGGTGTCGGCGACCAGGATGGCGTCGGAGGAGGCCACCAGTTCGTCCTCGGTGGTGAGCTCGTCCCAGTAAGGAACCGGGGAGGGCTCCGCGGGCATGGTGGCCGCCGGTGCGGGCATCCCGATGCCGTTGAACAAGCCCCAACCCATCGCTGCCAGCGTGGCTACCAGCAGCGCCGGCACCAGGATCGCAATGCCCAGCCGCGGCAGCTGCCATCTCGGTCGCCGGGGACGCACGGTGGGCGCTCCGGCCACCGGCTGCGCCGTGCGGGGCGTCAGCACCCGGTCGAGCAGGGCCAGCGCCTCGTCGGAGAGCGGGGCGTCGGGCGGGGTGGTGGCGGGGTCGGCGGCGGCGAACCGCTGGGCGAAGTCGAGCATCACGGCTCCCTCCTCATGACTGGGCCGGTGGTGAGCGCGGGTTTGAGTTGTTGCCGGGCCCGGTGCAATCGCACCCGGACGGCGCCGGACGAAAGCTGCAGTACGGTCGCGATCTCGGCCACGCTGAGTTCCTCCCAGTAGCGCAGCCGGAGCACCTCGCGGGCCGGCTCGTCCAACTGCTCCAACGCGGTGAGTACCGGGTTCTCCGGTTCGGTCCACGGCGTGGGCAGCGGTTGGGTGGCGGCGTCGTCGGCCACCCGGGCGAGCAGCGCCCGTTGGCGTCCGTGGCGGCGGTAGTGGTCGAGGACGACGTTGTGGGCGACCTGGAACAACCAGGCGCGGGAGGCGGAGTTCGCCGGCTCGAACCGCTGCCAGGCGATCCGGAAGACATCGGCGACCAGCTCCGCGGCGTCCTCCCGCTGGGCCACCCGGCGTTCGACGTAGCGGACGATCGCGTTGTAGTGGGTTCGGAAGTAGGCACTGAACTGCTCCTCCTCGGCACCCACCACCTGCCTCGCCATCACGCTCACGTCCCGCCTGCCTCTCAACGCGTTCACCCTGAAGTTGTCGAGAGCGACCAGAACGTTACCGAAGTGGAATCACTACTGATGGACGCCGAGTATCCGGGCGATCCGCGCAGCCCCTAGAGTGACGCCAACTGTTCGCGAGGTCACCACCGGGGTTCTCTGTCTGAACGGCCAGAGAGAGAACCCGCAGCTTGAGCACCGACGCCTCCGCGCCCGCCCGTCCTTCCCGTGCTGCCGCGGCCCGTGCCGAATGGGCGCGCCGCACCAACAGCTTCACCGAACTGGCCCAGGCGGTCCGCGACGCCGGGCTGAACCGACGCCGACCGGGCGTCTACCTGGTGCTGTTCAGCGGGCTGGTGGTGGCCCTGGCCGGGGCGATCACCGGCATGGTGCTGCTGGGCGACAGTTGGTTCCAACTGCTGATCGCGGCGGCGCTGGGCGTCCTGTTCACCCAGTTCGCCTTCCTCGGGCACGAGGCGGCGCACCGGCAGGTGCTGGCGTCCGGCAAGGCCAACGACCGGTTCGGACGGGTGCTGGCGACCTTCTTCGTCGGGATCAGCTACGCCTGGTGGATGACCAAGCACAATCGCCATCACGGCAATCCGAACCAGCTCGGCCGCGATCCCGACATTGCGCCCGGCTGGGTGTCCTACACCGTCGAGGACGTGGCAGCGGCCACCGGGCTGCAGGCCTGGATCAACCGGCGGCAGGGGTGGCTGTTCTTCCCACTGCTGCTGCTGCTGGTCGGCGTCGACCTGCACCAGGTTTCCATCCGGCGGCTGTTCGAGCCGGGCAAGCTGGCCGGCCGCGCCACCGAGCTGGTGCTGCTCGGGGTCCGGTTCGTCGCCTACTTCGCGTTGGTGTTCTGGCTGATGCCGGTGGGGATGGCGTTCGCCTTCCTCGGCGTCCAGTTCGCGGTGTTCGGCTTCTACATGGGGATCAGCTTCGCCCCCAACCACATCGGGATGCGGGTGGTGCCGCACGACGTGAAGCTCGACTTCCTCGACAAGCAGGTGCTCACCTCGCGCAATGTCTCCGGCGGCTGGTGGATGACGGCGCTGATGGGCGGACTCAACTTCCAGATCGAGCACCACCTGTTCCCCGGGATGCCGCGGCCACAACTGCGCCAGGCACGCGCCCTGGTGCTGCAGCACTGCCGGGCGCATGACGTCCCCTACGAGGAGAACAACCTGTTCCATGCCCTGGGCATCGTGGTCCGCTATCTCAACGAGGTGGGCTGGAAGGGGCGGCACGCCTTCGTCTGCCCGCCCGCCGCCGAGATGGGACGCCGGTAGCCGCGTCAGTGCCATTGACGGCTGAGGTCGGACCGCAGTCTTGAAGCCCGGCGACCCTTCGAGACTCGCGCTCCGCGCGACCTCAGGGATCGCCTTCGGGGGCCTGGCGCTCCGCCACCTCAGGGATCGGTGGGCGTGTTCAGCTGTTTCGTTGGCTGAGGTCGGCCCGCAGGGCCGAGTCTCGAAGCCCTGTTGACCCTTCGAGACTCGCGCTTGGCGTGACCTCGGGGATCGCTTTGGGGGCCTGGCGCTCCGCGACCTCGGGGATCGGTGGGCGTGTTCGGCTGTTTCGTTGGCTGAGGTCGGCCCGCAGGGCCGAGTCTCGAAGCCCGTTGACCCTTCGAGACTCGCGCTCCGCGTGACCTCAGGGATCGCCTTTGGGGGCTATCTGGCGTCGTGCACCAGCAGCGCCAGCCGGACCCGGTTGGTGTCGCCCAGCTTGGCGAAGATGTGGGTGAGATGGGTCTTCACCGTCGCCTCGGAGCAGAACAGCAGCGCTCCGATCTCGGCATTGGAGCAGCCCTCGGCGACGTAGCCCGCCACCTCGCGTTCCCGCGGGCTGAGCTGGTCGAGCAGGCCGCGGGCGACCTCCCGCCGCCGTTCCCGGCCGCTGTCGGCGAAGCGTTCGATCAGCGCCCTGGTGTGGGCGGGGCTGAGCATGGCGTCGCCGGCGGCCACCACCCGGACGGCGTCGATCAGTTCGGTGGGCGGGGTGTCCTTCAGCAGGAAGCCACTCGCCCCGGCCTCGATGGCGGCGAAGACGTGCTGGTCCAGTTGGAAGGTGGTCAGGACGAGGATCCGCGGGGCGGACGTCCCGGCGTCCGCGATCAGCCGCCGGGTCGCCTCGATGCCGTCCAGCCGGGGCATCCGGATGTCCATCACCAGCACGTCCGGCCGGGTCTCCCGGACCAACTCCGGCACGTCCGCGCCGTCCCCGGCCTCGCCGACCACCTCGAGGTCGTCCGCCGAGGAGAGGATGCCGCGCAACCCGGCGCGCATCAGCGCCTCGTCGTCGACGATGCCGACCCGGATCATGCCGCCGCCACCCACGGCAGCCGCACCCGCAACTCGAACCTGCCCGATCTGGCCCGGGCGTCGAGTTCCCCGCCCAGCACCTGGACGCGGCCGCGCAGCGCCGCCAGGCCGGTGCCGGAGCCGCGTTCGCCGCCGGGCACCAGGGGATTCGCCACGGTGACGGTCAGGCCGGCGTCCGGTGCGCCGGAGAGGGAGATGTCCACCGGGGCGCCGGGGGCGTGGCGGTGCGCGTTGGTCAGTGTCTCCTGGATCACCTGGTAGACCACCCGGCCGGTGGACGAGGGGAGTGCCTCGGCGTCGCCCAGGTCGTCGGTGAGCGAGACCACGCCACCGGCGTCCCGGCTCGCCTCGACCAGCCGCGGGACGGCGGAGAGCCCCGGCGCGGGCTCCAGCCGGGTGTCCTCGCCGAGCGCCCGCACCACCACCCGCAGTTCGGCCAGGCCCGAGCGTGCCGTCTGACGGATGCCCCGGGCGGCCGAGATCACCTCGGTGTCACGCGTCCCCACCTCGAGCGCGCCCGCCTGCATGGTGACCAGCGCGAGCACGTGACCGAGCGAGTCGTGCATCTCCCGGGCGATCCGCTCCCGCTCGGCGTGGGCGGCCTGCTGGGCGGCCAGTTCGCGCTCGAACTCAGCCCGGACGGCCTGCTCGGCGGCGGACGCCTCGAGCTGCCGACGGGAGCGGATCTGACCGCCCACCAGCAGCGGCACCAGGGAGATGAAGGCGGCCGCGGGAACCATGGAGAGCAGGATGGTGCCGACCGGATCCACCACATCGTGGGCATCGGCGAGCCAGCGGACGAACAACGCGATCCCTCCGGCGAGACCGAGCAGCCAGACCCGCGGCCCGCTCCGGCGCATCGCCAGGCTGAGCATGCCGATCATGAAGACGGCCGGCGTGCCGGCGATGATGGCGGCCACGCCCAGCCCGGGCAGCAACCAGGGCAGCCGGGCGCGCAGCACCACCGCCGTCACGACGAACGGCGCCAGCGCGGCCTGGGTGGCCCACTGCCAGACGGGATACTCCGCCGCGCCGTTGTAGTAGAGCGCGGCGATGCCCGTCAGCTGGAGCAGCGCGCCACCCCAGCGGGTGGCCAGCGGGCGGTCGCGAAGACGGACCCGCTCCGGGGGTGGGTGGTTCATACCGACGACCCTACTGACGGTCGCGTCCTGAGCGGATCGGTCCGGGAACTGAACAGCGGTGGTCGGGGCGACCGGGGACCGCGCACGGGTCAGCCGCGTTCGGCCCGATCAGCGCGATCCGGCGGGGCGCCTTTGGGGAGACGGGACCAGCAGGAACCGTCCCGGGTGGCCCCGGAACCGTCCCCGGTGGGCCCGGAACCGTCCCCGGTGGGCCCGGGATCAGCGGCCCGGGGGCACCTGAGAGCCCCAGCGTTGCCGGGCCCGCCGCCGTCCCGTGGCACGAACTTCTGCCAGATGACGACCCCGGCCGACATGGGTGGCAGCCAGAGCCCGTAGGTGGCAGAAGTTCGACAAGCCGTGGGGGGATACAACCTAGGTCGTACTTCTTTCGAGCCGATCCGACGATGCGGCGGAGCGCTGCGGACCGACAGGCTCGCATCATGAGCCATGGCACTACCCACCCCGACGGCGTCCTGATCATTGCCGAGCGCGTCAGCAAGTCCTATCCGGTCGGCTCCTCGACCGTGCAGATTCTGCACGACGTCTCGCTCACCGTCAGCGAGGGCGAGGTCTGCGCCATCATGGGCCCATCCGGTTCCGGCAAGTCCACCCTGATGTACTGCCTCGCCGGGCTGGAGCAGCCCAGCTCGGGCGAGGTGGCGCTGCTCGGTACGAACGTGGTTCAGAGTTCCCGGACGCAGCTGGCCCAGCTGCGTCGCAGCGAGCTCGGCTTCGTCTTCCAGTCCTACAACCTGATGCCGACCCTGTCGGTGTTCGAGAACGTCGCGCTGCCGTTCCGGCTGCGTGGCGAGCGGGTGGACGCTGCCGGCATCGAGCAGGCGTTGACCGCGGTCGGGCTGGCTGGACGCGGGGCGTCCTCGCCGTCCTCGATGTCCGGTGGTGAGCAGCAGCGGGTGGCGATCGCCCGGGTGCTCGCCCAGCGTCCCCGGATCGTCTTCGCCGACGAGCCCACCGGCGCGCTCGACTCCCGCTCCGGCCGGCTGGTGCTCGCCGAACTGCGTCGGATCGGCAGCACGCCGGGGCAGTGCGTCCTGGTGGTGACCCACGATCCCAGCGTCGCGGCGACCTGCGACCGGGTGGTGTTCATGCGGGACGGTCGGCTGGTCGAACAGTTGGTCGATCCCACCACCGAATCGGTGGCCGCCCGGCTCGCGGCCCTCGAAGCGGCAGTCAACGGCGTCGAGGACGAGGTGGCCTGATGCGCGCCCTGATCATCGCCGAGCTTCGCGCGGCGTGGTCTTCCTGGCTGGCGGTGCTGATCGCCTTCGTGGTGACCAGCTTCGCGATCGTCCTGGCGGTGCTGGCGATCGACAGCCTGCTGGCGACCATTGCCAGCGGTGCCGTCCCGGAGTCGGAGACCTCCGCGCTGATCTTCCTGCCGGCCTGGAACCTCGCCCTGGCCATTGTCGGCACGCTCAGCGTGATCGGCGCGGTGACCGGCCTGGTCGTCCAGGCGCGTCGTGGCGCGCTGGCCAGGCTCGCTCTCGCCGGGGCGACGCCGGCTCAGGTCTCCCGCATCCTGCTCGGCCAGGTGGGGATCGTCGCGCTCGCTGGAGCGGTGCCCGGCAGCGTGCTGGCGATCATCGTGCAGCCCTTCGCGATTGCGGAGGCGATCGGCGAACGGGGCGTCGCGGCCAGTGTTGCCGTGGTCCGGGTCGATCCGTTGCTGGTGCTGGTCGGTGCCGGCGGCTTCGTCCTGTTCGCCCTGCTGGCTGGGCTACGCCAAGCCCGGGTAGCCGCGGCGGTTGCGCCGGTGGAGGCACTGCGGACGATCCCCGGTGCGGCCGTCCGGCGCCGTCAGGTCTTTCGCTGGATCGCCGCCGTGCTGGTGACCGTCGGCATGGTGCTGATCGCCGCGGTGGCGATCGCCACCGCACCCCACCTCGGGGTGGACGGCGGTGACACGATCATGCAGGCCGCGGTGTTCTGCATTCTGTTCACCAGCGTTGCCCTGTCGCTCTCCGCCCCGCTGTCGATCGGCCTGCTCACCCGGGCCTGGACGGCGCTGGTGCCGTCGCAGTCCGCCTCCTGGGTGCTGGCCCGCTCGGCGGTGATCGCACGGGGGGAGCGGCTGACCCGTACCGTGACGCCGATCGCCATGGCGGTGGGCCTGCTGGTGGGGATGCAGGCCATCGCCGGCTCGGTGATCGCGGTGCTCGCGGCGCTGCAGCGGGAACAGATCGAGCACGCCGGGACGGCCGCGATCCTCGGCCTGGTCGGGCTGGTGCTGCTGATCTCGGTCTCCGGCGGCGTGGCAGTCGTCCTGATGATGTCGCGACAGCGCGAGGCGGAACTGGCGCTCGCCGGGGTGGTCGGTGCCACCCGGCGTCAGCAGGTGATGATCCCGGTCTTCGAAGGGATCATCATCACGGTGACTGCCACCATCCTCGGGCTGGTGATGACCGCGGTCGGCGTGGCGGTGTTCGTGGTGGGGACGAACAACCTCGGCCGGGGAGCGATTGCCCCCGTCGTCGTCCCGTGGCTGGAACTGGTGGTCGTGGTGGTGATCTGCGCGGCGATCGTGGTGGCCTCCACCACGCTGCCGGTGCTGCGCTCGCTGGGCCGTCCTGCCCGTCAGGTGGCGGCGCAGCTCGCGGCGGAGTAGGCAGAAAAGTCTAGACAGTCTAGACAGAATTGCCATACCCTGGCGGTATGACGACCTGGCAGCTCCAATCCGCGAAGCAACGCTTCAGTGAAGTGGTGCGCGCCGCGGAGACGGGGGAGCCGCAGTTCATCACTCGCCATGGCCAGCCGGTTGCTGTGGTGGTGGACATTATGGATTACCGTGCGGCCCACCCCGAGGGGCCGGAGATCTCGTTCACCGAGTTCCTGCGGTCCGGGCCGTACTTCGATGACCTCGAGTTGCCCGAGCGCACACTCGAGCCGGATCGTCCGTTGTTCATTGATGAACTATGAATGGGTACCTGGTCGACACCAATGTGCTGTCGGAGCGCCGTCGTCGAGTTCCGTCTCCAGGAGTCGTTGCCTGGCTGGACGATGCCCCGGCGGGCCAGCTCTTCATGAGTGTGCTGACCCTGGGTGAGATTCGCTACGGGGTCGAACTGCTCACCAAGCGGGATCCTCACTCCGCGGCGTCCATCGAGGCATGGCTGACCGAGCTGGTCGACCGGTTCACCGAGCGCGTGCTGGACGTCGACCAGACGGTAGTGACGTCGTGGGCGCGGCTGCGCGCCAACCGTCCGGTACCGGTGGTCGACGGTCTGATCGCTGCCACCGCGCTGGCGCACGACCTCACCCTCGTCACCCGCAACACCCGGGACTTCGTTGGGCTGGGGCTCCGGCTGATCAACCCGTTCGAGCCGACTACCTGACCACCGTCACCCCGGCTGCCTCGAAGTCCGCCAGCGTGGCGTCCACCCGGTCGGGGGCGACCGCGGCGGTGAGGTTCAGCAGCACCCGGGTGGGTAGGCCGGCCGCGGCGGCGTCCAGCGCGGTGGCCCGGACGCAGTAGTCGGTGGCGATGCCCACCACGTCCACCGCCGTCACCTCGTGATCGGCCAGCCATTCGGCCAGCGACTCGCCGTCCGCGGCGCCCTCGAAACCGGAGTAGGCGGCGGCGTACTCGCCCTTGGTGAACACCGCCTCGAACGGCCGGTTGACCAGATTGGGGTGGAAGTCGGCCCCCGGCGTCCCGGCGACGCAGTGCACCGGCCAGCTGTCGATGTAGTCGGGGGTGTCGGAGAAGTGCGAGCCGGGGTCGATGTGGTGATCCTGGGTGGCCACCACATGGTCGTAGCCATGCTCACCACCCAGCAGATCCGAGATGGCGGACGCCACCGCCGCCCCGCCCGCCACCGCCAGCGACCCCCCTTCGCAGAAGTCGTTCTGGACGTCCACGACGATCAGGGCCCGGCTCATCGGACTGCCCGCCTGCCGTCGGCGTCCTGCATCGAGCGCCACCCTTCCCGTCGAG
>JAEXCA010000019.1 GCA_023393755.1 Actinomycetes bacterium | reverse complement strand
GACTTGGGCTGTCCCCGCAGCAGATCCTCGAGTTCTACACCGAGCATGGGCCGCGTATCTTCCGGGACCGCAGCCGCATGCGCGGCCTGCGGCACCTGATGCGCGCGAAGTACAGCGCTGAGCCGCTGCGTGCGGCCCTCACCGAAGTGTTCGGCGACCGCACCTTCGGGGAGAGCACCAAGCGCCTGGTGATCACCTCCTACAACATCGCCGCCGACGACGTGTACCTCTTCCGCACCCCGCACCTGGCCAGCCTCAAGCGCGACTGGCGCGAGAAGGCCGTCAACGTCGCGCTGGCCACCTCCGCCGCACCGACCTACCTGCCTGGCATGCCCCTGGACGGAGCGCGGCTTGTCGACGGCGGTGTCTGGGCGAACAACCCGGCCATGGTCGCGCTGACTGAGGCGGTGGGCCCGTTGTCCGTGCCCCTAGACACGATCCGGGTGTTCAGCCTCGGGACCACCACCGACGTCCGCCACCGCCACCGCCGCCTCGACCGCGGCGGCCTCCTGCCCTGGGCCGGCGACGCGGTCGAGATTCTCATGCGCGCACAGAGCGAAAGTGCCGCAAAGCAAGTTCGCCACTTCGTCGGCAAGGAGAACGTACTCCGACTCAACCCGACGGTGCCCACCGGCGCCGTCGCCCTGGACAACGTCGATACCAAAACCCTCTCGGGGCTCGCCGGACACGTCAGCCGCGACGTCTCCCCGGCCGTTCATCGCACCTTCTGCGATCACCACGCGCCGGTATTCACCCCCCTGTACCCGGCTCGTAAGGAATGACGTGAACCCGCTCTCCCAGACGCGGGACAGCACCGACTCACTTGAGCAGATGCTGTCCATGCTGCTCGACGGTGCTGTCGAAGTCCTCGATATATCCCCGGATCTGCACGACACCGCGGTTCAGCGCTACACAGAGGTCGGTACCTGGCTCGCGGACAACGGCAGCCCCGGATGGGAGATCCACTCCCAGGGCTCTTTTCTCCTCGGCACCGTAGTCCGCCCCGCCACGGAGAGCGGTGAGTACGACATCGACCTCGTGTGCCAGCTCCCACTGCAAAAAGACAGTACGTCGAAGGAAGAGCTGAAGCAGCGAGTAGGCGACCAGCTCATCGCCTATCGGCGCTGGAAGCTCAGCCAGGGCCACACCGACGGCCCGGACAGCCTCGAGTCCCGCCGCCGTTGCTGGACCCTGGGGTATCCGGGCTTCCACCTCGACGTCCTGCCCGCCATCCCCGATGAAAAACACCCGCCGACCGGCATCCTCCTGACGGACAAGAACCTCCGTGCCTGGCAGCACAGCAACCCACTCGGCTACGCGCACTGGTTCCGTAAACGCTCGGAACTGTCCCGCGCTCTCCTCGAAAAGAAGCAGGCCGCCAGCGTCGCGAAGGTCCCCGAGCACCACATCCGCAGTCCCCTGCAGCGCCTCGTGCAGATCCTCAAGTGGCACTGCATGCTCTACTTCGCCGACGACATCGACAACCGGCCGCCGTCCATCCTCCTGACCACACTCGCCGGCCGCGCCTATCGCGGTGAGGATGAGCTGTTCACCGCCTTGCGGAACGTGCTCGGCTCCATGCGACGGTTCATCGAGAAGCGCGACGGTCAGTGGTGGGTACCCAACCCCGCCCACGAAGAGGAGAATTTCACCGATAAATGGAATGAATATCCCGAGCGGCGCGAGGCCTTCTTCTCCTGGTTCGCCGAGATCAGTACGACCATGGAGAACCTTTCCCTCATGGAGTCCAAAGGCCTGGATGTGGTGTACTCCACTCTCGTCAAATCCTTTCCCCAGGAGGACCCCATAAAGCGATCCTTCGCGAGCTACGCGGCTCGTGTGAAGACTCCTGTCGGTCAGCGGATGGGTGCCAGTGGGCTGCTGTCCGCTGCCGCTGTCGGCCCCCGCAGGAAGCCGAACACCTTCTATGGCCAGCATCCCGGCTCGCGCGGTTAACCTCGGCCGCCAGATGGCGGCGATCAAAGCAGTCGTCCCCAGTGCCCAGGGCGCCGTACGAGGCGGTGAACTCGTCTGCACGCTCACGCTTCAGCCCACCCCAGTGAGCAAGAACTACACAGTGCGGATCGCCTACCGCCACCGGCGCCGACCGCGCGTGATCGTCACCGACCCGCCGCTGGCCTTGCACCCGAACGCCACGGATCTTCCGCATGTCTACCCTGACGGCGACCTGTGCCTCTACCTGCCCGGAGAGTGGAAGGAGCACATGTTCCTCTCGGACACGATCCTGCCGTGGACCTCGGCATGGCTCCTGCACTACGAGCTCTGGCTTGTCCTGGGACGTTGGACCGGCACCGGCGACGAACACGCAGTACCTGCACGGAGTCCATGACCAGGCCAGGCGCGACCCTGAGAGGGGTCAGCAGGCGGGGGCGAGCTTGTCGGCGGTGTCGGGGATGAGGACCCAGCCATCGGAGACAAGACTGGTGGTCTCGCCTGCGGTGGTGAACTTCTCCAGACGCGGGTGGCGCAGCCGTTGAATCCGTACACCGTCGGGCCAGTGGTGTGGCACGTCAGCGTGACCGGTGTGTCGTAGCCGAGTTCGGCGACGATGCGCGCTGAGCGCGGGATGGGTGCACAAAGGACCATGCCCTGGCGCGGCGCGCCGTCCTTGTGGCCGCCCCTTCCGGATCGGATGAGGCCCTGGCCGCGCCGGAGGTGCCCGCGGCGGGCCCCCGGTGAGGGCGCGGTGGCCGCCCGCGGGCCCGGCGGTGCCCTTTCCGCCTCGTCCTGCCCAACGGCGGTCGCAACGAGAAGGCCGCCGTCGACGTTGGTGGCGGCTTTCGCGGCCGACGGGGCTGCCTAGGCGCGCTGGTCTGCCCAGGCACGGCGCTCGGGCACTTGGCCGTTTGCAGGGCAGGCATTTACCCCTGGTCCGCTACGGAGAGCTACGAGGGCAGAGTCTGGAGGCGGTGACAGGCGTTGGCCTGGATAACTGTTGCCCGCTCACAGTCCCAGGCCCCTGGAGGCCTCGCCGCTGTCGAAACCCTTTGCGCGGTCTACGTACCGCCAGAAGTGTTTCGACCCGTCCGCGAAGCGTGTGCGACGGGCGACCAGGTAGGGGTCCTGGCCTGCGGTGAGGGCGGTGTCGATGTGGCCGCGGCGCGGGCTGTGACCCGTGAAGCGGGCGGGCTTGTTCGCGAGTTCGCGCCGGTGGCGGCGCCGTTCGGGTGCACGGGCCCGACGGGCCTGTTCGCGGTCGGCCGCGCTGTTCGTGCCTTGGCTTCCAGCTTTCGAACGGGGGGCGGCCGGGGCGGGGGGCAAGGCGAACTCGCCGCTTCCGCCAGCAAGTTCACGGGCCAGGACTGCGGTGGCGCGCTGGATGATGTTGGCAACGGTGCGGTCCGAGATGCCGCCGTCGTCCGCGCGGTGTGCGCCCGTGGCCGGGTCGGGGCGACGGCCGGCGACGCGCTGTCCGGGGCGGGCCAGATTCCCCCATCGGTCGATGCGGCGGAACAGCGGCCCGGAGGTTATCGCGTGCTCGAGCCGCAGGTGGTCGCGCCAGGCCAGGACGGCGGCGACGGGGCAGGTCGGGCCGGGAGAGCTGTCCCGGGCCCGTCGGCCGGCCCGTACCCAGACAACTGCCCCGCGGGCCCGTTGGTCGGTCTTGGAACGGCGGATCGTCACGCGAAGTCCCGTGCGCAGTACCGGGATTCCGTCCTCAGGGTGGGGCTCGGCGTACGGCAGGGCCTCGATGTCGTTGAGCGCGAGCGCGGCGACCTCGCTGCGGCGGGCCCCGAGGGCGAGGGCGAGGACCAGGACGGCGCGTTCTTGCAGGCCGCGGGTCGTGCCGAGGTCGAGGTGGGAAACAGCCCTTGCGACGTGGGCCGGGGTCAGGGCGGTGGCCTGGAGAGTGGCATTGGGGGGCTCGTCGGGGTCGGCCGCCTGTTCGCGGGCACGCTGGACCACGATGCGGCGAGCGGCCGAGGTATCGAGGGCGACGCCGAGTTCGCGGCGATGTCGAGACCCGATGGTGCCGAGGTGGGCCTCCATGGTGGAGGCGGTGTGCCCGAGATCGCCGAGGGCGGACAGGTAGTCGGCGACCGCGGCCGGGTCGGCGGGCAGCGGGCGTTCGGGCGGGTCCTGGACCGCGCACCAGTCCTCCCACAGCCGCCACCGCGAGCGCCACGCGCGCAGGGTGTTGGGGGAGAAGCTCTCCTCGATCTTGCGGGCGGTCCGCTCCCGCACGGCCCGGCGACCGGGCTGACCCGCATCCTCGCCGACGGTGACGATTTCGGCGGTCAGGGACCCCTCGGTCAGGGCTAGTTCGGCACTCGGTGACGTTGGCGCCTCGGTGTCGTCCACTCGTTTCGAGCCCCTCCCAGCCCCGTTTACCGCCTGCTGCACTGATTCACGATATGGGAACGGTATCGGAAACCAGAACACTGACAGGTAGCGCCCCGGCAGTCTCCACCGCGTCGCGCCGGGCGGTGCCGGTGGTGAACGCGGCCGCCGGAGCCGTGCTGGCAAGCTAGCGTGATTCCTGCTCGGTGATCCGTCGGGCAACGTCGACCACATGGCGCGGGAATCAGGCACCAGCCGGACTGAGAACCGTTCGCGGCGCCGGGGCGGCATAAACGCGTGAGTGGGGTGTGTCACTGACAGGTCACCAGAGGCAGAGGTTCACACCCGGGCGCGGCCGAGGTGTTCCCACCGGGTCGGGGGGGGGGGGGGGGGCCCCCCCGGCCGGGCC
>JAEXCA010000174.1 GCA_023393755.1 Actinomycetes bacterium | reverse complement strand
CCGCCGGTCTTCGGCTTCGACGTGGTGAGCGACTTCTCCGGGGTGGAGCGGGTCAGCTCGGCGAAGTCCGACACCGACGAGCCGCGACGGCCCGGGGTGGTCGGCTTGTACTTACGAATAGCCATGTTCTCGTCCTCTTCGCTCTCAGACCGCCGGGCCGGAGAAGATGTCGATGCGCTGGCCCTCGGCCACGGAGACGATCGCCCGCTTGCTGTCGGCGCGCTTGCCCCAGCCGTAGCGGGTGCGGCGGCGCTTGCCGATCCGGTTGATCGTGTTCACGCTGGTGACCTTGACCCCGAACACCTGCTCGACCGCGATCTTGATCTCGGTCTTGTTGGCGTCGGGGGCGACCACGAAGGTGTACTTGTTCTCGTCCAGCAGGCCGTAGCTCTTCTCGCTGACCACGGGGGCCAGCAGGATGTCGCGGTGGTCGCGGATCTTGAAGTCGCTCACTTCGTCTCCTCCTCGGCAGTGGCCTGGCCGGTGAAGACCGCCAGCGCCCTGGTGGTGAACACCACGTCGTCGCTGAGCAGCACGTCGTAGGTGTTCAGCTGGTCGACCGCGATCGCGTGCACCGAGGCGACGTTGCGCAGGCTCAGCCAGGCCACGTCCTCGTCACGGGAGAGGATCACCAGCAGCTTGGCACCGCCGACCCCGGCCAGCGCGGCGAGCGCGGCCTTGGTGGACGGGGTCTCGCCGCCGATCTGGTCGATCACGTGGACGCGACCCTCGCGGGCCCGGTCCGACAGCGCGCCGCGGAGCGCGGCGGCGATCATCTTCTTGGGCGTCCGCTGGGCGTAGCTGCGCGGCTGCGGGCCGTGCACCACGCCGCCGCCGGTCCACTGCGGGGCGCGACGCGAGCCCTGGCGGGCGCGGCCGGTGCCCTTCTGGCGCCACGGCTTGGCGCCACCGCCGGAGACCTCGCCCCGGGTCTTGGTGGCGTGGGTGCCCTGGCGGGCGGCGGCCTGCTGGGCCACCACGACCTGGTGGATCAGCGGGACATTGGTCTGGGTGTCGAAGTCCTTGGCAGGAAGCTCGACGGTCTTCTTGGTGCCGAGCACCGGGACGGTCAGGGACTCGCTCATGCCTGGGCTCCCTTCTTGGCGGCGGACCGCACCACGACGAGGGCGCCCTTGGGGCCGGGCACGGAGCCCTTGACCAGGATCAGCCCGCGCTCGGCGTCGACCGCATGGACGGTGAGGTTCTGCACGGTCACCTTCTCCACACCGGTCCGGCCGGCCATCCGGGTGCCCTTGAAGACATGACCGGGGGTGGCGGACTGGCCGATGGAGCCGGGCGAGCGGTGCTTGCGGTGCACACCGTGGCTGGCGCGCAGGCCCTTGAAGCCGTGCCGCTTCATGACGCCCGCGGTGCCCTTGCCCTTGCTGACGCCGGTGACGTCCACGATCTCGCCGGCGGCGAAGACCTCGGCGGTCAGCTCCTGCCCGAGCTCGTAGGTGCTGGCGTCGGAGGTGCGCAGTTCGACCAGGTGCTTGCGGGGGGTGACCCCGGCGCGGTCGAAGTGGCCGGCGGCCGGCTTGGTGACGCTCTTGGCCTTGACCGCACCGAAGCCGAGCTGGACGGCGGAGTAGCCGTCGTTGTCGGGGGTGCGGATCTGGGTGACCACGTTCGGGCCGGCCTGGATCACGGTGACCGGAACGACCTGATTGGCCTCGTTCCACACCTGGGTCATGCCGAGCTTGGTGCCCAGCAGTCCTTTGACTCTACGTTCGCTGCTCATCACCGGTGACCTCACGGAAGCTTGATCTCGATATCGACCCCGGCCGGCAGGTCGAGCCGCATCAGCGAGTCGACGGTCTTCGGCGTCGGGTCGAGGATGTCGATCAGCCGCTTGTGGGTGCGCATCTCGAAATGCTCGCGGCTGTCCTTGTACTTGTGGGGAGAACGGATCACGCAGAACACGTTCTTCTCGGTCGGCAGCGGCACGGGTCCTGCAACCTTCGCGCCGGTACGGGTCACGGTGTCGACGATCTTCTTCGCCGAGGAGTCGATGACCTCGTGGTCGTAAGCCCGGAGTCGGATCCGGATCTTCTGTCCCGCCACTTGATGTCCTTACACTCTCGTTCGGTGCTCTCCCGGTGCATCTTCCGGGGAAGCTGTTGCTCCGACCCCCGCGGTCGGGCGTGTCGGGCCTGTTCTGGGCCGCGCACGATTCGTTTTGATTGAGTCGTGGTAGGGCCCGGCACTGACGCACCAGACTTGCCGGCCGGCCGCCCGAGTGGGCGTCCGATCCGGAGCAACCTGTCGATTCTTTCACGCCACACCTGGTGATGCCAAATCCGGGGCCGTGTTCGTCCCCGCCCCCGTCCGCTCGCCGACACCGGCGAAAGAGGACGGAATCCCGCCCGGCGACTCCCCGCCGCCGACCGGCCGCCGGGCCGTGGAAGCCGGCACCCGGACCGGTCCCGATCACCCACAATGGGACTGTGCTCCGTCCGGCTTCTCCCCCGCCCTCCTCCGCCTCGACCCGGGTGACCGTCGGCGTCCTGACCGGACTGGCCGCCTCGCTCGCCTTCGGGGTGTCGGGCACCTTCGCCCGTCCGCTGCTGGAAGCCGGCTGGACCCCGGGGGCGGCGGTGTTCTGGCGGATCGCCGCCGCGTCGGTGCTGCTGCTGCCGGCCGGCCTGTGGACGATGCGCGGCCGGTTGCACCTGGTGCTGGCGGAATGGCGGTTGATCGTGGGGTTCGGCGCACTGGGGGTGGCGGCCGCCCAGCTGATGTACTTCGCGGCCGTGACCCGGATCAGCGTGAGCGTGGCGCTGCTGCTGGAGTACCTGGCGCCGGTGGCGCTGGTCCTGCTCGCCTGGGCGCGCAGCCGTCGCGCCCCGTCCCGGCTGGTGCTCGGCGGGACGCTGCTCAGCCTGGCCGGCCTGGTCGGCGTGCTCGACCTCACCGGCGCCCGGCTCGATCCGCTGGGGGTGATGTTCGGCCTGCTGGCGATGGTGGGAGCGGCCGGCTACTTCGTGCTCAGCGCCCGGCCCAGCTCGCTGCACCCCCTGGCGCTGCCGGCCTTCGGGTTGCCGGTCGGCGGTGTGGTCCTGGGGGTGGCGATCCTCACCGGTGTCCTGCCGTACTCCGCGCCGCTGGTGGACGTGGAACTGCTCGGCGGATCCGTGCCGTGGTGGCTGCCCCTGGCCGTGGTGGTGATCATCGCCACCGCGCTGGCCTACTCGCTGGGCGTGGTGGGGATCGGGCTGATGGGCGAGCGGCTCGGCAGCTTCGTCAGCCTCTCCGAGGTGCTGTTCGCCGCGATCGTCGCCGCGGTGGTGCTGGGCGAGGTCCCCACCCCCGTCCAGCTTCTCGGTGGGGCGGCAATCGTCGCCGGCGTGGTCGCCATCCGGCTGGACAACGCGCGGACGCCCGGGTCCGGCGCCCAGCAACTCCGGTCCGGCGCCCTGCCCGACCCCGACGCCCGGGCCCGCGAACAGGTTCGGTGATCGTCCTGGCTGATCCCAGGATCGAACCGCCGGTCTTGTCGGTATCAGGCACCCGGCCTCGACCCGGACGAGCCGGACCGCCGAGGTTGTGGTTGTCAGGCTCGATTCCGGGCTGACAACCACCACTTCTGCGGTGGCGGTTCGGTCCAGGCCGGGGAGAAGCCTGAGAACAGCAATATCGGCGGCTGTCCAGCACCGCCGCCGGGTGGAACCGGCGGCCGGCGCGCGGACGGTCTACTCCGGGCCTCTCGGCACGAACCGCGGCACCCAGCGGGCGAAGCCGACCGCCCCCACCAGCGCGATCGCGCCGATCGCCGCCGTCCCCACGCCGATCGTCACCATCCCAGCTATCCCAGAGAACAGCACCGGGGCGAGCGCCCCACCTCCGTCGGTGAGGGTGCGCCAGGAGCCCAGGAAGGCCGCCGTGTCCCCCGGTGGCGCCAGATCGGCGCCGAGCGTCATCAGGATGCCGCTGGAAAGCCCGTTGCCCAACCCGATCACCCCCGCGCAGCCGACGTACCAGGTGGCGGCCGCCGGCCAGTGCTGGGTCAGCGAGAGCAGCAGGAAGCCGACGCCCATCAGCACCATTGCCGGGAGTACCGCCCACAGCCTGCCGAACCGGTCCATCACCTGTCCGCTGGCATAGAACAGGGCGAAGTCGACCGCGCCCGCGATGCCGACCACGAAGGCGATGGTGTGGGCGTCCAGGCCGAGCGCGATCCCCCACAGCGGCAGGACGACCTGACGGGCCGACCGCACCGCCGACAACGAGGACGCCGCCAGCCCGAGCCGAGCGAGCACGCCGCGGTGGCGGGCCATGGTCCGCCACACCCCGGCCGGTCCGGCTGCCGGTACGGCTTCGCCGTCCGGCCCACCCGGCAGGCTGGTCTCGGGGTCGGGGCCGAAGCCGACCAGCAGCAGGCAGGCGACCAGGCAGCCGCCGAAGGCCCAGGCGGCAGAGGCCTCGGAGCCGGTCAGGGTGAGCAGCAGGCCGGCGGAGAAGGGTCCGAGGAACATGCCCAACCGGAACGACCCGCCGAGCAACGCCAGGGCGCGGGCCCGGAAGGCGAACGGCACCCGCACGGTCATGAAGGCGTGCCGCGCCAGGCCGTAGCTGGCGGCGCACAGCCCGATCAGAAAGACCGCGGCGGCCAGCACCGCCAGGCTGGGAGCGAGCGCCAGGCCGGCCACGCCCACCAGCGCCAGGGCCGCGGCCCCGAGCATCGCCACCCGCTCGCCCACCCTCGCCACCAACCAGCCGGCGGGCAGGTTGCCGACGAACTGGCCGATCACCAGGGCGGAGGCGACCAGACCGGCCAACGCCAGATCGGCACCGAGCTTCCCGGCCAGGATCGGGATCAGCGGCACCACCGCGCCCTCGCCCAGGGCGAACAGCACGGTGGGTCCGTAGATCATCGGCGCGAACCGCAGCAGCAACCGCCTGGCTGATGCCGACTCGCTCACCGTCCGCCTCTCTCGCCCACCCTACGTCCGCTCTACCCGGGCGCCGATCATCAGGACGATCGGGGGCGCCGGCCGGGCGGTGCTCGCCTACTCCGCCAACCTGTCCGCCAGCGCGGCCAGGCGGGTCAACGAGGACGCGCGGCCCAGCAGCTCCATGGATTCGAACAGCGGCGGCGAGACGGTCGAGCCGGTGACGGCCAGCCGGACCGGGCCGAAGGCGAACTTCGGCTTGATGCCCAGTCCGTCGACCAGGGCGGTGCGGAGCGCGACCTGGATGGTCTCGTGGTTCCACTCCCCCAACTCGGTGAGGGCGGCGGTGGCTGCGGCCACCACCGCGGCGGCATCCGGCCCGGCCTTGGCCAGCGCGTCCGGGTCGATCGTCAGGTCGGCGTCGGCGGTGAACAGGTAGGCCAGCTTCGGCACCGCCTCGCTGAGCAGCACCAGCCGTTCCTGCACCAGCGGGACGGCCCGCCGCAGCAGCTCGACCTGCGCCGGCGTCGGATCGCCCCACTGCCCCTCGCGCACCGCGTAGCCGATCACCCGGTCGGCCAGTTCCTCCGCGCTCAGCGCCCGGATGTACTCGCCGTTGAGCGAGTTCAGCTTGGTCAGGTCGAAGATCGGGCCGGTGGTGTTGACCTTGTTCCACTCGAAGCCCGCCACGAAGTCGTCGAAGCTCGCGACGTCCGTCCCCTCGTGGACCGGCGGGTAGGCCAGCAGCTGAAGGAAGTTGCGCAGCGCCTCGGGCAGGTAGCCCTGCTCGACGAACCAGGTCAGCCGGGCGGCCGGATTCTTCCGCTTGGAGATCTTGGATTTGTCGGTGTTGCGCAGCAGCGGCATGTGGGCGAAGGCGGGTTCCTGCCAACCCAGCCAGCGGTACAGCAGCAGATGCTTGGGGGTGGACGAGATCCACTCCTCACCGCGCACCACGTGGGTGATGCCCATCAGGTGGTCGTCCACCACCACGGCCAGGTGGTAGGTCGGGAAGCCATCGGCCTTCAGGATCACCTGGTCGTCCGGACGAGGGGCGTTCACCTCGCCGCGAATCAGGTCGGTGAAGCTGAGCGGCACGTCCTCGGGAACGAGCATCCGGACCACCGGGGTCTCGCTGAAGCCGGGCAGCTCGGCCCGCTGCTCGCGGGTGAGCCCGTGACACAGCCGGTCGTACCCGGTGACCGCCGACTTGCTGGCCTGCTGCTCGGCACGAAGCTCCGCCAGCCGCTCGGTGGAGCACCAGCAGTGGTAGGCGTGGCCCGCCCCGATCAGCTGCTCGACGTAGGGGCGGTAGGTGTCCAGCCGCTCCGACTGCCGGTAGGGCGCGTACGGGCCGCCCCGGTCGGGGCCCTCGTCCCACTGCAGGCCCAGCCAGCTCAGGGTGTCGTAGATCTGCTGTTCGGAGGTCTCGACGTACCGGGCGCGGTCGGTGTCCTCGATCCGGAGCACGAACGCGCCGCCGGTGGCCCGGGCGTAGGCGAGGTTGAACAGGGACATGTAGGCGGTGCCGACGTGGGGGTCGCCGGTGGGCGACGGCGCGACGCGGAGGCGGGCAGGTTGTGCAGTCATGGCCCGGCCAGCCTAGACGCAACGACGAGGACAGACACGAGCCTGCTCGTGATCTGGCCGAGGAGCAGCTTCCTGCCGGGGCCGGGATGTTGTCAGGCGACCAGCTCCAGGTCGACCGCCTGGACGACGCCCAGCTGGTCGAGTGGGCGGGTGGCGTCGCCGGGCTCGGCGTGGTAGGACGCGAAGCTGTGGGCGTCCAGCACCAGGGTGAGCACGCTCACGCCCGCCTCCGGTCCGCTCCGGGTGGGCTGGCAGTCGTCACAGCTGAACTCGCCGCGCAGCTGGACCACCCACACCTCGGTGTCGCCGGCCGTCCCGCCGCCTGCGGCCGGCAGGAACTCCTGCGCCTTCAGCCAGGTGGTCAGCACGGCCTCGCCGCTCACCGGGATGCCGAACTCCGCCGCCCGAGCGTGGACGGCGCGAGTGAAGGAGAGCACCCCCGTGCTGCCGTCGGGATCGAGCCCGACGACCTGCCCGAGTCGCTCCAGCGGGCGGGTGACCTCGCCCAGCCCGAACCAGATCCGTTGGAAGCCGTCAGCGGTGAGCACCAGCGCGAGCGTGTCGACGGTGCCCTCCGGCCCCTGCTGGGTGGGCTGGCAGTCGTCGCAGCTGAACTCCCCCCGCACCTGGGCCACCCACACGGCGGTGTCCCCGGGCGGCCCGGCGCTCGGTTCGTCACCGGAGGCGGGCAGGAACTCCTGCGCCTGCAGCCAGGTGGTCCGCACCGCGTCCGCCTGGGCCGGGACGCCGAACCGCACCGCCTGGTCGTGGACGGCGTCGGTGAGAGCTGCCAGCGGGTCGGCCGTCGGGGCGGCCGTCGGTGTCGGCGCCGGGAGCGGCAGACTGGGGGTCTCCCGCGGGTCCGGGGTCGCCGGGACCACCGGCGCCAGCCGGTTCACCGCGATCGTGCCGCCGGCGGCCAGGGCGACCACCACGACCAGCGCGGCGGCGGTGCCCAGCTTGGACCGCCGGGCCGAGGCACGGGCCAGCGCGGTGTCGAGGTCGGGGCCGGCGACCCGGGGAGTCTGCCAGCTGCGGGCGTCCTCGCGGAGCAGTTCATCGAGATCGTTCATCGGTAGTCATCCCCCAACTGGGTGCGGAGTCGGTCGCGGGCGCGGGAGAGGTACGACTTCACGGTGCCCTCCGGGCAACGCATCACGGCTGCCACGTCGGAGATCCCGAGCCCGAGGTAGTAGTACAGGTCGACGGCCAGCGCCTGCTTGGCGGGCAGTCGGCCGATGGCGCGGCGCAGATCGAGCTGGAGCTCCGGGGAGGCTTCCTCCGGTGCCGCGCTGCGGGCGGATCCCGACCGTCCGGCCTCGGGATCGGCCCAGGGCCGGGACAGGGCGCGGACGGTCCGGCGCCAGGCCTTGGAGCGCTGGTCGGCGGTGATCGCCAGCAGCCAGGTGCGCGCGGTGCCGCGCGCGGGGTCGAACTGGGAGCGTTTGCGCCAGGCCGCCACCAGGGCGTCCTGCAGGATGTCGTCCGCATCGACGCAGTAGCGGGCGGCCAGCCGGGCCATCGCCGGCCAGTGCGGCCGGACCCAGCGGCTGAAGCCGTCGGCGGTGCTGAGATCGTCCTGGCCGGGCTGGGCGGCCGGCACCTCGGGCTGCTCCATGGTTCCATCCAACTCCGGTTCGGGCGCGGCGGTGCGCGGTTGGTCGGTTTCGGCGGACGGGCAGGCGACCGCGGCCGGCGGCGGAACCGGCCTCCCCCGGCCCGCAGCGGGGCCGCGCCGGGAGCGGTCCCCAACACCCCCGGCGGCTGGCCGCGGCAACTCGGCCGGCCGGTCCGGGAGTTTCCCGAGCGAGGTCTTCATGCCCCTGTCTACCCACGCTCGGAGGGTTTGGTTGCAGTGATCGTCGGGCGGCGGCGCGATGGTAGTTTGGCGGCCATGACCGAGCCTGCTGCCGCCAACGATTTCATCCGCGACATCATCCGGCGGGACAACGAGCAGGGGACGTACGGCGGTCGCGTCCAGACCCGGTTCCCACCCGAACCGAACGGGTACCTGCACATCGGGCACGCCAAGGCGATCACCGTCGACTTCGGCACCGCCCGGGACTTCGGCGGCAGCTGCAACCTCCGGCTGGACGACACCAACCCCGACACCGAGGAGACCGAGTACGTCGAGTCGATCCTGGCCGACATCGACTGGCTGGGCTATCGACCGGCGCAGGTGCTGCACGCCTCGGACTACTTCGGCCGGCTCTACGAGTGGGCCGAGTACCTGGTCGGGCAGGGCCTGGCCTACGTCGACGACCAGGACAACGAGACCATCTCGGCCCAGCGGGGCGGCTTCGGCAGGCCCGGCGTCGAGAGCCCCTACCGGAACCGCGGCACCGAGGAGAACCTCGACCTGTTGCGCCGGATGCGGGCCGGAGAGTTCCCGGACGGGACGAGGGTGCTGCGCGCCAGGATCGACATGAACCACGAGAACATGGCGCTGCGCGACCCGGTGATGTACCGGATCCGGCACAGCCACCACTTCCGGACCGGCGACGACTGGTGCATCTACCCCACCTACGACTGGGCGCACGGCCAGAGCGACGCGATCGAGGGGGTCACCCATTCGATCTGCACGCTGGAGTTCGACACCCACCGTCCGCTGTACGACTGGTACCTGGAGCACCTGCCGCTGCCCGGCGACAAGCCCAAGCAGATCGAGTTCGCCAGGCTGGAGTTCACCCACACCGTCACCAGCAAGCGGCGGCTGGCCAGGCTGGTCGCCGACGGCGTGGTGGACGGCTGGGACGACCCGCGGATGCCCACCCTCTCGGGGCTGCGGCGCCGCGGCTACCCGGCGGCGGCGATCCGGGCGTTCTGCACCGAGATCGGCACCACCCGGACCAACAGCCGGCAGAACATCGAGGCGCTGGAGGCCTTCGTCCGCCGGGAGCTGAACGCGACCGCGCAGCGGCGGATGGCGGTGCTGCGTCCGCTGCGGCTGGTGATCGACAACTGGCCGACGGACGGGGCCGGGCGGCCGGTGGTGGAGTACTTCGAGGTCACCAACAACCCGGAGAACCCCGGGGACGGTACCCGGCGGGTGGCGTTCAGCGGCGAGCTGTTCATCGAGTCCGAGGACTTCGCGGAGGTTCCGCCGCCGAAGTTCTTCCGGCTGTCGATCGGCCGGGAGGTGAGGCTGCGGGGTGCCTACCTGGTCACCGCGACGTCCGTGGAGAAGGACGCCGAGGGCCGGGTCACCGCCGTCCACGCGACCTACGATCCAGCCACCCAGGGCGGCGACGCGCCCGATGGCCGCAAGGTGAAGTCGACCATGCACTGGGTCTCCGCCGACCACGCGGTCGAGATCACCGCGGCCCTCTACGACCGGCTGTTCACCGCGGCCGTCCCGGGCGAGGCGACCGGCGAACCGCTGGACGACCTCAACCGCGATTCCCGCGAACTGCTGACCGGCAGGGCCGAGGCGGCCCTGGCCGAAGCCGACCCTGGCGAGGTGGTGCAGTTCGAGCGGCTGGGCTACTTCGCGGCCGATCCGGACGCCCCGGGGCTCTTCCACCGGACGGTCGGGCTGCGCGACGAGTGGGCGGCGATCCAGCGCCGTCAGGGGTGAGCGGACGGCCGGGGGCCGGTGCCCGGATCGCCCCGGCAACTAGCCTGTCATCCATGACCGAACCGCTGCCGCCGGCCGACGAGCATCTCGGCCCGATCGAGATCGTGGCCTTCGAGTTGCCCGCCGACTGCCCCCGGCAGCCATGGGACGACCTCGCCGCGGCGGTCGAGGGCCAACTGATCCGGATCCTCGATCTGGAGTTCCTGCACCGGGTGGCCGAGGACGAGGCCGAGGTGCTCGACGCCGACACCCTGGCCGAGGTGACCGGTCTGGAACTGTCGGCCTTCGCCGGCTCCTCCAGCGACCTGCTGGACGGCCACGACATCGTCGAACTGCTGGAGGAGGTCGAGGTGGGCACCATCCTGGCGGTGCTGCTGGTGGAGCACCTCAGCCTGCTGCCGGTGGTCCGCTCGTTCGAGGCCCATGGCGCCCGGCTGAGGATCGCCGGGCCGGTGAGCGGGGAGGATCTCGCCTCGGCCCTGGACGAACTCGCCGACGAGGAACTCTAGCGACGCCGGCAACGCTGCCCAGGCCTGTCGAACGGCTCGCCGACGGGCCGGTGGCAACGGGTTTCGACCCCCGGCATTGGGCCGAAGAGGCCGCGGCCGAACCTCGCCAACCACTAGGGTGAGAGCCATGGAGCTACCCGTCCTGGTGATTGGCGAAGCGCTGATCGACATCGTCATCCCCCATTCCGGCGACCCGGTCGAGCACGTCGGCGGCAGCCCGGCCAATGTGGCGATCGGCCTGGCCCGGCTCGGGCACCCCACCGAGCTGGCCACCCACATCGGAACCGACCCCCGCGGGCGACGGATCGCCGATCTGCTGGCCGGCGAGCGGGTGAAGCTCTCCCCCGGTAGCACCCGGGCCGAACGGACGCCGACCGCCGCGGCCCGGCTGGACGCCGACGGCGCGGCCAGCTACCAGTTCGACCTGGACTGGCAACTCGATCCCGAACTGGAACTCGACCACGGCGGTCACGTCCACACCGGCTCGATCGCCGCCACCCTGAAGCCGGGCGGCCGGGCGGTGGCGGCCATCGTCGCCCGGGCGCGGCAGCGGGCGACGGTCTCCTACGATCCCAACGCCCGCCCGTCCATCGTGGGCACGGCGGATCAGGTGCGCGACGAGATGGAGGCGCTGGTCGCCGCAGCGGACGTGGTGAAGGCCTCCGACGAGGACATCGTCTGGCTCTACCCGGGACGGTCGCTGGAGGACGTCCTGACCGCCTGGTCCGCGCTCGGCCCGCGGCTGTGCGCGGTCACCCGGGGCGGCGAGGGCACGTTGGTGCTGGTGCAGGGCGAGTTCCACAGGCTGCCCGCCCCACCGACCTCCGTGGTCGACACCGTCGGAGCCGGCGACTCGTTCATGTCCGGCCTGCTCTCCGGCCTGCTGGACGCCGGCCTGCTCGGTGGCGTGGCGGCCCGCGAACGGCTCGCCGCCGCGGGGTGGGACCAGATCGAGCCCGCCGTCCGACGGGCTCTGGCCTGCGCCGCGATCACCGTCTCCCGGGCGGGCTCCAACCCGCCCACCCGCGCCGAACTCCCAGAAGGCTGATCGACGATCCCCGGTCCACCCGAGCTTGGCTTGCCGGGGTCTACGACAAGCTCAACCGTCCGGGGCGGTGCGGCGATCGTCAGCCGATTCCCTGGTAGCGGCCGCGGTGGTGGACCAGTGGGGCGTCCTCGCTGGCGACCTCGATCCGTTCGACTGCCCCGGTGAACAGCAGTGACCAGCCGACCTCGACGCCGGCCTCCAGGCGCAGCCCGACCCAGCTCCGGTCGCCGGCCAGCACCGGCCCCCAGGCGGTCTGGACGAACCCGGCCTGCGTGAACCGTCCTCCGGGAGCGGGGGCCAGTCCGGCGAACACGTCGGCCAGGTAGTGCTCGTCGCGGCGGAGCAGGGTCACCGCGATGGTCTGCGTCCGGCCCAGCTCGTCCACCAGCTCCGACAGCGGATCGAGCAGCCCGAGCACCCGCGCGGGGTTGCCGTTCGCCACCATCAGCGACGAGACGGTCAGGCCGGCCCGCTGGGTGCCCTCCCCGGCCGTCCACAGGGTCACCCCGGCGGCCAGCCGGCCACGCAACTGCCGGACGACGTCCCGCTGGGCGTCGGCGAACGGGTGCTCGCGGTGAATGGTCATGCCTCGCCTCTCCAGATCCGACTCCGCAATCTACGCGCACCGCCGCCCCAGGGCGCCGGCTCCCCCGCCGGTTGAGACCGAGGAACGACGAAGCGCCGGCCCCCGAAGGGACCGGCGCTCGGCCTTTGCCTGGTCAGAGCCTCACTTGAGGATCTTGGTCACACGGCCCGCACCCACGGTGCGGCCACCCTCGCGGATGGCGAACTTCAGGCCGTCCTCCATCGCGATCGGCTTGTTCAGGTGCACGGTCATGTCGGTGTTGTCACCGGGCATCACCATGTCGGTGCCCTCGGGCAGCTGAACGACGCCGGTCACGTCGGTGGTGCGGAAGTAGAACTGCGGGCTGTAGTTGGAGAAGAACGGCTTGTGACGGCCACCCTCCTCCTTGGTCAGCACGTAGACGTTGGCCTCGAAGTCGGTGTGCGGGGTGGTGGAACCCGGCTTGATCACGACCATGCCGCGCTCGACGTCGTCCTTCTTGGTGCCGCGCAGCAGCAGGCCGACGTTCTCGCCCGCGCGACCCTCGTCGAGGATCTTGCGGAACATCTCCACACCGGTGATGGTGGTGGACTGCTTCTTGTCGGCGATGCCGATGATGTCGACGGTCTCGCCGGTGCGGACGATGCCGCGCTCGATCCGGCCGGTCACCACGGTGCCGCGACCGGTGATGGTGAAGACGTCCTCGATCGGCATCAGGAACGGCTTGTCGGTCTCGCGCTCCGGCTGCGGGATGTACTCGTCCACGGCGTCCATCAGCTCGATGATGGCGTTGGACCAGTTCTCGTCGCCGTTCATCGCCGGGAAGGCGGCGACGCGCACGATCGGGCAGTTGTCGCCGTCGAACTCCTGGGCGGAGAGCAGCTCACGCACCTCGAGCTCGACCAGCTCGATCAGCTCCTCGTCGTCGACCATGTCGCACTTGTTCAGCGCGACCACGATCGCCGGGACGCCGACCTGACGGGCCAGCAGCACGTGCTCGCGGGTCTGCGGCATCGGGCCGTCGGTGGCGGCCACGACCAGGATCGCGCCGTCCATCTGGGCGGCACCGGTGATCATGTTCTTCACGTAGTCGGCGTGACCGGGGCAGTCGACGTGCGCGTAGTGACGCTTCTCGGTCTGGTACTCGACGTGAGCGATCGAGATCGTGATACCACGCTGGCGCTCTTCCGGCGCCTTGTCGATCTGGTCGAACGCGGAGACCGCGTTGAGATCCGGGTAACGGTCGTGGAGCACCTTCGTAATCGCCGCGGTCAGAGTGGTCTTGCCGTGGTCGATGTGCCCGATGGTGCCGATGTTACAGTGCGGCTTGGTCCGCTCGAACTTGGCCTTTGCCACTTGGGCTCCTTCTCGGATGGTCGCCACGCGCTTGCCGCGGGGCGGTGTGTTGGTTTCTGACTGCATGGTCACGATCCGCTTTCGGGCGGACCCGACCAAGTCTTGTCTACTGGCGGGTGGGAGTCAACTTGACCTGTTAAGCCCCACCACGGCCCTTGGCGATGATCTCCTCGGCCACCGTCTTGGGGCATTCCCCGTAGGAGTGGAACTCCATGGAGTAGGACGCCTGGCCGGAGGTCTTGCTCCGCAGGTCGCCCACGTAGCCGAACATCTCCGACAGCGGGACGAGGGCCCGCACGACCTGGTTGCCGTGTGCCTCGTCCATCCCCTGCACCTGGCCGCGACGGCTGTTGATGTCGCCGATCACGGTGCCCAGGTACTCCTCCGGGGTGGTCACCTCGACCGCCATCAGCGGCTCCAGCAGGGCCGGGTCGGCCTTGCGGGCGGCCTCCTTGAAGACCATCGAGCCGGCGATCTTGAAGGCCAGTTCGGAGGAGTCGACGTCGTGGTAGGCGCCGTCCAGCAGCGTCACCTTGATGTCCTCCACCGGGTAGCCGGCCAGCGGGCCGAAGGCCATCGCCTCCTTGACGCCCTGGTCGACCGCCGGGATGTACTCCCGCGGGATCCGGCCGCCGGTGACCGCGTTGACGAACTCGTAGCCCGAGCCCGGCTCCATCGGCTCCAGCGCGATGATCACCTTGCCGTACTGGCCCGAACCGCCGGACTGCTTCTTGTGGGTGTACTCGGCCTTCTCCACCGGACGGCGCAGGGTCTCGCGGTAGGCGACCTGCGGCTTGCCGATGTTCGCCTCGACCCGGAACTCGCGCTTCATCCGGTCGATCAGGATCTCCAGGTGGAGCTCGCCCATGCCGGCGATGATGGTCTGCCCGGTCTCCTCGTCGGTGTGCACCTGGAAGGTCGGGTCCTCCTCGGCCAGCCGCTGGATGGCGGCCGACAGCTTCTCCTGGTCGGACTTGGTCTTCGGCTCGATGGCCTGCTCGATGACCGGGTTCGGGAAGTCCATCGACTCCAGCACGACCTGGTTCTGCGGGTCGCAGAGCGTGTCGCCGGTGGTGGTGTCCTTCAGGCCCATCACCGCCACGATCATGCCGGCACCGACCTGCTCGATCTCCTCACGCTTGTTGGCGTGCATCTGGTAGATCTTGCCGATCCGCTCCTTCTTGCCCTTGGTGGAGTTGATCACCTGGGAGCCGGACTTCAGCACGCCGGAGTAGATCCGCAGGTAGGTCAGCTTGCCCAGGTGCGGGTCGGCCGCGATCTTGAAGGCCAGCAGGGCCAGCGGGTCGTCGTTGGACGGGTGCCGCTCGATGACCTCCTCGGGATGGTTGGGCTTGAAGCCCTCGATCGCCGGGATGTCGGTCGGGGCCGGAAGGTAGGCCACCATCGCGTCCAGCAGCGGCTGCACGCCCTTGTTCTTGAAGGACGTGCCGCAGACCACGGCGTTGCCCTTGCCGGCCAGCACCACCCGGCGGATCGCCGCCTGCAGTTCGGCGACGGTGAACTCGCGTCCCTCGTCCTCGACCTCCAGCCACAGCTCGCCGAACTCGTCGTCCAGCTCGGCCAGGGCGTGGACGAGTTCCTCACGGGCCTCGGCGGCACGATCGGCCAGGTCGGCCGGGATCTCCTCGACCTCGTAGTCCTCGCCGACCTTGGTCTCGCCGCGCCAGGTGAGCGCGCGCATTCCGATCAGGTCGACCACGCCGATGAAGCTGGCCTCGGCGCCGATCGGCAGCTGGATGATCAGCGGGGTGGCGTTCAGCCGCTCCCGGATGGTCTTCACGCAGTAGTCGAAGGAGGCACCGGTGCGGTCCAGCTTGTTGATGTAGCAGATCCGCGGCACGTTGTACTTGTCGGCCTGGCGCCACACCGTCTGCGACTGGGGCTCGACGCCGGCGACACCGTCGAAGACGGCGACAGCGCCGTCCAGCACCCGCAGGTTGCGCTCCACCTCGACGGTGAAGTCGACGTGCCCGGGGGTGTCGATGATGTTGAGCTGGTAGCCCTTCCAGAAACAGGTGGTGGCGGCCGAGGTGATCGTGATGCCGCGCTCCTGCTCCTGCTCCATCCAGTCCATCGTCGCGGCGCCGTCGTGCACCTCGCCGATCTTGTAGTTGATGCCGGTGTAGAACAGGATGCGCTCGGTGGTGGTGGTCTTGCCCGCGTCGATGTGGGCCATGATGCCGAGATTACGAACCTTGGCCAGATCCGTCTTGATGTCGATGGCCACGATGGGCTCAGCCTTCCGGTCGATTGCAGGTCTTGTCAGGGGTCAGGGCACGGTGTGTCGCACCGTGCCCTGAATAAGGATCAGAAAGAAGCGGAACTCACCAGCGGTAGTGGGCGAAGGCGCGGTTGGCCTCAGCCATCTTGTGGGTGTCCTCGCGCCGCTTCACGGAGGCGCCCAGGCCGTTGGACGCGTCCAGCAGCTCGTTCATCAGCCGCTCGGTCATGGTCTTCTCGCGGCGCTGCCGGGAGAAGCTGACCAGCCAGCGCAGCGCCAGGGTGTTGGCCCGGGCGGGCTTGACCTCGACCGGCACCTGGTAGGTGGCGCCACCGACCCGGCGGCTCTTCACCTCGAGGGCTGGACGGATGTTGTCCAACGCCTTCTTCAGGGTCTGGACGGGATCGACGCCGGTCTTGGCGCGGTGCCCTCCAGGGCGTCGTAGACGATGCTCTGCGCCACGGTCTTCTTGCCGTCGAGCAGGATCTTGCTGACCAGCTGCGAGACCAGCGGCGAGCCGTAGACCGGATCGACGACCACCGGACGCTTCGGGGCGGGGCCCTTACGAGGCATTACTTCTCCTTCTTCGCGCCGTAGCGGCTACGGGCCTGCTTGCGGTTCTTCACACCCTGGGTGTCGAGCGAGCCGCGGATGATCTTGTACCGCACGCCCGGCAGGTCCTTCACCCGGCCACCGCGCACCAGCACCATCGAGTGCTCCTGCAGGTTGTGGCCGACGCCGGGAATGTAGGCGGTCACCTCCACCTGCGAGGAGAGCCGGACGCGGGCGACCTTGCGCAGCGCGGAGTTCGGCTTCTTCGGGGTGGTGGTGTAGACGCGGGTGCACACCCCACGGCGCTGCGGCGAGCCCTTCAGCGCGGGCGTCTTGGACTTGCTGACCTTGTCAGCGCGGCCCTTGCGGACCAACTGCTGGATAGTGGGCACCTGCTGGTATCTCTTTCGTCGGGTCTGCACGTTCTGGTGGAACGCAAGTCGTGTGGTGGTGGCGGTGGGATCGCGGCCGTTCAGGCCCAGCGATACCCGCGCACAAGGATCCGGTCTCCCAGACCCAGTGGAACAGCTTAGTCGCTCTCCCCGGTTGCATCAAACCGACCGACGACGAGGACCGCTGTTGATCGGACCGATACAACGGTTGTCGAGCCACCCAGACCGCCGACCGCTTCCCTTGGCGTCGAGCGCTTGTGCCTAGGGAGAAGCGCTCGACGTTAGCGGAAGCGCTCGATGCAGCGGGGTGGTGGCGGGTGGGCGTGACGAACCGGTGGCACCCTGTTGTTGAGGGGGTGCCACCGGTCAGAGTCAGCGCAGTTCGCCGGTGTCGAACTCGTCGAGCGGCAGCGCGCCGCCGCCGACGTTCAGGTCGTAGTCGTAGGGATCGTAGGAGAGGTCGTAGGCAGCCGCCCGGGCTTCCGCGGTGGGCTCCACCCGGATGTTGCGGTACCGGTCCAGGCCGGTGCCGGCCGGGATCAGCTTGCCCAGGATGACATTCTCCTTCAGACCGACCAGGGAGTCGGACTTGGCGTGGATGGCCGCGTCGGTGAGCACCTTCGTGGTCTCCTGGAAGGAGGCCGCCGAGAGCCACGACTCGGTCGCCAGCGAGGCCTTGGTGATGCCCATCAGTACCGGACGCCCCTGCGCGGGGGTACGGCCCTCGGTCACCATCTGCCGGTTCTCGGACTCGAACGAGTTCCGGTCCACCAGCTCACCGGGCAGCATCGAGGTGTCCCCCGACTCGATCACCGTGATCCGGCGGAGCATCTGCCGGATGATGATCTCGATGTGCTTGTCGTGGATCGGAGCACCCTGCGTCCGGTACACCGCCTGGACCTCTTCCACCAGGTGTTCCTGCACCTTGCGCAGGCCGGAGACCCGCAGCACGTCCTGGGGATCGGGCGTGCCGGCGTAGAGCTGCTGGCCGGCGCTGACCTAATCGCCGTCGCCGATCGAGTGACGGGCGCCGGTGGCGTCCTCCCACTCCAACCGCACCCGCCGCGGCAGCGGATACTCCAGATCGGCCTCCCCGTCGTCGCGGACGATCACCAGCTTGCGCGAGCGCTCCCCCTCGACGATCTGGACGCGGCCGGCGGCCTCGGCGATCGGCGCCTTGCCCTTGGGCTGGCGGGCCTCGAAGAGCTCCACCACACGCGGCAGACCCTGGGTGATGTCGTCCCCGGCCACACCACCGGTGTGGAAGGTACGCATGGTCAGCTGGGTGCCGGGCTCGCCGATCGACTGCGCCGCGACGATACCGACCGCCTCGCCGACGTCCACCAGCTTGCCGGTGGCCAGCGACCGGCCGTAGCACATCGCGCAGGTGCCGAAGGCCGACTCGCAGGTCAGGACCGAACGGACCTTGACCTCGTTGATGCCGTTCTTCAGCAGCTTCTTGATGTTCACGTCGCCCAGGTCGGAGCCGGCCTTGGCCAGCACCTTGCCCTCGGCGGTCACCACGTCGGCGGCGATCGTCCGGGCGTAGACCGCGGTCTCGATGTTGCGGGCCGGCACCAGCTTGCCGTTGCGGCCGATCTCCGAGATCTGCTTGGTCAGGCCACGCTCGGTGCCGCAGTCCTCCTCGCGGATGATGACGTCCTGCGAGACGTCCACCAGCCGTCGGGTGAGGTAGCCCGAGTCGGCCGTCCGCAGCGCGGTGTCGGCCTGGCCCTTCCGGCCACCGTGGGTGGAGATGAAGTACTCCAGCACGCTCAGGCCCTCACGGAAGTTGGACTTGATCGGCCGGGCGATGATCTCACCCTTCGGGTTGGCCACCAGGCCACGCATGGCGGCGATCTGGCGCATCTGGGTCATGTTCCCTCGGGCGCCGGAGTGGACCATCATGAAGATCGGGTTGTTCTTCGTGAAGTTCGCCTCCATCGCGGCGGTCAGCTCGGCGGTGGCGTCGGTCCACAGCTGCACCAGCTCCTGGTGCCGCTCCTCCTCGGTCACCTTGCCGCGCTCGTACTGCTTGGTGATCTTGGCTGCCCGGGCATCGTAGGAGGCCAGGATCTCCGGCTTGTTCGGCGGAGTCTGGACGTCCGAGATCGACACCGTCACACCGGAGCGGGTGGCCCACTTGAAGCCGAGATCCTTCAGCTTGTCCAGCGTGGTGGCCACCGCGACCTTCGGGTACTGCTCGGCGAGATCGTTGACGATCTGGCCCAGCTTCTTCTTGCCCACCTCGGTGTTGACGTACGGGTAGTCGGCTGGCAGCGCCTCGTTGAACAGGGCGCGACCCAGCGTGGTCTCCAGCAGGATGCTGCCATCGGCCCGCAGTTCCGAACCGGCCGGCGGCACGATGTCGGTGAACCGGATCCGGCACTTCGCGCCGATCCCGAGCTGGCCGGCGTCGAAGGCCATGATCGCCTCGGAGACCGAGGAGAAGGCCCGGCCCTCACCGGGCAGGTTCGGCTGCTCCAGAGTGAGGAAGTAGTGGCCGATCACCATGTCCTGGGTGGGCATGGTCACCGGACGACCGTCCGCCGGCTTCAGGATGTTGTTGGTCGACAGCATCAGGATGCGGGCCTCGGCCTGCGCCTCCGCGCTCAGCGGCAGGTGCACTGCCATCTGGTCGCCGTCGAAGTCGGCGTTGAAGGCGGTGCAGACCAGCGGGTGGATCTGGATCGCCTTGCCCTCGATCAGCTGCGGCTCGAACGCCTGGATGCCGAGGCGGTGCAGGGTGGGAGCACGGTTCAGCAGCACCGGGTGCTCGCTGATGACCTCCTCCAGCACGTCCCACACCACCGGACGCTGCCGGTCGACCATCCGCTTGGCGCTCTTGATGTTCTGCGCCAGGTTCAGGTCGTCCAGCCGCTTCATCACGAACGGCTTGAACAGCTCCAGCGCCATCGCCTTGGGCAGGCCGCACTGGTGCAGCTTCAGCTGCGGGCCGACCACGATGACCGAACGGCCGGAGTAGTCGACGCGCTTGCCCAGCAGGTTCTGCCGGAACCGGCCCTGCTTGCCCTTCAGCATGTCCGAGATCGACTTCAGCGGACGGTTGCCCGGCCCGGTGACCGGACGACCGCGGCGACCGTTGTCGAACAGCGAGTCGACGGCCTCCTGCAGCATCCGCTTCTCGTTGTTCACGATGATCTCGGGCGCGCCCAGGTCGAGCAGCCGCTTGAGCCGGTTGTTCCGGTTGATCACCCGGCGGTACAGGTCGTTGAGGTCGGAGGTCGCGAACCGGCCACCGTCCAGCTGCACCATCGGACGCAGGTCCGGCGGGATGACCGGGACGGCGTCCAGCACCATGCCCAGCGGCGAGTTGGTGGTGTTCAGGAAGGCCGCCACCACCTTGAGCCGCTTCAGGGCGCGGGTCTTGCGCTGCCCCTTGCCGGTCTGGATGATCTCGCGCAGCGAATCGGCCTCGGCGGCCAGGTCGAAGGTGGCCAGCCGGCGCTTGATCGCCTCGGCGCCCATGTAGCCCTCGAAGTACTTGCCGAAGCGGTTCTTCATCTCGCGGTAGAGGATCTCGTCGCCTTCCAGATCCTGCACCTTGAGGCCCTTGAACCGGCTCCAGACCGCGTCCAGCCGGTCGAGGTCGCGCTGCGCGCGGTCGCGCACCTGCTTGACCTCGCGCTCACCGGATTCGCGCACCCGCTTCTTGATGTCGGCCTTGGCGCCCTCGTCCTCCAGCTGCTTGAGGTCCTCCTCCAGCTTCTGCAGGCGGGTCTCCACGTCGTTGTCGCGACGCTGCTCCAGTTGCTTGCGCTCGACCTCGACCTTGGCCTCCAGGGACGGCAGGTCGCGGTGCCGCGCCTCCTCGTCCACGGCGGTGATCATGTAGGCGGCGAAGTAGATGACCTTCTCCAGGTCCTTCGGGGCGATGTCCAGCAGGTAGCCCAGCCGGCTCGGCACGCCCTTGAAGTACCAGATGTGGGTCACCGGAGCGGCCAGCTCGATGTGGCCCATCCGCTCGCGACGCACGTTGCTGCGGGTCACCTCGACGCCGCAGCGCTCGCAGATGATGCCCTTGAAGCGGACCCGCTTGTACTTGCCGCAGTAGCACTCCCAGTCCCGGGTGGGACCGAAGATCTTCTCGCAGAACAGGCCGTCGCGCTCGGGCTTGAGCGTCCGGTAGTTGATGGTCTCCGGCTTCTTCACCTCGCCGTGTGACCATTCCCGGATCTGGTCGGCCGTGGCCAGCCCGATGCGAAGCTCGTCGTAGAAGTTCACGTCCAGCACGTTGTGTGCCCTTTCTCTTGAGCTACTGCTCAGACTTCGTCGATGGACTGGAAGGAATCAGCGCCGGGGCGCCGGGACAGGTCGATCCCGAACTCCTCGCTGGCGCGGAAGTCGTCCTCGGAATCACGCAATTCGACGACCGTGCCGTCGGAGGAGAGGACCTCCACGTTCAGGCACAGCGACTTCATTTCCTTCACCAGCACCTTGAAGGATTCGGGGATGCCGGGCTCCGGGATGTTCTCGCCCTTGACGATCGCCTCGTAGACCTTGACCCGGCCGGGGACGTCGTCGGACTTGATGGTGAGCAGCTCCTGCAGCGCCCAGGCGGCGCCGTAGGCCTCCAGCGCCCACACCTCCATCTCACCGAACCGCTGACCGCCGAACTGCGCCTTACCGCCCAGCGGCTGCTGGGTGATCATCGAGTACGGGCCGGTCGACCGGGCGTGGATCTTGTCGTCCACCAGGTGGTGCAGCTTCAGCATGTAGATGTAGCCGACGCCCACCCGCTCCGGGTACGGCTCGCCGGAGCGGCCGTCGAACAGCTGGGCCTTGCCGCCGGCGTCCACCAGCTGCAGGCCGTCGCGCTGCGGCAGGCCGTGCTCCAGCAGACCGGCGATCTCCTGCTCGTTGGCGCCGTCGAAGACCGGCGTCGCCAGACGGGAGTCGCCGTCCACCCGGCCGAGGCCGACCTCCTTGAGCCGGTCGGCCCAGGGCTCGTCGACGTCGGTGATGTCCCAGCCGGTCTTGGCCACCCACCCGAGGTGGGTCTCCAGCACCTGGCCGACGTTCATCCGGGAGGGGACGCCCAGCGGGTTCAGCACGATGTCGACCGGGGTGCCGTCCTCCAGGAACGGCATGTCCTCCACCGGCAGGATCTTGGAGATGACGCCCTTGTTGCCGTGCCGGCCGGCGAGCTTGTCGCCGTCGGAGATCTTCCGCTTCTGGGCGACGTAGACCCGCACCAGCTGGTTCACGCCGGGGGGAAGCTCGTCGCCCTCCTCGCGGTCGAAGACGCGGACGCCGATCACGGTGCCGGTCTCGCCGTGCGGCACCTTCATCGAGGTGTCGCGGACCTCACGGGCCTTCTCGCCGAAGATGGCGCGCAGCAGCCGCTCCTCCGGGGTGAGCTCGGTCTCGCCCTTCGGGGTGACCTTGCCGACCAGGATGTCACCGGTGCCGACCTCGGCACCGATCCGGATGATGCCGCGCTCGTCGAGATCGGCCAGCATGTCCTCGCCGATGTTCGGGATGTCGCGGGTGATCTCCTCCGGGCCCAGCTTGGTGTCGCGGGCATCGATCTCGTGCTCCTCGATGTGGATCGAGGTGAGCACGTCGTCCTGCACCAGCCGCTGGCTGAGGATGATCGCGTCCTCGTAGTTGTGGCCCTCCCACGGCATGAACGCGACCAGCAGGTTGCGTCCCAGCGCCATCTCACCGCGGTCGGTGCAGGCGCCGTCGGCCAGCGGGGTGCCGATCTCGACCCGGTCACCCTCGGTCACCAGCGGACGCTGGTTGATGCAGGTGGCCTGGTTGGAGCGGCGGAACTTCGCCAGCCGGTGGGTGGTGTAGGTGCCGTCGTCGCCGGCGATCTCGATCAGGTCGGCGCTCACCGAGGTGACCACGCCGGGCTTGGTCGCCACGGTGACGTCACCGGCGTCCACCGCGCCGCGGTACTCCATGCCGGTGCCGACCAGCGGCGACTCGTTGCGGATCAGCGGGACGGCCTGGCGCTGCATGTTGGCGCCCATCAGGGCCCGCGACGCGTCGTCGTGCTCGAGGAACGGGATCAGCGCGGTCGCCACCGACACCATCTGGCGGGCGGAGACGTCCATGTACTGCACGTCGGCGGCCGGCACCTCGTCGGCGTCACCGTGCTTGACCCGCACCAGCACGCGGTCCTCGATGAACTTGCCGTCGGCGCCCACCTTGGCGTTGGCCTGGGCGATGACGTACCGGTCCTCCTCGTCGGCGGTCAGGTAGTCGATCTGCTCGGTGACGACGCCGTTCTCCACCTTGCGGTAGGGCGTCTCGATGAAGCCGAAGGCGTTCACCCGGGCGAAGGACGCCAGCGAGCCGATCAGGCCGATGTTCGGGCCTTCCGGGGTCTCGATCGGGCACATCCGGCCGTAGTGGGACGGGTGGACGTCACGGACCTCCATGCCGGCGCGGTCGCGGGAGAGACCGCCCGGGCCGAGCGCGGAGAGCCGGCGCTTGTGGGTCAGGCCGGCGACCGGGTTGGTCTGGTCCATGAACTGCGACAGCTGCGAGGTGCCGAAGAACTCCTTCAGCGCCGCCGAGACCGGACGGATGTTGATCAGGGTCTGCGGCGTGATCGCCTCGATGTCCTGGGTGGTCATCCGGTCGCGGACGGTGCGCTCCAGGCGGCCGAGGCCGATCCGCAGCTGGTTCTGGATCAGCTCGCCCACGGTGCGCAGCCGGCGGTTGCCGAAGTGGTCGATGTCGTCGGTCTCGATCACCAGGTCGCCGATGGTCTCCCGGCCCTCGTGCAGCGCGACCACGTAGCGGATCGCGGCGACGATGTCGTCCAGGGTCAGCACCTGGGTGTCGAACGGCAGGCCGGTGCCCAGCTTCTTGTTGATCTTGTACCGGCCGACCTTGGCCAGGTCGTACCGCTTCGGGTTGAAGTAGTAGTTCTCCAGCATCTGCTGGGCGGCCTCGCGGGTCGGCGGCTCGCCCGGACGGAGCTTGCGGTAGATGTCGAGCAGCGCCTCGTCGGTGTTGGCGGTGTGATCCTTCTCCAGGGTCAGCCGCATCGACTCGAACTCGCCGAACTCGGCCAGGATCTGCTCGTTGGTCCAGCCCAGCGCCTTCAGCAGCACGGTGACGTTCTGCTTGCGCTTGCGGTCCAACCGGACGCCGACCATGTCGCGCTTGTCGATCTCGAACTCCAGCCAGGCACCCCGGCTCGGGATGATCTTGCAGGTGAAGATGTCCCGGTCGGAGGTCTTGTCGGCGGTCTGCTCGAAGTAGACACCCGGCGACCGCACCAGCTGCGAGACGACCACGCGCTCGGTGCCGTTGATGATGAAGGTGCCCTTCTCGGTCATCAGCGGGAAGTCGCCCATGAACACCGTCTGGCTCTTGATCTCACCGGTGTCGTTGTTCATGAACTCGGCGGTGACGAAGAGCGGCGCCGCGTAGGTGACGTCACGGTCCTTGCACTCCTCGACGGAGTGCTTGGGATCCTCGAACCGGTTGTCGCGGAAGGACAGCGACATGGTCTGGGAGAGGTCCTCGATCGGCGAGATCTCCTCGAAGATCTCCTCCAGGCCGGACTTGGTGTTGACGTCGGTTCGACCTTCGGCCTGCGCGGCGGCTACCCTGGCCCGCCAGGCGTCGTTGCCGACCAGCCAGTCGAAGGACTCGACCTGGAGATCCAGCAGGTTGGGAACCTCGAGCGGCTCGTGGATCTTCGCGAACGAGATCCGGCCACTGGGTGAGACGACATTGGTGTTCTTCGACGCAGTGCGCGAGACGGCCAAGGTGGAGTCCTTCCAAAGTCCCGGCACGGTGCCGGGTCGGTGCACGCAGAACGGCCCGCGTCAAAAGTCACGGGTCGTCGATGGCATGGGCAAAGCGTTAGCCTACCCGCTCCCACCAAGAGATGCAACTGCGCTGCTCGTCCCACAGCGCAGGCCATCGGCTCGGAGCGGCCGCCCTGGAACCTGCCCGCCCCGGCGACTCTGCCGGGAGCGATGGGTCCTGAAATTGTTGATCGGTGCTTGCCGCTGGCGATGGGAGGGGTAGCCAGCTACAAGCACCGATCTTTTGAGGTGTACTCATCCGACGCAATTGTGGGGGGCGCCGACAACAAGTACTACATCATGATTTGACTGGGCTGTCAACTCCTGTGGTCAAATTCGTTCCGCAGCAGAGTTCGCCGCGGATCCGGAAGGCCTCCAGGGCGAGCTTCAGCCGGCCGTCCGCCTGCAGCAGTTCGCCGGCCGCGCCGTAGTGGTCGGCCGCCTCGCCCAGCCTGCCCAGCTGGCGCAGGGCGGTGGCCAGGATCCACTCCGACATGCCCTGGCGGTACTCCGGGTTGCCCAGCACCGGATCGTCCAGCAGATCCTGGATCCTGGCGGCGGCCCCGGCCGGATCGCCCGCCACCAACGCCAGCCGGGCCTTGGCCTGCCGAAGCTCGACCACGTCGAAGTTGTTGCCGATGATCTCCAGGCCGGTGGCGCTGATCCGCAGCAGTTCGGCGACCTCCTCGGTGATCCCGACGTCGAGGCGGCAGTTGGCGTAGCTGCGGTGGAACCGCAGCCACAGCCGCAGATCGCGCTGGGGGCTGATCAGGGTGCGGGCGCTCTCGTAGCGCTTCCTGCCCTCCTCGGCGTTGCCGGCCTTGTACGCCGCGGTGCCGATCGTCCATTCGAGCACGCCGCGGGAATGGTTGGCGGTCAACCGGGGTGCGAGTTCGTCCAGTCGCTGCAGGTAGACCTCGATCTCACCTGTCGTGTGGCCAGCCTCGGAAAGCGCGCTGACAAGGGCCATCAGCGCCTCGGAGAGGATGATCGGCGGAGCGGAGGAGGCTGCCTCCACCGCTCGGGCACCGTCGGCGATCGCCCAGCCCAGCCGGCTCCCGGCCCGGTTGGCGACCGAGGAGAGGCTCAACGACTGGGCCCGCGCGACGGCGTAGTCACGGCAGGCCTGGAACTCCGAGATCTCCTGGGCGATCCTTGCGGCCTCGTCGAACTCACCGTTGGCGAACCGCGACTGGGCCACCACGTACAGCGCTTCCCAGTGCCGGATCGTGTCGCCGGACGCTTCCGCGCCCACCGCCGCCCGGCGGGCATGGGCCTCCGCGGACTGCCAGTCACGCTCGTACCAGGCACGCTCGGCAACCAGCAGTTCCTCGACCGAAACGGGATCGGGTTCCACCTCGGCGCGCAGGGTCGCGGCCTTGTCGAAATGAGTCCGGACGCCCCACTCCAGGGGCGAGACACCCAGCCGGCGGGCCAGGAAGTCGATCACCTCGGGGGTTGGCGTCCGACGGCCGCTCTCCAGGTGGGAGATGTAGCTGCCGGAATACCGGTCGCCACCGAGTTCCGCCTGCGAGAGCTTCTGGCTGCGACGGCGCTCGCGAAGCAACTGGCCGAACTGTGTTGCAGTCAAAGTCTCCGCCACAGCTAGCTCCTCTTCGTCGCAGGCACGTCCTGTCCAGGCAACACTGTCAAATCTTGACAACTCAGTCAAGCTACGCCTAAGTTCAGCGCTGGGGGAATCATCCGGTCACTCAAACCAAGGGGAATCACACCATGACCATCGTCCGCAAGATCGTCGCCGCAGCCGTTGCCGCCGTCGCCCTCACCGTCACCACCGGTGCCGTCGAAGCCAACGCCGCCCCCGTCAAGCCCGCGAAGATCGTCGTCTCCCCGCTCGGCGGTGGCCAGGGCGACTGGCCATTCATGCGCTGACGCTCCACCCGTAGAGAAACCCCACCCCCAACTACTTACCTACCCACCCCTTGCGCGAATCGGCGGCGGCATCAGCCCCGCCGATTCGTGTGTTTGCCGACCGCTCGCCACACCCGGAGCGTTCCCAGGCATCGGCAGGGCCGCGGCGTACCCG
>JAEXCA010000162.1 GCA_023393755.1 Actinomycetes bacterium | reverse complement strand
GCCTTGTACCTGGCGACCAGGTCCTCGGAGAGCACCGCGGTCATGTCGGTCTCGATGAACCCCGGTGCCACCACGTTGGCGGTCACCCCGCGGCTGCCGAGCTCGCGGGTGAGCGAACGCGCCAGGCCGACCAGCGCGGCCTTGGACGAGGAGTAGTTGACCTGCCCGGGCGAGCCGTACAGCCCGACCACCGAGCCGGTGAAGATCACCCGGCCCCAGCGGCCACGGATCATCGACTTCACCGCCCGCTTGGCGACCCGGAAGGAGCCGGTCAGGTTGACGTTCAGGACGCCGGCCCAGTCCTCCTCGGTCATCCGCAGGATCAGCGTGTCCCTGGTCACCCCGGCGTTGGCCACCAGCACCTCCACCGGCCCGTGCGCGGCCTCGGCGGCGGCGAACCCGGCATCCACCGCGGCGGCGTCGCCGACGTCGCAGGCGATCCCGAGGGCCCCGTCGGGGGCGTCCCCGGCCCGGCTGAAACTCGCCACCCGGTGGCCGTCGGCGACGAAGCGCTCCACGATCGCGCGTCCGATCCCGCGGTTCCCACCGGTGACGATGACACTTCGGCTTGCTGTTTCGGTCACGGCGGCAACGGTAGCGGGTCGGCACCGGGTTCTGGTGGTGGCGACCACACAGCAATCCGGGCGTCGCCTTGTCCGCGTGCTCCCCGGCCGGCCGGCGCCGCCGTTCCCCGCCACCGCGCCTAAGCTGGGAAGGTGGTTCAGCATCGGCAGCACAAGGGCCAGGCGGCGGTCATCACCAGCGCCAGGTTCAGCCGCACCCTGGACACCAGTGCCCGCCGGACCCGCTACCTGTGGACGATGGCCACCCGGGTGGTCTGCTTCCTGGCCGGCACCGTCACCCCGATGCCGTGGAACCTGCTGCTGTTCGTCGCCGCCGCGGTGCTGCCCGCGCTGGCGGTGATGCTGGCCAACGCCATCGACCTGCGCTCCCAGCCGCCCGTCGAACCCGGCGCGACGGCGCCCGGGCGTCCCGAACTCACCAGTCCCGGCACCCTGCCCGGCCAGGTGGTGGACGACCAGGAATGAAGCTGCTCGACTCGCCGATGGGCCGGCCGGCCTCCGGTCGCCGGCTGTGGCCGCGCTGGCTGGCGCTGGCGGTGTTCGTGATCACCCTGGTGGTCGCCTTCGTCAACCTGGGCTACTGGCAACTGGACCGGCTGGAACAGCGCCGGGAGCGCAACCAGTCGGTGGCGGTCCACGAGAACTCGCCGGTCGTGGAGTGGACCGAGGTGTTCGGCCCGGAGATCACCGAGTCCGATCAGTGGCAGCGGGTCCGGGTGACCGGCAGGTTCGACGGCGAGCACCAGTTCGTCGTGCGCTACCGCTCCAACCACGGGCAGTCCGGCTACGAGGTGCTGACCCCGCTGGAGACCCCGGACGGACGCCACCTGCTGATCAACCGGGGCTTCGGGGCGCGGGCGTCCGGCGAGGACTTCCCCACCACGGCACCGCCGGCGCCGGCCGGGGAGGTGACCATCGTCGGGCACGTCCGGCGCAACGAGCAGGGGCCGGAGAACGCCATGGTGCCGATCGACGGCCTGGTCCGGCTGGTGAACTCCGAGGCCATCTCCCGGGCGCTGCCCTACCACCTGGTCAACGGCTACGTCGGCGTGCTGGAGATCACGCCCTCGCAGGAGGGCGGGCTGGAGCCGGTCGCTCCGCCGGAACTGACCGAGGGCAACCATTTGTCCTATGCGGTTCAATGGTTCATGTTCAGCGCCATGGCTGCGGTCGGCCTGGTGGTCCTGATCCGGTCGGACCTCAAGGCACGCCGGTCGGCGAAAGGGTGAGGATGAAGGTCTGGAAGCTGGCCACGGCGGCCGCCCTGGTGGTGCTGACCGGTTGCACCGCGGTGGTGCCGGCGGGTCCGGCGGCGTCGCTGAAGGGCACCTCCTGGGTGGTGGCGGAGATTCTCGGCAGGCCCACCCTGGCCGAGTTCCCACCGACCATGACCTTCGACGCGACCCGGGTCGGCGGCAGGACCGGCTGCAACAGCTACGGCGGCGGCTACACCCTCGGTGGCACGGAGCTCGGTTTCGGCGACCTGCAGCAGACCGCGATGGCCTGCGAGGACGACCGGATGCAGCAGGAGGCGGACTTCAACCGGGCCATCGGCACGGTGCGCGCGGTGCGCTTCGTGGCCGACAGGGTCGAACTGCTCGACACCGACGGCAAGGTCGCGCTGCTGCTGGCTCCGGTGCCGCCGCTGAGCCTGGACGGCACCTCCTGGGTGCTGACCGGGCTGATCGAGGGTGACACCATGACCGGCCCGGTCGACGGCGACCCGGTCACGCTGAGCTTCACCGCCGACCAGCTGAGCGGCAGGGCGTGCAACAGCTTCGGTGGCGGGTACACCCTGCGCGACGACCGGATCGAGATCGGCCCGCTGCGCAGCACCCTGATGGCCTGCACCAGCGACGAGCTCAACCAGCAGGAGGGCTTCCTGCTGGAGGTGCTGCAGGCGTCCACGACCGCCCGGACGCACGACGGCACCCTTCAGCTGACCGCGCCGGACGGCCGGGGGCTGCACTTCACCAAGGCCTGACATGGGGATCGAGGCCGCCGCCGGCCTGCTGGCCTGCCCGCACTGCGGGGGCGAACTCGAGCTGTCCCCGCCGTGTGTCCACTGCCCCCGCGGCCACAGCTTCGACCTGGCCCGGCAGGGCTACCTCAACCTGCTGGCCCACGCCCAGCCCGCCAACGCCGACACCGCTGCCATGCTGGCCGCCCGCGGCCGGGTGCTCGCCTCCGGCGCGTTCGATCCGCTGCTGGAACTGGTCGGCCGGCAGGTCCGCCACGCCCGGCACGTGCTGGAGGTCGGTGCCGGCACCGCGGCATACCTGCGCCGCTGCCTCGGCGATGACCCGGGCGCCCGCGGGCTGGCACTGGACGTCTCCACCGCGGCCGCCAGGCTGGCGGCACGGGCCGACCCGCGGATCGCCGCCGTGGTGGCGGACGTCTGGACCGGTCTGCCCGTCCTCGACCACGCGGTGGATGTCGTGCTGTGCGTCTTCGCGCCCCGCAACCTGACCGAGTTCGCCCGGGTGCTGCGCGGCGACGGGCGGCTGCTCGTCCTCACCCCCAACCCGGGCCATCTGGCCGTGCTGCGGGAACGCCACGGGCTGCTCGGCATCGAGCCCGCCAAGCAGCAGCGACTGCTCGGCGCCGCCGCGGAGTTCTTCGACCTGCGGGGCACCTCGCGGCTGCGGGTGCCGGTGACCTTCACCGCGGAACTGGCCGGTGACGTGATCGCGATGGGGCCCAACGCCTTCCACCACGCCGAGCCGCCGGACGGACCGGTGAACGACCATCTCGATGCCACCCTGCGGATCTTCGAGCCGGTCACCTCCCCGGCAGGAGCACAATGACCAGCGTGACCTGGCCCACTCCCGCCGCAGCAGGCCTGCTGCACCAGCTTTCCGAGCAGCTCCACGCCATCCTGCCCCAAGCCCAGGAGCTCCGCCGGGAGCTGCACCAGCACCCCGACCTGGGCGGCACCGAAGGGCCCACCGCGGAGCGGTTGCGTCGAGCGCTGCCCGCGCTGAGCACCACCGCCGCCGCCGGCACCGGCTTCCTCACCCGGGTCGGTCCGGACGGCCCGGCGATCGGCGTCCGCGCCGAACTGGACGCGCTGCCGGTCGCGGAACGGACCGGCGTGCCCTGGGCGGCGACCAACGGCTCGATGCATGCCTGCGGCCACGACGTGCACATGGCGGGCGCCTGGGCGCTGCTGGAGGCGGCCCGTCGGCTGCCCGGGTTGCCGACCGGAGTGCTGGGGGTGTTCCAGCCGCGGGAGGAGGTGCAGCCCTCCGGCGGCGCTGAGATCGCCGACTCCGGCCTGCTGCAGCCGCACGACCTGCGGGCGATGATCGGCGTCCACGTCCAGCCCCGGCTGCCCGCCGGCGTCGCCAGTGCCGGCAGCGGCGGGGTGAACGCCGCCGCGGACGAGTTCGACATCATCGTCCACGGCGAGCCGGGGCACGGCGCCTACCCGCACATCAGCATCGACCCGATCCCGGTGCTGGCCAGCATCGTGCTGGGGCTGCAGGAGCTGATCGGCCGCACCATCGATCCGATCCGCCCGGCGCTGATCACGGTGGGCGAGATCCGGGCCGGGGCCTCGCACAACGTCATCCCGGCCAGCGGTTCGCTGCACGGCATCATCCGGACCATGCACGACGAGGACCAGGTACACCTGCATGCCGCGATCCGCCGGCTGGCCGAGCACACCGCCCGCGCCCGTGGCGCCCGCGCCGAGGTGCGGATCGTGACCGGTGACCCGGTGCTCTCCAACGACGTCAGGCTGGCCCGGCTGACCGAGCCGCTGCTGACCGGCTACGGGATGCTGCCCGCCTACGAGCCGTTCCGGTCACTGGGCGCGGACGACTTCTCGCACTACTCCCGGCTGGCACCGACCCTGATGATCTTCGTCGGCACCGGGCACGGGCCCTCCCTGCCCGGCCGCCACGAGATCGGGCTGCACCATCCGGAGTACCTGCCCAGCGACGAGGCGGTGGCGCAGGTGGCCGCCGCCTTCGCCGCCGGGTACGTGGCCGCCGCCCACCTGGCCGGCGCGCTCTAGCCGGTCAGGTCGAGGTAGGCGCAGCTGGCCTCGGGCCCGAGGTCCTTGTCGGTCGGGTAGCAGCTCAGGATGCCGGACTCGTCCCCGGCGTTCCAGAAGTACCAGCCCCGGTCCTTGCCGGGCCAGGCGGGGAGTTCCCGCCCGGCGCCGGTGACCGGGTCGAACAGCCAGTCCTCGACCACCACGCGATGCCCGAGCGTCAATCCCGTGCCATCGAACCCGCCGCCACCGGCGGTCGGCGGGATCCGGTGCGACGTCCACCCACCATCCCGGTAGACCAGGAAGCCCTCCTCCGCTGGCGACGAGCCGACCACCACCATGGTTCCGTCGACCCCGAATCCCGAGCTCATCGTGCGGCTGACCACGTCTCCGGGGGCGGGTTCCGACGGAGCGCTCCAGGTGCGGGCGGCGGTGTTCAGCGTGGTCACCCGGCCGTCGCCCACCACGGCGATCCGGTGGTCGCCGGGGCTCGCCACCCACCGCCACCAGCCCGGCGCTGCTTCGGGCAGCTTCGGCAACTCCACCCACCGACCGTCGACCAGCAGCTCCGGCGGCACCGTGCGGTAGCCCTGATCGCCCCAGGTGAGCCTGACCACGCCGTCCTCGGTGGCGAGATACACCTGATCCTCACTGGTCCTGGCGATCCGGCGCCAGCTGTCGGCGACGGTGTCGTAGGCCCACGACTCAGCCAGCTCCGCGGAGCTGGCGTGGACGTAGATCGTCGTCCCGACCACCTCGGCGGTCATCGAGTACGGATCCGGCGGCCCCATCTCCGGCAGGTCGGCGATCGGCTGCCACGACCAGGTCCGCTGGTCCAGCCGGAAGGCCGTCCGCAGCGGTTCGCCGTTCCCGGCGGCGTCGCCACGCTCTCCGCCCATCAGGTAGTAGCTGCCGTTGGCATGCACCATCAGCGGGGACCGGCGGGGCTCCGGATCGGGCGGGGCGACAGTCCGCCAGGACGGCTCGGGCACGCCGGCCGGCGGCGACGTCGCCGGCTCCGGGGCGACCGGGTACAGGTAGCAGCCGGCGTCGTAGCCGGCGTCGTCCGAGGCGTTCTTCGGGAAGCAGGTGAGGGCACCCTCGTCGCCGCCCGCCACCCAGACCGGCTCCCAGTCGCCGCCGTCACCGGGGATCTCGGGCACCTGGTGCCACTCCCCGGTGCGCGGATCGAGCAGGTTGCCGTGCACGATCACCCACCGTCCGACGGCCGGGCCGGCGGCGAACCAGTTCAGTCCCCCCGCGTCGGTCGATGCCGGACGCTGCTGCCACTCGCCGCCGAGGGTGAAGGTGAAGACCTCCAGGCTGGCCGGGGTGGCGGAATCGCGATTGGCCTTGTACACCAGCACCAGCGAACCGGCACCGCCCACCACCTCCGGTTCCCGTTCCGGGTGCGGACGCAGGAACGGCTTCTGCCACAGCAGGGTCGAGGTGTCCAGCAGGCTCACCTGCTCGGTGACCCAGGCCAGTTGGTGGTCGTCCACCACGACGATGGTCCCGTCCGCCCCGGCCGGCGCCGGACCGGAGGTGGCCACCGGCTGCCAGGTCGTTCCCGCCAGCCGTTCCAGGACGAACGGATCGTCCGGCTCGACCGAGCGGGTGCGGAACAACCCGTCGGCATTGCCGACGAACCGCTCGGCCTCGTCGGTGTCGGCGATCTTCCGCCAGTTGTCGGCGCGGGTGTCGTAGGCCCACAGTTCACCCAGCTCCTCGAAGGTGAAGTGGACGTAGACGGTCTCCCCCACCACGTCCGCCGCCAGCTGGTACGGGTGGGAGAGGGCAACCTGCGGCAGGGCTGCGATCGGCGTCCAGGTGTTCCCGGTCGGGTCGAACCGGTAGCCGCTCTCGAGCTGCGTGTCTTCCTCGCCGAGGCCGGGACGATAACCGCCCATCAGGTAGAAGCGATCGTCCACCGCAACCAGCAGCGGATCGGACCGTGGATCGGAGTCGGGCGAAGCGACCTCGCGCCACGCCTGCCCGGTCCCATCCGTGGGAGTGGCGGTCGGACTCGCCGGCGAGGCAGTGGGACTCGTTGGTGCGGTCGAACCGACCGTGAGCAGATGGCAGCCGTCGGCGAACTCACCCCGCGTGGAGTCCCTGAGGTAGAGATATCCGAAGCAGCTCAGCAGCGCATCCGGGCCGACCGCGACCACCGGCTCCCACCGGTCGGGCACCGGAGCCTCGGGTACCTCCAGCCAGCCGGCACTCCGGACGTCGAGGAGGTCGCCGTTGGCCTCCACCAGCCCCGGCCCGGTCAGCACCGCTTGCGGCAGCCTGCCCTGCATTCCGCGGTAGGACAGGCCGCCCGGGGCCATGGTGAGCGAGACCTCCTGCCAGGTCCGCTCTGCGACGTCGTATATGCCGGGGGTACGCATCGACGAGACCACCGAGAGCGCGTCAGGCCAGAGCAGCCGGCCCGCGGCGTAGACCGGGTCTTCACTGGTGTAGAAGGAGGCGGGCTCCGAGGTGATGCCGGGGATCGGGTCCGCCCCGGTCCACGTCCCCGTGGCGGGGTCGTAGAAGATGGTTCGCAGTTCGGCACCGTCCTCCCCGCACCGGCCGATCACCAGCAGGCGTTCGTCGGCGGCCAGCGTCCGCCAGTTCACGCAGTCGTCCAACGGACCGTCGGGCAGCGGCTCCCAGGCGTCGGCGTCGGGGCGGTAGACGTAGTGTCGGGACCCGCCGGTGTGCTCGCCGCCGTACGTGCTGAGGAAGAGCTCCGAGGAGGTCGCCACCAGCCGTCCGCCGTCCAGAGGGTCCGCCACCCGGCGCCACTGATCCCGGTTGGCCTGATAGGCCCAGGTCGTCGGATCGCCGACCCCGTCGGCACTACGGACGTAGAGGACCCCGTCGGCGACCGCAGCCTCAGCCCAGTCCCGGCCGGCGACGAAGGGCACCTCGGCGAGCTTCTCCCAGGTGTCGGTGGCCGGGTCGTAGCGGGCACCGTCGCGCAGGTTCGGCCCGGGCATGTCGCATTCGGCGCCAGGCGGGCAGGGGCCGCCGTCCCAGCCGCCGATCACGTAGTACCGGCCGTCCAGCCAGGCGGTGAGGCTGCCGAACCGCGGGCTGAGCGGGGACGGCGCGGTGGTCCGCCAGCTGGCGCCGGCCGACGG
>JAEXCA010000097.1 GCA_023393755.1 Actinomycetes bacterium | reverse complement strand
CCTTGCCCACCGGGTCAGCTGCTCCCGCTCCTCATCACTGAGCACGAGCGGGGTCTTCGGACGTCCAGTACGCGGCATACCCCATTCTACAACTTACCCAATGAATTACTGGCGCATGACACTAGGTCATCGAGGCCAGTCCAGCACGGCTCACCCACCCTCGCCCTACTTTTGCCAACTACCCGCCCTCTGCGACAGATCTGTCGCAGAGATGCGCTATTTGGCAGACAGTGGGGCCGGAGCCACCCAATCCCGCTCGACATGGCTGAGCGAGCGCAGCCCGCGCTCCAGGTGCCAGGCGGTGAACGCGGCCACCAGGCCGCTCCCCTCGCGGACCACCGGGTCCGTGGCGTCGCGGGTGGCCGGCCAGTCCCCGGTCAGCAGTGCGATGAGGTACTCGATGGTCACCCCGGCCGGGTGCGCCGCAGCGGGTGGACGGCAGCGCAGGCAGACCATGCCGCCGGCGGCCGGCGAGAACGACTGGTGCGGCCCGGGAGCGCCGCAGCGGGCGCAGTCGGTCAGGCTGGGCGCGTAACCGGCCAGCGCGAGGGCCCGCAGCAGGTAGGAGTCCATCACCATGGCTGCCGGCCGGACCCCGTCATTGGTGCCGTGGGTCAGCGCGTGCAGCGCCCCGACCAGCAGGTGGTACTGCTGCCGGGCCGGCTCCCCCTCCTCCACCACCAGCCGGTCGGCGGTCTCCACGATCACCTGGCCCGAGGTGTAGCGCTGGTAGTCCTGGCCGAGCGGCTCGGAGTAGGGGTTCAGGGTGACCGCCTGGGTGATCACGTCCAGCGTCCGTCCGGTGGCGAACTGCAGGTCGACGTGGGTGAACGGCTCCAGCCTGGCCCCGAACTTGGACGAGGTGCGCCGCACTCCGCGGGCCACCGCGCGCAGCTTGCCGTGCTCGCGGGAGAGCATCGTGACGATCCGGTCGGCTTCGCCCAGCTTGTGGGTGCGCAGCACGACCGCCTGGTCACGATAGGTCGGCACCCCACCATTGTGGCCGCTCGATCCCAGGGCGCCTCGCAGCCATGCCGGTTCGGTGTTACCGTTCAACTCAAGCGGCTCTCGCCCGCCACATTCGCCACCAGCAGGAGGATCGATGACGATCGACTCGTCGCCGCGCGCCGCCATCGAGGACGGCCGGACCGCACTCGGGATCGAGTTGGGTTCGACCCGGATCAAGGCGGTGCTGATCGGGCCCGACCACACCCCGTTGGCCACCGGCAGCCACGACTGGGACAACCAGTTCGTGAACCGGATCTGGACCTACTCACTGGACGCGGTGTGGGAGGGCGTGCAGGCCTGCTTCGCCGCCCTGGCCGCCGACGTCCGCGCCAAGCACGGGGTTGTGCTGTCGACGGTCGGGTCGATCGGCGTCTCGGCGATGATGCACGGCTACCTGGCCTTCGATGCGGACGGCGAACTGCTGGTCCCGTTCCGCACCTGGCGCAACACCATCACCGGGCAGGCCGCCGAGGAACTCTCGGCGCTGTTCGATCACAACATCCCGCAGCGGTGGAGCATCGCCCACCTGTACCAGGCGATCCGCAACGGCGAGGAGCACGTCGGACGGATCGCGCAGCTCACCACCCTCTCCGGCTACGTCCACGCCCGGTTGACCGGCGAGCGGGTGCTGGGGGTGGGCGACGCCTCCGGCATGTTCCCGATCGACATCGCCACCGGCAGCTACGACGCCACCATGCTCGGCCAGTTCGACGAACTGGTGGCCGACCGCGGCTTCGGCTGGAAGCTCGGCGACATCCTGCCCACCGTGCTCTCGGCGGGCGCACCGGCCGGCCGGCTCACCGAGGCCGGCGCCGCGCTCCTCGATCCCAGCGGCACGCTGCAGCCCGGCGTCCCGTTCTGCCCACCCGAGGGCGACGCCGGCACCGGCATGGTGGCCACCAACTCGGTCGCCCGCCGCACCGGCAACGTCTCGGCCGGCACCAGCATCTTCGCCATGGTCGTGCTGGAGGGCGTGCTCTCCCGCCGCCACCCCGAACTCGACCTGGTCACCACCCCCGCCGGCGATCTGGTCGCCATGGTCCACTGCAACAACGGCGCCAGCGAACTCAACGCCTGGGCGGGCCTGTTCGGCGAGTTCGCCAGGGCGCTGGGTTCCGACGCCGGGACGTCGAAGGTCTTCGAGACGCTGTTCACCGCCGCCCTGGACGGCGAGCCGGACGCCGGCGGCCTGGTCTCCTACAACTACCTCTCCGGCGAGCACATCACCCACCTGACCGAGGGACGGCCGCTGTTCGTCCGCACCCCGGAGAGCAGCTTCTCGCTGGCCAACTTCATGCGTGCCCACCTGTTCGCCTCCCTGGCCACGCTGCGGATCGGCATGAACGTGCTGCAGAGGGACGAGCACGTCGCCCTCGACGCGATGTTCGCCCACGGCGGCCTGTTCAAGACCGAGGGAGTGGCCCAGCGGTTCCTGGCCGCCGCGATCAACGCGCCGGTGTCGGTGGGCGAGATCGCCGGCGAGGGTGGCGCCTGGGGCATCGCCCTGCTGGCGGCCTACGCCACTCGCGCCGAGCCGGGCCAGAACCTGGGCGACTACCTCGCCAACCAGGTATTCGCCGACGCTCCGCTGACCACCCTGGCACCCGAACCGTCCGATGTCGCGGGCTTCGACGCCTACATGGAACGCTGGACCGCCGGTCTAGCCGCCGAACGCGCCGCGGTAGAGAGCATGTAGGGACGCAGTGATCAGCGCATAGAGCGATCCCTGAGGTCGCGCGAAGCGCGAGTCTCGAAGGGTCGCGGGGCTTCGAGACTCGGCCCTTTTGCCCGACCTCAGCCACCGATCGCAAGACCACGCGCATTAATCAGCGTGTCCCGGGGGTTCTACCGATACACCGCTTCCGGACGATCGTTCCGCGTCGGCGGCGGTGGCGCGTCCAGGGCTCGCACCATCCTGGCCAGGGTCTCCCGTAGTTCGCTTCTGGCCGGCTCAGCGAGGTCAGTGGTGTACTCGACCCCCGCGGGGATGTAGCTGAGGCCGTACATGGTCTCGCGCCAGTCTGCGCCGCCGACCGGCCAGCGGGTGTGTGACTCGTCCTCGACCGTCGCCCCCTGTCCCCACTGGCCGAAGTGGGCACGCATCCGGTCGAAGGGCAGTTCCATCACCGCGTCCGCCTCGACCGGGTGCCGTACCCACGACCTGGCGACCAGGATGAACTCCTCGATCTCCTCCGGGGTCAGCGGCTTCGGGGTGAACCGTGCCCGGGCGTGCTCGACCTCCGCCAGCCGGTCCACCCGGAAGGTGCGCCAGTCGTCCTTCTCCAGATCCCAGCACAACAGGTACCAGTGCCGGTCGGCGGGCACCAGCGCGTGCGGCTCCACTCGACGACGGGTCACCTCGCCAGAGGCGGCGGTGTAGCGGAACCTGACCCGCTCGTGGTCGCGGCAGGCCAACGCGAGATCGCCGAGCACCTCGGTCGACACCGGCGTCCCGGAGCGGATGCCGGCCGGCTGCACCGTCTCGGCGAGCGCGTTCACCCGCCGCCGCAACGGTGCCGGCAGCACCTGCTCGAGCTTGGCCAGAGCGGTGATCGTGGTCTCGTGTCCGCTGACCAGCCGCTGCGAGGCCGCGATCCGCAGCCCGATCGCCATCGCGACCGCCTCCTCGTCGTTGAGCAGCAAGGGTGGGACCGCGCTGCCGGCCTCCAGCCGGTAACCACCGGCGACGCCCGGCGTCGACTCGATCCGGTAGCCGAGTTCGCGCAGCCGTTCGACGTCCCGGCGGACGGTGCGCTCGGTCACCCCGAGCCGCTCGGCGAGTTCCGTCCCGGGCCAGTGCCGGTGGGTCTGCAACAGATTCAACAAGGCGAGCGCTCTGCTGGTCGTGTCGGGCATGGTCCAAGATTGCCAGACATTGAGGACGGGTTCTGTCCTGATTTGATTCTAGGCTCCCCGGCATGCCCAATGAACCGATCATCGATGCCCAGGGTCTGACCAAGTGCTTCCCTGACCACCCGAAGCCGAACGGCAAGCAGGTGCACGCCGTCACCGACCTCACCTTCCAGGTGTCCCGCGGCGAGCTCGTCGCCTTCCTCGGCCCCAACGGAGCCGGCAAGTCCACCAGCCTGCGGATGCTCACCACGCTCATCCCGCCGACCTCCGGCCAGGCCCGGGTGGTCGGCTTCGACATCCTGCACCAGCCGGCCGAGGTCCGGGCCCGGATCGGCTACGTGGGGCAGCTGACCAGCGGCAGCTTCGCCCAGCGCACCCGGGACGAACTGCTGAGCCAGGGCGCGTTCTACGGGCTCACCAAGGCCCGATCCCGGCAACGGGCGGACGAGCTCATCGAATCCCTCGGCCTGACCGGGTTCGTCAACCAGTCGGTCCAGCAGCTCAGCGGCGGCCAGAAGCGCCGCCTCGACATCGCCCTGGGGTTGATGCACGCCCCGCCGCTGCTGTTCCTGGACGAGCCCTCCACCGGCCTCGACCCGCAGAGCCGGGCGAACCTGTGGCAGCACATCCTCGACCTGCGCGCGCAGTACGGCACCACCATCTTCCTCACCACGCACTACCTGGAGGAGGCCGACCGGTACGCCGAGCGGGTGATGGTGATGGACCGCGGGCAGGTGATCGCCGACGACACCGCGCCCCGGCTGAAGGCGAACCTCGCCGGGGACGTGCTGACCTTCGGGTTCGGCTCTCCCGACAACGCCCGTCGCGCGGTCGACATCCTGCGACGGCTCGCCGACCGCGAGGTCAGGCGCGAGGACGACCGGACGGTGGGCGTCACCGCCCCGGACGGCGACACCCTGCTGCCGGTGGCGATCCGCGCGCTGGCCGCCGAGGGAATCGACGTGCAGCGGGCGACCGGCGTCCCACCCACCCTCGACGACGTCTTCCTCACCCTCACCGGACGGACCCTCCGGGAGGCCGGCGAGGGCGGCGAATCCCCCACTGACACCCCCGACCTCGAGACGGCAGGAGCGAACCGATGACCATCACCCGACCCGACACCGCGGTGCCGGCGAATCCCGTCCGCGATACCTGGAACGTCCTGACCCGTGAGCTGAAGCCGGTGCTGCGCGACCCGTTCTCGGTGATCTTCGGCCTGGTGCAACCACTGGTCTTCCTGGGGCTGTTCGGCCCACTGCTGGTCGGGAGCTCCGGCGCCCCGGTCGGTGAGACCCTGCAGTGGTTCGTGCCCGGCGTCCTGGTCATGATCGTGCTGTTCGGAACCGGCACGGTCGGCTCGAACCTGCAGTACGAGATCATGACCGGCTCGCACGAACGGACCCTGGTCGCCCCTCTCTCCCGCTCCTCACTGCTGGTCGGTCGGGCGCTGAAGGAGATCGTCCCGATCATGGTGCAGGCGCTGCTGATCGCCGGAGTCGCCTGGCCGTTCGGCTTCCGGGTCGATCCGGCCGGGCTGGTCGTGGGCCTGCTGCTGCTGGCCGTGTTCGGCGTCGGCCTCGGGTCGCTGTCCTACGCCCTGGCGCTGGCCACCAGGGATCGGGAGTGGCTGTTCTGGGGCGTGCAACAGACCCTGATCTTCCCGCTGCTGATCCTCTCCGGCATGCTGCTGCCGCTGGACCAGGGGCCCGGGTGGATGCGTGCCGTCTCCACGGTGAACCCAGTCAACTGGGTGGTGCAGGCCGAGCGTTCGCTGCTGGCCGGCGACCTGGCGAACCCGACGGTGCTCTGGGGCTGGGTGGCCGGCCTGCTGCTGGGCGCGGTCGGGCTCTGGGTCGGCATCCGGGCGATGCGCCGGAGCAACTGACCGCCCGGCCGGCGTCGCGTGGTCCGGCTCTCGCCAGCCGAGCGCGGGTACACCTAGGCTGGGGCGATGGGAATCCTGCGCATCACCGTGGATGACTCCGTGCGAGTCGAAGCCGGGTCGGCCCGCGTCCACCTCAAAGTCAAGGGCAGTTCGACGGTCTTCGGCAACGCCGCGACCAGGCAGGCCGCGGAGGTCAGGGCACTGGTCGGTGCGCTCACCACGGCCGGGGTCGGCGAGGACGCGATCGAGGTGACCGGAGTGCGGCTGGATTCCCGCAACGGCGTGTTCGGGAAGAGCCAGGCGGAGTACCTGCTGGCGGTGGCCGTCACCTCCGAGCAGTTGCCGGGCGTTCTCGGCGTCCTGGCCGACCAGGCCAACCTCCGGCTGACCGAGCTGGAATGGGTGTTCGACTCCTTCGAGGCGAGCATCCCGGCGACCGCCACGGCCCTGGCGAAGGCCCGTCGCAAGGCGGACGCGGTGGCCGCCGCGGCGGGCAGCTCGGTCGCCGGCATCGCGATGATCAGCGACTCCTGGAACCTGCCCAGCACACGGGTGACCTTCGCCGCCGAGGACATGATGGTCTCCCGCTCGATGAAGGCAGCGCCCCCGATCGACCTGGGAGTCGAGCTCAACGCCACGCAGGAACTCTTCGTCCACCTCACCGTGGACTTCGAGCTGTCCTAAGGTAGGGCCATGCAGCGCATCTCAACGTTGAGGGTGTCGCCGTTGTGCCTGGGCGGAAACGTCTTCGGCTGGACGGCGGACGCGAGCACCTCCGAACAGATCCTGGACGCCTACGTCGACGGTGGCGGCAACTTCGTCGACACCGCCGATGCCTACTCCACCTGGGTGCCGGGACACCGCGGGGGCGAATCGGAGAGCGTGATCGGAGGCTGGCTACGCAGCCGACACAACCGCGATCAGGTGGTGATCGCGACGAAGGCGGCCAAGCACCCGGTCCACCGCGGGCTGCGTCCGGCCAATCTCCGGATCTGCCTGGACGGCTCCCGGCGACGGCTCGGCGTGGAGACGATCGACCTGTACTACGCCCACGAGGACGATCCCCACGTGCCGACCGCCGAATGGGTGGGCGCCTTCGACACCATGGTCGGGCAGGGCGCGATCCGGCACTGGGGGCTGTCGAACTTCACCGCCGAACGGGTGGCCGAGGTGCTGGGGGTGGCCGAGGCCGAGGGGCTGACCCCGCCGGTGGCGGTGCAGCCGCACTACAACCTCGTGCATCGTTCCGAGGTCGAGGGCAGCGGGCTGCGCGAGGTCGCCGCCGAGCACAAGCTGGCACTGGTCCCCTACTACGGCCTGGCTGCCGGTTTCCTGACCGGCAAGTACGCCCGCGACGAGCTGATCCACGGCCAGCGCGCCGGCCGGGTTAAGAGCTTCGCCACCGAGCAGGGGTTCGCCGCGCTCGACGCCGTCCTGGCGGTCGCCGACGAGCTCGGCGTCGAACCGGCCACGGTCGCCCTGGCCTGGCTGCGCCAGCAGCCCGGGGTGACCGCGCCGATCGCCAGCGTCAGCGACCCCGACCAGCTGCCCGCGGTGCTGGCGGCCGCGGAGTTGAAGCTGGGGCGCCCTCAGCTGAACCGGCTGAACAAGGCCTCCGCCGGCCTGTAGCCGAGTTCGACGTTCCCCATTCAGCACGTTGCCCCCGCCCGCGATCAGCGGACGGGGGCAACATTCCGTACTGCCAAGCCCACCCTGCGGGGG
>JAEXCA010000096.1 GCA_023393755.1 Actinomycetes bacterium | reverse complement strand
GGACAAGCCCTTCGTGCTGTGTGAGTACGCCCACGCGATGGGCAACTCCTTCGGCGCGGTGGACAGGTACGTGGAGCTCGCCTACCGCGAGCCGCTGTTCCAGGGCGGCTTCATCTGGGACTTCGCCGACCAGGGCGTGCTGCTGACCGACAGCTACGGCAACGACTACATCGGCTACGGCGGCGACTCCGGCGAGGCGCCCCACGACGCCGACTTCTGCGGCAACGGCATCCTGTTCGCCGACCACACCCCGAAGCCCTTCGTGACCGAGATGAAGTACCTCTACCAGGGCTTCCGGATCGAGGTGGACGAGCGGCAGGTGACGATCGAGAACCGGCTGCTGTTCACCGACTCGTCCGCTTACGAGTGCCTGGTGACGCTGGCGAGCGAAGGCCGGACGCTGGCCCAGGTCAGCCTGGACACCGCGGTCCCGCCGGGGGAGACCCGGAGCTATCCGCTGCCGCTGAGCGTCCCGGGGATCGCGGGGGAGTACACCGTCGAGGTGTCCTTCCGGCTGCGGACCCGGACGGCCTGGGCGCCCGCCGGCCACGAGGTCGCCTGGCAGCAGCACGTGGTCACGGTGGCGGGAGCGCCGGTGGAGGTACGCCATCGTGCCCCCGAACTGGTCCAGGGAATCCACAACTACGGGGTCCACGGCGAGCACTTCAGCGTGCTGTTCTCCCGGTTGTACGGACGGCTGGTGTCCTACCGGTACGGCCGGACCGCCGACGGCGGACGGGAGCTTCTCAAGGCCCCGCCGATGCCCAACTTCTGGCACGCGCCGACCTCGAACGAACGCGGCTGGCGGATGCCCTTCCGGGACGGTCAGTGGCGGCTGGCGAGCCTGGACGCCCGGCCGGTGTCACCGGCCGACGCCATGGTGTCGTTCGCGTCGGTGGACCCCACCGTGACCGTGCACGAGGACTCGATCGAGATCGGCTACCGCTACCTGCTGCCCACGGTGCCCGCCGGCGAGTGCGACGTGACCTACCGGGTGTACGGCAGCGGCCGGGTGGCGGTGACCGTCACCGCGCATCCGGGCGAGGGGCTGCCGGACATGCCGGAGTTCGGCCTGCAGCTCGTCGTGCCGGCCGAGTTGCGGCAGCTGACGTGGTACGGCGAGGGGCCGCAGGAGTGCTACGTCGACCGACGGCGCGGCGCCCGGCTGGGTGTCTACCAGGCCGACGTCCGCGAGCAACTCACTCGGTACCTGCGTCCGCAGGAGGCGGGCAGCCGCACCGGCGTGCGGTGGGCCGAGGTCACCGATCGCCGAGGCACCGGGCTACGCTTCGAGGCCGCCGATCCGATGGAGTTCTCGGCGCTGCCGTGGACCCCCTTCGAGATCGAGAACGCCGCCCACCACGTGGATCTGCCGCCGATCCAGCACACCGTGCTGCGACCCGCGCTGATGCGGCGGGGTGTCGCCGGCGACCAGGCCTGGGGCGCGATGACCCACCCGGAGTACCGGCTGCCGGCCGGGGAGGAACTGACCTTCCGGTTCAGCTTCCAGGGAATCGGCTAGTCAGCCTGCCGGGACCGAGGCGCCCGCGGTCAATGTGCCCGCCAGCCTCGGGAACGTTGGCTGGCCTGTCGAAGCCCGGACGATCTGAACCGAGTCCCTACCGCACGCCCACCAGGTCGCAGACGAAGATCAGGGTTTCGCCGGGCTTGATCGCGCCACCGGCGCCCCGATCGCCGTAAGCCAGGTGCGGCGGGATGGTGAGGCGGCGGCGTCCGCCGACCTTCATCCCGACGATGCCCTGATCCCAGCCGGTGATGACCTGCCGGGCGCCTAGGCCGAACACCAGCGGCTCGCCACGTCCGTAGCTGGAGTCGAACTCCTCGCCGGTGGAGTGGGCGACCCCCACGTAGTGCACGGCCACCCGCTTGCCGGGGACCGCCTCGGGGCCGGTGCCGACCTCGAGGTCGACGATCTCCAGGTCGGTCGGGGCAGGACCCTCGGGCGGGTCGACGAAAGGCTTGTCCATGGCGGCCACCCTACCGTGGCCCGACGGGCGCAACCTGTGCCCGACCAGTGAGGATCGCTGACGCCGCTGCGGGCGGACCTGTCGTCCCGAGCGGCGGCCAGCTGCGGCCGGAACACCGGAGACGGAGGCCCCGTCACAGTTGGGCGAGCGACGGCGGGGTACGCCCGCCGATCTTGTCGTTGCCAGCCCCCTGTCACTCCGCGATCTCAGTGCGACCGCAGAGATTGTGGTTGTCAGCCAGGTATGGGGGCTGACAACCACCAGATCTGAGGTTGGGTTCCCGTGCGGGGTCGAGAACGTCCTGAGAACCACAACTTCGGCGGTCCGACCCCACCGGAACCGTCCCGGTGGGTCGAACTCGGCCCGGGCGGGCGGGTGGGGCCGCCGGTCAGGCAGCATGCGACAGCGGAACAGATCGTGTAAGCTTTCAAGGCTGAGGTCGAAAGGTCTCAGTGCACAACTCAACAGGGGGTGACTGGTTTCGACTTGGGACGATAGTTCCAGGAGAAGCGGGCCGAGGATCCGGGGACATCTCGTTAACGACTCCCGGAAACCAATAAGTGCCAACACACAGCGCACTGACTTCGCTCTCGCTGCCTGAGCAGTGACCGAAGGGTCAGCCCGGATGCGCCTTCCGTCCGGTTCCTGGCCTCATCTAGAAGGCTTGCTGTGTTGATCCCGTTCTCGGATCAACACGGGACTTTTTGAGAACTGGGCCTGTCCACCACATGCCGATGTGAGGGTGGGGGCCAAGTAGAACGCCTAGTCGGCTGCGCCCGGAGAAGTCCTGGTTCATCTCTCGAGGACGCGGGTTCGATTCCCGCCACCTCCACAACGAGGCCGCCCCCTGTGGGCGGCCTCTGCCATGTTCGGCGTCAGTTCTCGAAGGCGCCTTTCAGCTTCTGCAACGCCGCGATGATCTCGGCGATGTCAGCGCCGGAGAGTCGGTTGAGGTAGCGGTCGACGGTGTACTGCTCGAAGCGCTGCATGGTCTCGTGATACGCCCGGCCGCGCTGTTCGAGCTGCAGCACCTGTACCCGTCGATCGCGGTCGCTGCGCCGCCGAGAGATGTAGCCCTCGAGTTCGAGGGCGTGCAGGTGCTGGCTGATCGCTCCCTTCGTCACCCCCAGTGCCGCTGCGAGGGCGTGCGGTGACAGTTCGGGTTGGGTGGCGATCAGGCTGAGGACCGCGTGCTGCTTGCCGGTGAGATCGAACTCGTCGTACCGGGGGCCGTCTCGTTCGGTGGCGATCCAGAGGTCGAGGATGAGCTCGTTGATCTGCGCGGCCGACTGTCGTGCGGGGGAGGCGTTCTCCGTCATGTCGTCGGGTCGCGCTCCTCGGCCGCGGTGCTCCGCCGCTTCAGGCGGAACCTGGCCTTGATGGCCTGATAGGCCTCCTTGCCCACACAGGCGATGCCGAGCAGCCCCACCCCCTCTGCCGCCGCCAGATCGCCGGCGATGATCGCCGCCTTCAGGGCGATGTCCAGTGGCAGAAACGGCACCACGGCCGCGAACAGCCACATCAGCGGATAGAGGATCAGTAGGCCGATGCCGATACTGAACCGCAGCGGCTTGTTCCGCAGGTCGATCGACCGCGTCCGCGATTCGGCGGTGGAGGGCGTCATTCATTTAGTTTAGATAGCTAAACTAGGTTGGTCAACGGCCGCGCTGGTCTGGTTGCGCCCGGATCGCCGTCTGAATCTCTCGGATCACCATGCCGAGGACGCCTCGGGTCAGCAGGCCGGGGCCCAGCGGCCCGCCCGACCCGTCTCCCAGTGGAGGCAGTTGGCGCAGCACCGCTCGCTGCTCGTCGGTGAGCCGTCGCAACTGCCAGTCGATCTCGTCCTGGACCGCTCGGGGTTGGTCGGGGTTGGCGAGGGAGACGGCCTTGGCGGCGTAGGCGGCGGCGCCCAGGGCATGCGCGGCCAGGTGTGCCACGGCGGAGGCCTGCGCGGCGGCGCGAGCGGCTGCCGCCCCGGCCGGGGAGTTCGCCGCACTCGCGGCCCGGACCGCGATCATCCGGTTCCGGATCTCCTCGGCAGCCGTGCTGCCGCCGGCCGCGTAGCTCCGGGTTCGGGCGATCGCGTCGCGCACCCGTCCGTCGTCCGGGGCCTCAGCGGTGAACAGTGGCAGGACGCGTTCGGCGCAGTCGGCCGCCCAACCGGCGATGATGCGTCGCTCGGCGTCGCTGAGGGACTGCGCGGAGGTCACTACGACAATCCTGCCATGCGGCACTTCCGGGTTCCCCTTGTCGCCGAGCCTCGTCGACAATAATCTGAATCCCGTTCATTAATAGGTATGGTGAGGCTAACCTAATCTGAGACAGGTCAGCCCGACCAAGGAGAATCATGACGACGACGGCCGACGCGCCGACCGCGGTTGCACGCCCGGAGCCGGTTGACGGCGAAGTCCCCATCGATCACAGAGCGCAGCAACGGGCGGATGCGAGAGCCCTCAAGCAGCTGATGCGCCCGGTGTCCCCGAACCTGCTGGCCGGCCGACTCCTGGCGGTCGTCTCCGGCGGCCTGGCGGTGGTGCCGTACGTCGCGCTGGTGCAGATCGGCGGCATCCTGCTCGATGCCGTCCGCAGCCAGAGCGCGGTCGACCGAGCGGCGGTCGACCGCTGGCTGGGCATCCTGCTGACCACCTTCATGCTGAGGCTGCTGGCCCACTTCGGGGCCCTGCTCATCACCCACCTGGCCGACATCAGGCTCGGCCACCTGATCAGGCTGGGGATGGTGCGGCGCTTCTCCCGGGTGCCGCTGGTCTGGTTCACCGCGACGAACTCCGGACGGATCCGCAAGGCGCTGCAGGACGACATCGGCACGATCCACAACCTGATCGCGCACCAGCCGGTCGACGGCACGCAGGCGGTCGTCATGCCGCTGACGCTGATGGTCTACGCGTTCGTGATCGACTGGCGGCTCGGGCTGCTCTCGATCGCGACCCTGCCGCTCTACGCGCTGGCGATGAGCCTGTCGATGCGGGGCATGGGGGAGAAGACGGTCCAGATGGACTCCAAGCTCGGCGTGGTGTCCGCGCGAATGGTCGAGTTCGTCACCGGCATCACGGTGGTGAAGGCGTTCGGGAGGGTCGGCCGGGCGCATGGCGCCTACCAGAAGGCGGCCGAGGAGTTCCAGGAGTTCTACTACGAGTGGGTGCGTCCGCTGATCACGGTCAGCTCGCTGGGCAACTCGCTGCTCGCGGTGCCGCTGATCCTGCTGGTGAACCTGGGCGGCGGTGCCTGGTTGGTGCACCACGGCTGGGTCACCGCGGCGGACGTGCTGGCGACCTCGCTGATCGCCCTGCTCATCCCGTACGGACTCGAGGTCCTGATGAACTCGACCTGGGCGCAGCAGCTGGCCGGCGCGTCGGCGCGTCGGCTGACCCAACTGCTGGAGACGCCGGTGCTCTCACCGCCGGCCGAGCCGCTGACGCCGGAAGGGCATGACGTCGTCTTCGATCGGGTCAGCTACTCCTATGCGGCGGGGGAGGACGCCGAACTCACCCTGCACGAGGTCTCCTTCGCCCTCGCCGAGGGGACGGTCACCGCGCTGGTCGGCCCGTCCGGCTCGGGCAAGTCGACCATCGCCACCCTGCTGGCGCGGTTCGACGATGTCCGGTCCGGGGAGATCCGGCTCGGTGGAGTGCCGATCGACCGGATCGACAACCTCTACGCGCGCGTCGGTTTCGTCCTGCAGGATCCCCAGCTGCCGTCGATCAGCATTCGGGAGAACATCGCGCTGGGACGTCCGGACGCCACCGACGACCAGATCCGGGAGGGGGGCCCGGCGGCCCGCGGGGGGGGCGCGGGAGAGG
>JAEXCA010000052.1 GCA_023393755.1 Actinomycetes bacterium | reverse complement strand
TTCCCGGCCCTCGGTTGGGGTTGGGGTATCAGGACTCCGCGCGGCGGCGGGTGGCCACCAGGCCGGCGCCTGCGATCACCAGCGCGAGGCCGGCGAGCAGCGTCCATCCGGCGTTGTCGCTGCCGGTGAACGGAAGGGTTCCGGTCGGCTGCTCATCGTCGGAGTCGGCTTCCTCATCCGCCAGGACGGCGGGCGCCGCGGTGGCGGTGTTGATCAGGCTGACCCCCACCTGCTGCGCCTCGCCCACGGTGAACGACGCCGTCGCGGAGGCGGCGCCCCCGTCGACCGTGAACACCGGAGTGCCCCACACCACGTCCGCCACGACCGGGAGGTTGATCTCGGTGATGGTGACCTGCGAGCCGGCCGGGACGTCCTGGATCACCAGGGGCTGCCCGACCACCAGGGCGGCCTGGGCGGCCACGCCGTCGATGGTGTAGTCGACGGTGAAGGTGGTACCGGCCGGGACCAGGTTGGCAGCGGCACCGGTGATCAGCTTCTCGATCGAGAACGACCCCGGGGCCAGCGGCCGCGCGATGGCGGTGTTGGTCAGCTTGACCTGCACCTTCTGCGCCTCGCCCACGGTGAACTCAGCCGTCGCGGTGGCGGCAGCACCGTCGACCGAGAAGGCCGGGGTGCCCCAGACCACGTCGGTCACGGCCGGCAGGTCGATCTCGACGATCGTGACCTGCGCACCCGCCGGCACGTCCTGGATCACCAGGGGCCCACCGACGGTGAGCTTGGCCTCGGTGGCCTGGCCGTTGACGGTGTAGCGGACGGTGAACTCGGTGCCCGCCGGGACCTTGCCGGCAACCTCGCCCGAGACCAGCTTCTCGATCGAGAAGGAGCCGGGGACCAGCGGCCGCGGGGTGGCGGTGTTGGTCAGCTTGACCCGCACGTTCTGGTCCTGCACCACGGTGAACTCGGCGGTCGGCGTGGCGGGGCCACGGTCGATGCTGAACATCGGGGTGCCCCACACCACGTCGGTCACGGCCGGCAGGTCGATCTCGACGATGGTCACCCGGGCATCCGCCGGCACATCCTTCACCAGCAGCGGCTCGCCGACGGCCAGCTTGGCCTCGACGGGAGCGCCACCGTTGACGGTGTAGCGGACGGTGAACTCGGTGCCCGCCGGAACCTTGCCGGCAACCTCACCCGAGACCAGCTTCTCGATCGAGAACGAACCGGGGGTCTTGGTGGCGGTGTTGGTCAGCGTCAGATCGAGGACGTCGCCCGCCTGCGGCGTCACGGTGTAGGTGCCGTTGCCGTTGTCGGTGACGCCGGCGCCGGTGATCGTGGGGGTCCCCCAGATCACGCCGTCGATGGCCGGCAGGTCGACCTCGCTGAGGGTGATCTCGGTACCGGCCGGAACCCGCTGCGACTGCACGGTCGAGCCGTCGTTGCGCAGGGTGAGATCCTGGCCGCCGTTCGCCCAGGTGGCCTTCACCTGGAAGACGGTGTCCGCCGGGACAGCGGCGGCGTTCTCGCCGACCACTGCCTTCTTGATCTTGAAGCGGCCAAGGGCGGACGGGTCACCGCCGCCGCCGGCCAGCGACTTGAAGGTCGCCGAGGCGGTCTGCTCGGAGCCACGGAGCGTCACCTTGTTGCCGACCTTGTCGCCGGTGAAGAGCCGGGCGTCGGCTTCGGTGGTGTAGTTGAGCCGGTAGGCCTTCGCCGGATCGAGCGGGTGGTTGTCGATGGTCAGCCGGAGCCCGTCCTCGCTGATGGTGTAGGACGCAGCGGTGAACGTGGCGTCGGTGGACCAGTTGGGGCTCAGGTAGCCCTCGTCGTTGATGGTGTTGGAGTACAGCCGCACGCTGCCGGCGACGAAGTGGTGCGCCTCGAAGCCCTCGCCCACGTTGAGGCTGTCGGTCAGCGAGAGGGTGCTTCCGCCGGCGGGAATCTGGATGGTCCAGCTGAAGCGGCCCGAGTCGGAATTCGCGGAGCCGTACTTGCGGGCCTCGGTCGGGGCCTTGGTGCCCGGGGACGGCGTGCCGCCGCCGTTGCCGGGGTTGGTGGGCCGCGGGTCGATGCCGCCCGGCAGGTCCACCGGGATGGTGGTGGAGCCGAGCAGGAACTCGACCTCGTCGACGCCCTCGGCCGTCTCGGACCGCGCGGACAGGGTGAACCAGATGTTCCCGGAGTGGATGTCGGTCACGCGCTCGGTGAAGGTGCAGATCGCGGTGATCGACTCCCAGCGGCAGTTGGCCAGCACCGAGTCGGTGCTGTTGTCGATCAGCTGGAAGTTGTTGCGGCTGACCGGGCTGAACTCGGTCGGCAGGGTCAGCTCGAAGTAGTCGCCCGGCTCGGTGTCCATCGGCACGCTCCACTTCGCGTCGAAGCGGACGTACTGGCCGACGATCAGCTGGCCGTTGACGGCGAGGACCGGATCGGTGATGGTCACTGCGGCGCGCTGCGGATCGCGGGCGGCGGGTGCCTCCGCGGCCAGTGGTGCCACCGGCTGCGGCTCGGCTGCCAGCGGAGCCACCGGAGCCGGCTCGTCGGCCTGCGGAGCGGCCGGGGGAGCGGCCGGCTGGGCGGTCTCGTCCACCTCGGAGGCGGTGTCGTTCTGCTCCGCCACCAGCGGCTTGGCCTGCGGCTCGGCCTCGGCCGGCGGAGCGACCGGTTCCGGAGCGGGTGCGGCCCCCGCCGCCCCCGCCCCCCGGCCCGCCGGCGCCGGGGGGGCGGGGG
>JAEXCA010000035.1 GCA_023393755.1 Actinomycetes bacterium | reverse complement strand
TCCGTGGGGCCCCGTGGGCGATCGTCGTGGTCAGGAGTGGACGACGATCTCCACCCGCTGGAACTCCTTGACCTCGGTGTAGCCGGTGGTGGCCATCGCGCGGCGCAGCGCGCCGACCAGGTTCATGGTGCCGTCGGGGGTGTGCGAGGGACCGAGCAGGATCTCCTCCAGGGTTCCGATCGCGCCGAACTTCACCCGCTCGCCGCGGGGCAGGGTGGGGTGCCAGGCCTCCGCGCCCCAGTGGTAGCCCTTGCCGGGGGCCTCCACGGCCCGGGCCAGCGGGGTGCCCACCATCACCGCGTCCGCGCCGCAGGCGATCGCCTTGGTGATGTCGCCGGAGCGCCCCAGGGCGCCGTCGGCGATGACGTGGACGTACCGGCCGCCCGACTCGTCCAGGTAGTCGCGGCGGGCCTCGGCCACGTCCGACAGCGCCGACGCCATCGGCACCTCGACGCCCAGCACGTTGTGGGTGCGCTTGGTGGCGCCGCCGCCGAAGCCGACCAGGACGCCCGCGGCACCGGTCCGCATCAGGTGCAGCGCCGACTGGTAGGTGGCGCAGCCGCCGACGATCACCGGGACGTCGAGCTCGTAGATGAACTTCTTCAGGTTGAGCGGCTCGGTGACGGTCGAGACGTGCTCGGCGGAGACCGTCGTCCCGCGGATCACGAAGAAGTCCAGCCCGGCCTTCTCGATCACCGGCGCGAACTCGGCGCAGGTCTGCGGCGAGAGCGAGCCGGCCACCGCGACCCCGGCGGCGCGCAGTTCCGCCATCCGGGCGGTGATCAGCTCCGGCTGGATCGGGACGGCGTACAACTCCTGCATGCGCCGGGTGGCCGCCACCGGATCCTCGATGCCGGCCAGTTCGTCCAGCAGGGCGGTGGGGTCGGAGTACTTCGTCCACAGGCCCTCGAGGTTGAGCACGCCCAGCCCGCCGAGCCTGCCGAAGGCGATCGCGGTGGCCGGGGACATCACCGAATCCATCGGGGCGGCGACGATCGGGAAGTCGAAGGTGAGCGCGTCGATCCGCCAGCCGAGGTTGACCTCCTCGATGCCGCGGGTGCGCCGGTTGGGGACGATGGCGATGTCGTCGAACCCGAAGACGGGCACGGCGCGCTTGGAACGTCCGATGTCGATCATGGCTGTGCTTCCTTGCTCAGGACTGGGCGGAATAGTTGGGGGCTTCGCTGGTCATCTGGATGTCGTGCGGGTGCGATTCCCGCAGGCCCGCCGAGGTGATCCGGACGAATCGTCCCTTGGCATGCAGTTCGGGGATGGTGCTCGCCCCGGTGTAGAACATCGATTGCCGCAGCCCGCCGATCAGCTGGTAGGCCACCGCGGCCAGCGGGCCGCGGAACGGCACCTGACCCTCGATCCCCTCCGGCACCAGCTTGTCGTCGGAGTCGATGTCGCCCTGGAAGTAGCGGTCCCGGGAGTAGGACGCCTTGCGTCCCCGCTTGGCCATCGCCCCCAACGACCCCATGCCGCGGTAGGACTTGAACTGCTTGCCGTTGATGAAGACCAGCTCGCCGGGGCTCTCGGCGCAGCCGGCCAGCAGCGAGCCGAGCATCACCGAGTCCGCGCCGGCGACCAGCGCCTTGGCGATGTCGCCGGAGTACTGCAGGCCGCCGTCCCCGATCACCGGCACGCCGGCCGGGCGGCAGGCCTGGGCGGCGTCGTAGATCGCCGTCACCTGGGGGACGCCGACCCCGGCGACCACCCGGGTGGTGCAGATCGAGCCCGGCCCGACGCCGACCTTCACCCCGTCGGCACCGGCTTCCACCAGTGCCTTCGCGCCGGCGTAGGTGGCGACGTTGCCGCCGATGATGTCCACCTCGCGGGCATGCGGCTCGGCCTTCAGCCGGGCGATCATCTCCAGCACCCCGCGGGAGTGACCGTGGGCGGTGTCGACCACGAGGATGTCCACCCCGGCGTCGACCAGCGCCATGGCGCGCTCCCAGGCGTCCCCGAAGAAGCCGATCGCGGCGCCCACCCGCAGCCGGCCGTAGGCGTCCTTGGAGGCCAGCGGGTACTTGTCGGACTTCACGAAGTCCTTCAGCGTGATCAGCCCGTGCAGCCGGTTCTCGGCGTCCACCAGGGGCAGCTTCTCGATCTTGTGCTCGGCCAGCAGCGCCAGCGCCTGCGCCGGCTCGATCCCCGGCCAGCCGGTGACCAGCGGCATCCGGGTCATCACGTCGCGCACCAGGCGGGAGGGATCCTCCTCGAACCGCATGTCGCGGTTGGTGACGATGCCCAGCAGGTGGCGGTGCTCGTCCACCACCGGGACGCCGGAGATCCGGAACTGGCCGCAGAGCTCGTCCGCCTCGCCGATGGTGGCCTCGGGGCCGATCGTGATCGGCGAGTCGACCATGCCGGCCTCGGAGCGCTTCACCCGGTCGACCTGACGGGCCTGCTCCTCCGCCGGCAGGTTGCGGTGCAGGATGCCCAGGCCGCCCTCGCGGGCCATCGCGATGGCCATCCTGGCCTCGGTGACGGTGTCCATCGCCGAGCTCAGCAGCGGCAGCCGCACCTCGACCCGCTTGCTGACCCGGGTGGTGGTGTCCACCCCGGACGGGATCACGTCGCTCTCGTTGGGCTGCAGCAGCACATCGTCGAAGGTCAGGCCGAGGGCCTCGAACGGGCCCGGCACACCGGACGGAGTCAGGGGATCGACCACAGCGCTCTCAATCTGTCGGCGGGGAGGAAATCATCCTATGCCACCCGGCTGGTCCGCTCGGCCCCGGGCCGCGCGGCGGGAAGGCGCTCAGGCCCGGCGCAGGGCGGCGAAGGCGCGGGTCAGGGTGGGGTGGGCGAAGGCGAACCCGGCCTCCAGCAGCCGGGCGGGCCGGACCCGGGTGCTCGAGAGCAGCACCTCGTCCACGAACTCGCCGGTGAGCAGGGTGCGGACGGCGAACAGCGGCATCGGGATCAGCGTTGGCCGGTTCAGAAAGCGTCCGTAGCCGCGGGTGAACGCGGCGTTGGTGACCGGGTTCGGGGCGACCAGGTTGACCGGGCCGGTCAGGTCGGAGGTGAGCAGCCAGGCCACGGCCCGCAGCCAGTCCTCCTGGCCGATCCAGGAGACGAACTGCCGGCCGCTGCCGATCCGGCCGCCCAGCCCGGCGGCGAACAGGGCCTTCTGGGCGCCGAGGAAGCCGCCGGTGGGGGTGAGCACGTTTCCGGACCGTAGCGTGACGGTGGGTACCGCCGAGTGGCCGGCGGCGGTCTCCCAGTCGATGCAGAGCTGGGCGAGGAAGCCGCGCCCGGGCGGGGTGGTCTCGTCGACCACGTCGATCCCGGCGTCGCCGTAGTAGCCGATCGCCGACGCGTTGAGTAGGCGCCGGCACCGTCCGTCCGGGTCCAGGCTGGTCACGATGGTCAGGGTGCTGGAGATCCGCGAGCGACGCAGCTCGGACTTCCGCTCCTTCGTCCAGCGTCCGCCGCCGATCGAGGAGCCGGCCAGGTTGACCACCGCGTCGACGTCCGTCAGGCCCGGCTCGTCGATCCGGCCGGCATCGGGATCCCAGTGACGCTGATCGGACGCGGTCGGTTCGGCACGCACCAGCCGCACCACCTCGTGGCCGTGGTCGCGCAGGTGCCGGGTGAGGGCCGTCCCCAGCAGGCCGGTGCTACCGCCGATCGCCACGCGCATGGTCCGATCCTGCCATGCCGGGCAAGCCGGTCGTGCCCCGCCGGTCAGGGTTTGGGTGGGATCACTCCGTGCCAGATCGCGGTCTGCACGGCGTTCCAGTTCACGAACCACAGCGCGATGCCGTAGACCCACCACCGCTGCAGCCGGGTGAGCGGGATCGGGGCCAGCAGCGCCAGGCTCCACGGGAGGTACCAGGGGTGCAACGCCTGGCCGAGGACGGCGACCGCCAGCGATCCCCAGGCCACCGCCGCCAGCGGACGGTCGGCGAAGCGGATCACCACCCAGGCCAGCGCCACCAGCAGGACGGCCGTGCCGGCAAGGCCCGCGATGGCCAGCACCCTCTCGTAGTCACCCCCGTTCCAGGCGGCGACGGTGGCGATCCCCTTGGAGAGCAGGGCCAGGGGGGCCGGGGTGGGGGCCTTGCCCATCAGATCCAGGCCGCCCACCCAGCCGAAGCCGAGACCCGTGCCCAGGCAGATGGCGACGAAGGTGCCGACCGTGACGACGGTGGCGGTCGCCGTCCGCCAGCCCAGCAGCCACAGCCTGCCCGCGGGTGGGGACGCGGCCAGGTGTGCCGCCACCGGCAACCCGGCCACGGCGATCACCGCCAGCCCACCCTGCTGCTTCAGCGCCATCGCGACGCCGACCAGTACCGGCGCGGCCAGCAGGCTCATCCACGCCGCCGGCACCCGCAGGACGAGGTAGATCGCCAGCAGGGTGACCGCCACCATCGGGGCATCGTTGTGGGCGCCACCGACGAAGTGCAGCACCACCAGCGGGTTCAGCAATCCCAGCCACAGGGCCCCGCGAGGACGGCGACCGACCAGCCGGGCGATCCGCGGCAGCGTCCAGGCGATCACGGCCAGGGAGAGCACCACCGGGATCCGCATCGCGGCGATCGACCAGAACGGATCGGCACCGGTGGCGCCGACCACGGCCGCCTGGACGAGGATCGCCAGCGGGGGGTATGCCACCGCGTTGCCGGCCCAGAGCGGATCCACCTGGTGGGCGAAGGGACCGCCGCCGCCGGCCAGTCCGGCGTCGTAGGGGTTGAGACCCTGCAGCCGCATCCAGCCCAGGTCGGCGTACAGCACCGCGTCGTTGCTCAGGACGGGGGGTGCGAGCAGCAGGGGGGCGGACCACAGCGCCAGCACGAGGGCGGCCGGCGGGGGGGTGACGGCACGGGTCGGCCGCTGCCGCCACCAGGCCCAGGTCAGCAGCGCCGTTCCGATCCCGATCAGGACGCGATTCACCGGGATCGGCACCAGGGCGCCGAGCGCCATGATGGCGGGGCTCTCCCACGTCCCGGAGAACGAGTACTCCGGATGGGTGCTGCCCCAGGCGACCAGCGCCGTGCCGAGCATGCCGAGCCAGACGCAGACGGTGGGGGAGCCCAACCACGCCCGGACCGCCCTGGCGGCCGGGGGTGAGGGCGGTTGGACGGTGGTCAGATCAGGGGCGGGCATCCCAGCCAGCATAAACACTCCCGATCAAGGCTCAGCGACCGCCGTCCCCGGTGGCCCACAGGAACCGTCCCCGGTGGCCCCGGAACCGTCCCCGGTGGCCCAGGAACCGTCCCCGGTGGTCCGACGCCGAGGGCCAGCCTTCGTGCCGAGAGCCCGCCTCGAGGACGGGCTCTCGACGTCGAGGGTTGGCCCTCGGCGCACGCGGGCCGCCAGAGGCGGGCGATCCGATCAGTCGTCGTAGCCGTAGCGGTCCTCCCAGCGGTCCTCGACCCGGTCGGAGGCCTTGTACTGCCGCAGGATGTCCCGGCCGCTGCCGCCGGAGAGCTTGTCCTTGCCGGAGCCGCCCTCGACCAGGTCGTGACCGGACTGGCCGTAGAGCTTGTCGCGGCCGGAATCGCCCTCGATGTGGTCGTTGCCGGAGCCGCCGTAGATCCGGTCCGCGCCGCCGCTGCCCTCCAGGGTGTCGTGGCCGGAACCGCCGCGGATCACGTCGTTGCCGGAGTCGCCGTCCACCTCGTCATGGCCGGCCCCGGCGTCGATCCAGTCGTTGCCCCAGCCGCCCTCGACATCGTCGTTGCCGTCACCGGCGCAGATGACGTCGTCGCCGCCCAGTCCGTCGATCTCGTCGTGGCCGCCGAGCGCGACGATCACATCGCGTCCCTCGGTGCCGACGATCTCGTCATTGCCCTCGGTGCCGACGATGGTCGCGGTGTGGCCGTTGCAGGTGTAGTCCTGCGGGGCGGCGTCCGCGGTGGTGGCGCCGACCAGCGCGAAGCCGCTGGCGAGCACCCCCGTGAAACCGACCGAGGCGATCCTCCGGAGCTTCCTGGTGTCCATGGTGCTGTCCTCTGCTGGGGGCGGTGCGGTAACCGCGATGGACCCAGTCGATCATCCGGGGGTGGGAGCGTCATGAAAGCTGGATGAGAGCCTGTTCATCCACCCGGTCACTGCGACACGATGAACCCATGAGCACGGATCGCCTGCCCGGGATGGGTGCGCTGGTCAGCCCGGACGGGATCGGCTTCCGGGTGTGGGCACCCCACGCCGAGGCGGTGTCGGCGGTCGGTACCTTCAACGACTGGGACGCCGCGGCGACGCCGCTGGCCGCGGAGGAGGACGGCTACTGGTACGGCTTCGATGCCCGGGCAAGCGTCGGCGACGAGTACCGGTTCGAGCTGGTCGCCGGCGGGCAGCGGCTGTCGAAGGTGGATCCCTACGCGGCCCAGGTGACCAACTCGGTGGGCAACGGGGTGATCTACGACCACGCCGCCTTCGACTGGGAGGACGACGACTTCCGCTGCCCGCCGCCGGGCGAGTTGGTGATCTACGAGCTGCACGCCGGCACCTTCGCCACCACCGAGGGGGAGGTGGGCGATCTCGCCGAGGTCTCCGACCGGCTGGACCACCTGGTCAAGCTGGGGGTCAACGCCCTCCAGATCATGCCGGTGGCCGAGTTCGCCGGCGACTACTCCTGGGGCTACAACCCGGCGCACATCTTCGCGGTGGAGAGCGCCTACGGCGGCCCGGACGCGCTGAAGTCGCTGGTCAAGCACGCCCATCGGCGCGGCCTGGCGGTGATCCAGGACGTGGTCTACAACCACTTCGGGCCGTCCGACCTGAACCTGTGGCAGTTCGACGGCTGGAGCCAGGACGGCTTGGGCGGGATCTACTTCTACAACGACTGGCGGTCGGCCACGCCCTGGGGCGACACCCGTCCCGACTACGGCCGCGGCGAAGTCCGGCAGTTCATCCACGACAACGCGCTGATGTGGCTGTCGGCGTTCCACCTGGACGGGCTGCGCTACGACATGACGCCCTACATGCGCAGCGTGGACGCCACCACGATGAACATCCCCGAGGGCTGGAGCCTGTGCCGCTGGATCAACACCGACATCCGGGAGCGGTACCCGGACAAGATCCTGATCGCCGAGGACCTCCACTCCGATCCCTCGGTGAGCTCGCTCGGCCCCGAGGGGGCGGCCTTCCACGCCCAGTGGGATGCCCAGTTCGTCCACCCGGTGCGGGAGGCGATCATCGTCCCGGACGATGCCTGGCGCTCCACCGCCGAGGTGGCCACCGCCATCGGTTACTCGTACGGCGACGCCTTCGCCCGGGTGATCTACACCGAGTCCCACGACGAGGTGGCCAATGGCCAGGCGCGGGTTCCGCAGGAGGTGGACGCCGACGACCCGACCGGCTGGTACGCCGCCAAGCGGTCGACGCTGGGCGCGGGGCTGGTCTTCACCTCGCCCGGCATTCCGATGATCTTCCAGGGCCAGGAGTTCCTGGAGGGCGGCTGGTTCCGCGACGACGTGCCGCTGGACTGGCACCTCGACCAGGAGTTCCACGGCATCGTCCGGCTCTATCGCGACCTGATCCGGTTGCGGCTGAACCTCGACGGCGTCACCGCCGGGCTGACCGGCCAGGGGCTGCTGGTCTTCCACAACAACGACGACGCCAACCTGCTCGCCTTCCAGCGCTGGCGCGACCACGGCCCCGGCGACGATGTCGTGGTGGTGGCGAACCTCTCCCACGAGGCCCGCGGCGACTACCGGATCGGCCTGCCGGCAACCGGCACCTGGCGGCTGCTGTTCAACAGCGACGCCTCGGTCTACTCCGACGGCTTCGGCGACCACCCCAGCGGTGACCTGGTCGCCACCGCGGACGGCTACGACGGGCTGGACGCCAGCGCGGAGCTCACCATCGCCGGCTACTCGCTGCTGATCTACGGCTGGGAGGGCTGACCGTCAGCCCTTCACCGCTCCGCTCATCCCGGCGCCGCGCAGGAAGGCGCGCTGGAAGACCAGGAACATGATCACCGGCACCACGGTGGAGATCGCCAGCGCGGCCAGGAAGACGCCCAGGTCGGTCTGCGCCTGGATGTTGGGCAGCCGTACCGACAGCGGCTGCAGATCGGGCTGTTTGAGCACCAGCAGCGGCCAGAGGAAGTCCTTCCAGCTGGCGATGATGGCGAACACCGAGGCGACCCCCAGGATGGGCTTCGACATCGGTAGGACGATCGCGGTGAACAGCCGGACCGGGCCGGCGCCGTCCACCCGGGCGGCCTCGAACACCTCCCTGGGCAGTGAGTCGAAGAACCGGGCGACGATCACCACATTGAAGGCGCTGGCGGCCGACGGCAGCCAGACCGCCCAGTAGGTGTTGAGCAGCGAGTGGCCGATCAGCGGCGGGTTCAGCACGGTCAGGTAGAGCGGCACCAGCAGCACCACCGCCGGCACGAACAGGGTCGAGATCACCAGCGCGTTGAGCACCTTGGCGTACTTCGGCCGCAGCACCGACAGGACGTACCCGCCTGTGGTGGCCACCAGCAGCTGGAAGAACCACGAGCCGGCCGCCAGCACCACGGTGTTGAGGAAGTAACGGTTAATCTGGACGTCGTTCCAGGCCCGGCTGAGGTTGTCCCACCGAACGCCGTTGGGGAAGATCGCCAGCGGGTCCCGCAGGATGTCCTGGGTGGGGGTGATGGCGAACTTCATCAGCAGCAGGAGTGGCCCCAGGCAGGCGATCGACAGGATCGCCAGCAGCACCACATTGACCACGCCGAGTGAGGCCCGGACGGTGGGACTGCGGCGGTCGAAGTCGGAGAGGACGCCGCGGTCGCCCGGCACCAGGGGGGTGCGCCGGCGCCGGGCGCTCATGACTGGCTCCAGGAACGGGTGAGCCGGAAGTAGAGCAGTGAGAAGAGGGCCAGGAAGACGGCCAGCATCATGCTGAGCGCGGTGGCCGCGCCGTAGTCGGAGCCGAGCGAGGCGCCGAAGGCGTAGTTGTAGATCATCAGCAGGACGGTCAGGGTGGCCTTGTTCGGGCCGCCGCCGGTGAACAGGTAGGGCTCCAGGAACACCTGGGCGGTGGCGATCAATTGCAGGATCAGGGTGATGAACAGCACGCCGCGCAGCTGCGGCAGGGTGACGTGCCAGATCTTCCGCCAGAGGCCGGCGCCGTCCAGTTCGGCGGCCTCGTACAGCTCACCGGGGACGCCGACCAGCGCGGCCAGGTAGATGATCAGGGTGCCGCCGGCACCGGCCCAGGTGGCCTCGATCACCAGTGAGGGCATCGCCCAGGCGGCGTCGTTCAGCCACGGGAAGGGACCCAGTCCGATCCAGCCGAGCAACTGGTTGAGCACACCGCTGGCCGAACCGTCGTAGAAGAACCGCCACAGCAGCACCGCCACCACCGGCGGGATCACCACCGGCAGGTAGGCCAGCGCGGTGAAGAAGCCCTTCAGCCGCCGCACCTCGTTCAGCAGCACCGCGCCGATCAGCGGCAACGGGAAGCCGATCACCAGCGCCAGCAGCGCGAAGTAGGCGGTGTTGCGGATCGCGATCGGCAGATCCGGGTCGGTCAGTACCCAGCCGAAGTTCTCCAGCCCGACCCAGCTTGAGGTGCCAGTCAGGTTGGTCTGCTGGAAGGCCATCACCACCGACCGCAGGATCGGCCACAGCGAGAACAACCCGAAGATGACGATCATCGGCAGCGCGAAGGCCAGGGTGGTCAGCCCGCCCCGGCGGACCCAGCCGGCCAGGCTGGGCCGGCGGCGGGCGACCGGCGGTGCGGCGGTCATCGGGCTCCTCGCAACGGCTTGATGGTGACCCTAGTGGGAATCGTGGGGTGCCGGGCCACCGTCGGCGATCCGGCACCCCACGCAGTGGAAGGGTTCAGCCCTGCGCCCGGTCGATGGCGCGCTGGGCGGTCTTGTTGGCGTCGGCCAGCAGGGCGTCGATGTCGGCGTTCTTGTCGGTGAGGACGGCCTGGACGACCGGCTCGACGGCGGCGTAGACGTCCTGGGTGGCGACCGGCGGCTCGTTCAGGATCTTGGCCGAGCCGATCTTCTCGGTGAAGCCGGTCATCTGGTCGAGCGGGACATTGGTCAGCGGCTTGATCCACTCGCGGTACTGGGTGAGGTTCTCGTCGGAGAACATCGGCAGCTCAGGGGTGCCGACCGGCTGCTTGTCGTCGAAGGCCTGCTGGTTGAAGGCCAGGGCGGCCTCCTCGCTGGTGTAGCGGGAGAGGTACCAGTGCGAGATCCACTTCGCCGCGGCCTGCCGGATCTCATCGGACGAACCGGCCTTCACCGCTGCCATGGTGCCGCCGCCGAGCACGCCGGCGTCCGCACCCTCGAGCGGGATCATGGTCAGCCCGTAGCTGTCGGGGTTGATCGAGTTCGCCTGCACCAGGGAGGTGTAGACGTCCTGCCCCGAGGTGTACATGCCGATCTGGCCGGCCGCGAAGGCCTGGTTGATGCTCGACCAGTCGAGGTTGAAGTTCGAACCGGCGGAGTCGTCGGTCCAGCGCAGCTCCTTCAGGAACTGCAGGGCCGCCTTGGTGGCCGGGTTATCGAGGGTCGCGGTGGCCTTGCCGTCGGCGTCCACCGACTCCATCCGGCCGCCGCGGGCGTAGGTGGCCACGGTCAGCTGCCAGCCGCCGGTGCCCGACTGGGTCATCTGGACGTAGCCGGCGGCGTCGGTCTTGTCAGCGATCTGCTTGGCGTAGCTGCGGACCTCGTCCCAGGTGGTCGGCGGCTTGTCGGGGTCGAGCCCGGCCTTGCTGAACAGGTCGCGGTTGTAGTGCAGGCCGATGCCGTAGACCGACTTGGCCGGGATGGCGTAGGCGTGGCCGTCCGGACCCTGGCCGTACTGCAGCACGTTGGGGTTGAAGGCGCCGCCGAACGGGAACTCACCCAGTTGATCGTTCATGTCGGCGATCTGGCCGTTGGCGATCAGCGTCTTGGCGTCGGTGAACGGGATCTCGAACACGTCGGGCAGGGTGCCGCCGGCCAGGTCGGCGGCGAAGGTGGTCGCCTTCCACTCGTACTCGTGGGTGGTCACCTTGATGTTCGGGTTGGCTGCCTCGAACAGTTTCACCTGGTTGGCGAGGTTCGCCTGGGCCTCGGGGGTGGCGCCCGGCAGCAGGCCGACCACGTTCAGGTCGACCTGAACCGGAGCGGCCGTGCTGGGTGCCTCGGACGGGCTCCCCGGCGCGGAGGCGGACGGGGAGGGCGTGGCGGAACTGCAGGCGGTGGTGGCGGCCAGTGCGACCACCCCGAGGCCTGCGATCAGCCTGCGGATCGTTGTGGACATCTTCGTCGGTTTCCTTTCTGGGCGTGGTCCGGCCGGTCGCTACCGGGCGGGCGCGCGGTGGTCTTCTGGGTGACGGTCTGAATCGGGGAGCAGTAGCCAGGCCGCGGTGTCGGGGCCGAGGCCGCCTGCTGGGAGGGGCCGGCTGGCGAGCAGCAGCTTGGCCGATGGCGGTAGCGGGACGGTGGAGCCGCCCAGGTTCACCACGCAGCCGAACCGGCCGCGGGTGAACGCGAGCAGCTCCGGACCCAGCTCCCACCAGGAGAACGACGACCCGGATCGGAGTTCCGGCGACGTCCGGCGAAGCGCCAGCGCCCGGCGGTAGAGCCAGAGCATGGATTCGGGGTCGGCCGCCTCGGCGTCGGCCGCGTAGTCCCCCCACCAGGCGGGCTGCGGGAGCCACGCCCTGGCGGGTGCGAGCACCCGTCCCGTGGTGGGGAGACCGGGGACGGGGATGGAGAACCCGTGGTTGGCCGCCGGGTCGGCGGTCCACGGCAGCGGTACCCGGCAGCCGTCCCGTCCCGGGTCGGTGCCGCCGGAGCGGTAGTGCATCGGATCCTGGATCGACTCCAGCGGAAGCTCTTCGTCCTCGGGGAGGCCGAGCTCGTCGCCCTGGTAGATGTAGAGACAGCCCGGCAGGGCGGCGGTGAGCAGACAGGCGGCGCGGGCGCGCTCCCGTCCCAACCTGAGGTCGGTCGGGGTTCCGAACCGCTTGGCGGCGAAGGCGAAGGAGGTCTCCTGCCGGCCGTAGCGGGTGACCGGGCGGGTGACGTCGTGGTTGGAGAGCACCCAGGTGGCAGGCGCACCGACCTCCCTGTGCGCGCCCAGGGTGGCGTCGATCGAGGCGCGCAACTCGGTGGCGTCCCAGGGGCGGGACATGAAGTCGAAGTTGAACGCGGTATGCATCTCGTCGGGACGCAGGTAGGCGGCGAACCGTTGCACGTCCGGCAGCCAGATCTCGCCGACCAGCACCCGGGGCGGATCGTAGGAGTCGGCCACCGACCGCCAGGAACGGTAGACCTCGTGGATTCCGTCGCGGTCGACGAAGGGGTGCTGCCCGGGTGGGACGGACTCGTCGTCGGCCGGTACCTCCGGCAGGGCCGGGTCCTTGATGATGACCGCCGCGGAGTCGATCCGGATGCCGGCGACACCCCGGTCGAACCAGAACCGCAGGACGGCCTCGTGCTCGGCGCGGACGTCGGGGTGGTTCCAGTTCACGTCCGGCTGCTCGGGGGTGAACAGGTGCAGGTACCATTCGCCCGGAGTGCCGTCGGGGTTGCCGGTGCGGGTCCAGGTGGTGCCCTGGAAGCTGGACACCCAGTGCGTGGGGATCTCGTCTCCCCCCGGCCCGCGGCCGGGATGGAACCAGAACCTGGCGCGTTCGGGCGAGCCCGGGCCCGCGGCGAGCGCGGCCTGGAACCAGGGGTGGGCGTCCGAGATGTGGTTCGGGACGACATCGATGATCGTGCGGATCCCGAACCCGGCCGCCTCGCGGATCAGCGCCTCGGCCTCGTCGAGGGTGCCGAACGCCGGGTCGATCCGGCGGTAGTCGGCGACGTCGTAGCCGCCGTCAGCGAGTGGGGAGAGATACCACGGGGTGAACCAGACGGCGTCCACACCGAGGTCACGGAGGTACGGCAACCGGGAGCGCACCCCCGCCAGGTCTCCGGTTCCGTCGCCATTCCCGTCGGCGAAGCTGCGCGGGTAGATCTGGTAAATGACGGCATCCCGCCACCACTCCTGCGCAGTCGACTCGACCACGGAACCCCCTCGTTCGCCGGATGCGTCGCACCCTGTGATTGACAGCACTAATGTAAGAGATCGACTGAAAGAACGCAAGAACTAGACAGTCTTGTTATCAAACCGCGACCATCGGATGACGGTTGCCTTCTTCGGGCGGCCGGCCGTCGCGTCGGGGCTCCTGCCTACGGGCGGTCGCCTGGTATGGAGCGGAGGGGTCGGTTCAGATCTGCCGGAGGTCTTCCGCCGCGACGCCGCCGAGCGTCGATGGGTCAGCGCGACCGGCCGGCGCGAGGGTGCGTCCGCCGCTGCGGCCGGGTGACGGCGTCGGAACCCTGGTTGTCCGTCCGCTGGCTCAGCGCCGGGCGGCGGTGGAGGCGCGGACCACCAGCTCGGGCTCGAACAGCAGCTCCTGGGTCGGTGGCGGGCCACCGTTGATCATCCGCGCCAGCAGGTCGACCGCCGCCCGGCCCATGGGCTCGATCGGTTGCCGGACGGTGGTCAACGCGGGTTCGGTGGAGTTCATCAGGGCCGAGTCGTCGTAGCCCACCACCGACACGTCCCGGGGCACCTGCAGCCCGGCCCGGCGGACGGCGCGGATGGCGCCCAGGGCCAGCATGTCGGAGGCGCAGGCGATCCCGGTCGCGCCGGCCTCGAGCAGCTGGGCGCAGGAGGCCTGGCCGGCTTCGAGCGAGTACTGGCTGTGTGCCACCAGCTTGGGCTGCAGGCTGTGGCCGTGGCGGCGGACGAGCCGCCCGGCGCCTTCCAGCTTGAGTTCGGAGGGAACGTGGTCCTCCGGTCCCAGCAGCAGGCCGACCCGCTCGTGGCCCAGTGAGAGCAGGTGGCCGAGCGCCTGCTCCATCGCCAGGCCGTCGTCACAGGAGACCCGGGCGAAGGGCATCGACTCGACCGCGGCGTTCACCAGGACCACCGGAAGGCCGAGGGAGTGAAGCCTGCGGTAGTGGCTGTGGTCGGCGTCCCGTTCGGAGAAGAGCCCACCGACGAAGATCACGCCGGAGACGTGCTGGTCGAGCAGCAGGTCGACGTACTCCGCCTCGGTGATCCCGCCGGCCGACCGGGTGCAGAGGACGGGGGTGAACCGTTGCTGGGCCAGCGCGCCGCCGATGACCTCCGCGAAGGCCGGGAAGATCGGGTTGCCGAGTTCCGGCAGAGCCAGCCCGACCAGGCGATTGCGATCGCCGCGCAACTTGGTCGGCCGTTCGTAGCCCAGGACGTCGAGGGCGGTCAGCACGGCGTCCCGGGTGGCCTGCGAAACCCCGGGGCGTCCGTTCAGCACCCGGGAGACGGTGGCCTCGCTGACCCCAACCTTCTCCGCCACGATGGAAAGTCGACCTGGCATGTCTGCAAGTGTACGCAAGTTCTTGCGGAGTTGGCGCCCAGCCCTCGGCGCGGGTGTCGGGCCGTCTCGTGGACGGACTTCGGTGGGGCGGTTGACGACCGGTCGCTCACGTTCTATGGTTAGTTACTCAAGTAATGAACCACAGAACGTGGAGGCGGATGTGATCGACGAGGGCCGGGCGCTCTTCCTGCAGATCGCCGAGCAGATCGAGGACTCGATCGTGGACGGCAGCCTGCCCGAGGAGGCCCAGGCGCCGTCCACCAATGAACTCGCCGCGTTCTACCGGATCAACCCAGCCACCGCCGGGAAGGGAGTGAACATGCTGGTCGATTCAGGAATCCTCTACAAGCGTCGAGGGATCGGCATGTTCGTCGCCACTGGTGCCCGCGACGCGTTGATCGCTCGCCGCCGGGCCGACTTCGCCGAAGGCTACGTCCGACCACTGATGGCCGAAGCTTCCCGTCTCGGGCTGAGCACCGACGACGTCACCGCGCTGATCCGAACCCATGCCCCCACCGAAGGAGAACCCTCATGACTGCCGTGATCCAGGCCAGTCACCTCACCAAACGCTACGGCGACACCCTCGCCCTGGACGATGTCAGCTTCAGCATCGAAGCCGACACGATCTACGGGCTGCTGGGCCGCAACGGCGCCGGGAAGACCACCGCGATGTCGATCCTCACCGCCCAGAACTTCGCCACCTCGGGCGTGGTGCGGGTGTTCGGCGAGGATCCCTATGAGAACGAGCGGGTGCTGCCGCGGATGTGCTTCGTCCGGG
>JAEXCA010000014.1 GCA_023393755.1 Actinomycetes bacterium | reverse complement strand
GTACCCGGTATGAAATTACGCGGAGGCCCGCGTGGTGTTCTGCTGGCTCGGCGGGTTGTGTTGGGCGTACGGTGCGACCGTCCGGAACAGGGGCCTTTGGGGAACACGTATGGGCAGGCCGTTCTTGCACGGTGGGCTGCGAGCCCGCGTTAGTAGTTGGCCGCCCCTGCGACTGGTCCGGCTGCGCTGTGAGCGCGTATCCGTAGGTGTCGTTCCGTCCCAGCGGTTCCCCAGTTGTCGAGAGCGTCGTGCAACGAAGGGAGTCGGTGATGGTTCGCTATATCGGGATGGATGTGCATCGCGAGTTCGCGCAACTCGCGGTGGTCGAGGACGGCCTGGTGCGTGATGAGGGGCGTATCGGTGTGACGCCGGAGGAATTGCGTCGGTGGGCCGACGGGTTGCGTCACGACGATCAGGTGGCGCTGGAAGCGACCGGTAACAGTGACGCGATCGCGAACCTGCTTGCGCCGCTGGTGGGCAAGGTGGTGGTGTCGAACCCGTCGAAGACCAGAGCGATCGCTGAGGCGAAGGTGAAGACTGACAAGGTTGATGCCCGGATCCTGGCCCAACTGCTAGCGGCGGACTTCTTGCCGCCGGTGTGGCTGCCGGACGACCGTACCCGGTCGTTGCGGCGGCAGGTGGCCCGGCGTGCTCACATCGTGCAGCAGCGGACCCGGATCAAGAACCAGGTTCATGCGATCTTGGCCCGTAATCTCGCTCCGACGCCGCCGGTGTCGGACTTGTTCGGCCGGGCGGGCCGGCACTGGTTATCGCGTCAGGAGTTGCCCGCTGACGAGGAAGCGACGGTGGCGGCGTTGCTGCGCCAGCTCGACTTCCACGCCGACGAGCTCGCGATCGTGGACAAGGAACTGGCTGGTGAAGCGCTCCTTGATCCAGCGGTCGCTCGGCTAATGACGGTCCCCGGGATCGACGCGATCGCCGGGATCGCGATCGTGGCTGCGGTGGGTGACTTCACCCGGTTCGACGATCCCAACAAGCTGGTCGCCTATGTCGGGTTGAACCCGCGGGTACGCCAGTCCGGGAACTCGGCCCCCGTTCACGGCCGGATCAGCAAGACCGGACGCGCTCACGTGCGTGGGGTCCTGGTCGAGGCTGCCTGGTCGGCCTCCCGGGCACCGGGACCGCTCCGCGCGTTCTTCCAACGGGTGAAGGCTCGCCGCGGGTTCCAGAAAGCTGTCGTGGCCACCGCACGGAAGATGACCGTGCTCGCCTGGCACCTGGTCACCAAGGACCAGGACTATGCCTTCGCCCGCCCGAGCCTGGTGGCCCATAAGCACCGCAAGCTCGAACTCGCTGCCGGGTCTCCCTCACGACGCGGCAACCACGGCCAGCCGCGAGCGGCGTACAACGACACCCAACGCCGCCACGTCGAACGGCTCGCCGTCGAGCAAGCCGAGCGCGCCTACGAGGTCCTCGTCGCCCACTGGCAACCGAAACGCCCCTCCCACACTTGACGATTTCATCCGTGGAGCAGATGATCCGGCGGATCTCCACGTCGTAGTCCAGGAACGGCACGAACTCGGTCCAGGCGTTGCGCCATAACCTCGTGATGGCCGGGTAACGGTCACCCCACTTGGTATCGAACTCGGCGAACCGCTCGAGGGCGGCAGCCTCGGTCGGGGCGGTGTACACCGGTCTCAGGTCCTTGCCCATCTCCTCCCAGTAGTGCCGCGAAGCGAACCGGAACGTGTTGCGGATCAGGTGGATGATGCACGCCTGCACGGTCGCCAGCGGCCAGCAGGTGGTGATCGATTCGGGCAGGCCCTTCAGCCCGTCACACACCGCGATGCACACGTCTTCCACGCCGCGGTTCTTGATCTCGGTCAGCACCCCGAGCCAGAACTTCGCTCCCTCGCCGCCGTCGCCGGCCCACAGCCCCAGGATGTCGCGCTCCCCATTGGTGCTGACCCCGATCACGACATAGATCGGCTTGTTGCGGACCTGGCCGTCGCGGACCTTGACCACCAGGGCGTCGATGAAGATCACCGGATACACCCGCATCCAGTGGCCGGTTGGCCCACTCGGTCATCTCCGCGGTGACCTTGTCGACGATCCGGGAGATGGTGTCCTTGGACACTGTCACCCCGTACACCTCGGCGAAGTGGGCGGCGATCTCCCCGGTCGTCAACCCGCGGGCTGTCAGGGACAACACGATCTCGTCCACCCCGGTCAACCGCCGCTGCCGCTTCTTCACGATCTGAGGCTCGAACGACGACTCGGTGTCGCGTGGCACCTCGATCTCAACCGGCCCGATCTCGGTCCACACCGTCTTCGCCCGGGTCCCGTTACGCGAGTTCCCGCTGTTACGGCCGGCCGGATCGTGTTTGTCGTAGCCCAGGTGCTCGGTCATCTCGGCGTCCAGCGCCGTCTCGAGCACGGTCCTGGTCAGCCGGTTGAGCAGCCCACCAGGGCCCACCAGCTCAACGCCCTGTTCCTTGGCCTGCCGCAGCAGCTGCTCGGCCAACTCCTTGGTATCGAGGATCTCCCCAGTCACAGGGTCGATCATCTCGGCAATCTCAGTCATGGTCTTCCTCTCGGTCAGACCAGACCAGTTCCACCGTTATTCAGACAGTCCCGATCCACTTGCGCAGCGTCTCCTGCCCGACCCCGAGCAGCTCCGACACCTTGCCCATCGCCGCCCAGTCCTTGTCGTACCGCGGCCGGATCTCGGCATACCTCCGCACCGCCCGCTGCTTCAGCTCAGCCGGATACCTCTTCGACGTGTTCCCTGACATGACTCCAACCTTCCCAAGGTTTCAAGTCTCCGGACACGCCGGGATGCTTCTATGTTGTGTCAAGGGCGGTGGGCAGGGATCTGAATAGTTGGCGGGCGACGTA
>JAEXCA010000242.1 GCA_023393755.1 Actinomycetes bacterium | reverse complement strand
CCCCCGATCAGCCCGTCCATGCAGGCCGCGAAGGCCCCCACGCCGGGCACCACCAGGCCGTCGGCCGCCTCGCAGATCTCCGGGTCGGCGGTCAGCACCACGTCCGCGCCGGCCGCGGCCAGCGCCCGGGTCGCGGAATGCAGGTTGCCCGAGCCGTAGTCGAGCACCGCCACCCGGGCCCCAACGGTCACAGGGCGCCCTTGGTGGACGGGATCTGCCCGGCGATCCGCGGGTCCAGCGCCACCGCGTCCCGCAGCGCCCGGGCCAGCGCCTTGAACTGCGCCTCCACGATGTGGTGCGGATCGCGTCCGGCCAGCACCCGCATGTGCAGGCAGATCCGGGCGTTCAGCGCGAACGCCTCCAGCACGTGCTGGGTCATGGAGCCCAGATACGGCACGCCCGAGCCGCCGATCGCGACGTACTGCTGGCCCTCGGGCTCGCCGCCGACCACCACGTAGGCGCGGCCGGCCAGATCCACCACGCAGTGCGCCAGCGCCTCGTCCAGCGGGACGGTGGCGTCGGCGTAGCGGCGGATCCCGGCCTTGTCGCCGAGGGCCTCGGCGAAGGCCTGGCCGAGCACGATGGCGGTGTCCTCGATGGAGTGGTGGCCGTCGATGTGCAGGTCGCCGGTGGTGGTGACCTCCAGGTCGATCAGCGAGTGCTTGGCCAGCGCGGTCAGCATGTGGTCGTAGAACCCGACGCCGGTCGAGATCGCCGCCTGGCCGGTGCCGTCCAGGTCGAGCGCGACGCGCACCGACGACTCGCTGGTCCGCCGCTCCAGGACGGCGGTACGGGGCCTGGTCATCGAATCTCCTCCATCACGGCAGCCAGTGCCGCATAGAACTGATCTGTCTGCTCGGGGGTGCCGATCGACACCCTGAGCCAGCCGGCGGGGCCGACCTCCCGCACCAGGATGCCGCGGTCGAGCAGCCGTTGCCAGACATCATGCCGGTCGGTGAACGGGCCGAACAAACAGAAGTTCGCGTCGGACGGCACCACCTCGACACCGAGTCGAGGCAGCCGGGCGACCAGGTCGTCGCGAATCCGCCGCAGCCGGTCGACCTCGGCGAGCATCTCCGGGGCGTGGGCCAGGGCCACCCGCGCCAGCGCCTGGGTCTGCGCCGACAGGTGATACGGCAGCCGGACGATCCGGCAGGCGTCCACGATCGCCGGTGCGGCGGCGAGGTAGCCGATCCGGCCGCCGGCCAGGGCGAAGGCCTTGCTCATCGTCCGGGCGACCACCAGGTTGCCGAACTCCGGCAGCAGGGTGAGCGCGGTCTGCGACGGGTCGCGGGCGAACTCCTGGTAGGCCTCGTCCACCACCACGATGGCGTCGGTCGCCTCAAGGATCGCCCGGGTCACCGCCAGCGGGGTGGTGGTGCCGGTCGGGTTGTTCGGCGTGGTGAGAATGACCACGGTCGGCTGGTGTTCGGCAATCGCGGCGATCGCGGCCTCCGGATCGATCGCGTAGTCCTCCCTCCGGGGCACCACGACGTACTCGCTGTGGGTGTTGCGGGCGTACTCGGGGTACATCGAGTAGGTCGGGGCGAAGGTGAGCACCGTCCGTCCCGGGCCGGCGAAGGCACCGAGCAGGTGGGTCATCACCTCGTTGGAACCGTTCGCCGCCCAGATCCGGGAGGCATCCAGGCCATGGCCCAGGTAAGCGGCCAGGTCGGCCCGCAACGCGCTCGCCTCCCGATCCGGGTAACGGTTCACCCCGGCGGCGGTCTGCGCGATCGCCTCCGCCATCTCGGCGATGATCGCCGGGCTGGGCGGATACGGGTTCTCATTGGTGTTGAGCAGCACCACGTCCGGGATCTGGGGCGCGCCGTAGGGCTCCTCCCCCATCAGTTCCGGACGCAGCGGCAGCTCGGCCAGAGTCGGATCCGGCCTCATGCCTGTTCCCGTCGGATGGTCACCGCGGCGCCGTGGCCGGGCAGGCCCTCGGCGGCGGCGAAGGTCTCCACCGCGTCCGCCACCGCGAGCAGCGCCTCGCGGCTGTAGTCGATCACATGGACGGCCTTGCGGAAGCTCTTCACATTCAGCCCGGACGAGTGCCGCGCGGCCCCGGCGGTGGGCAGGACGTGGGTGCTGCCGGCGGCGTAGTCGCCCAGCGACACCGGCGACCAGGGGCCGAGGAAGATCGCGCCGGCATTGCGGATCCGGGCCGCCACCGCAGCCGGGTCGGCGGTCTGGATCTCCAGGTGTTCGGCGGCGTAGGCGTCGGTCACCGCGATCGCGGTCTCCAGATCGTCGGTCAGCACGATCGCCGACTGCTCTCCGGCCAGCGAGGTGCGGATCCGCTCGGCGTGCCGGGTGGCGGCCACCTGGGGCTCGAGCTCTTCCTTCACCCGGTCGGCGAGCTCCGGGCTGTCGGTGATCAGTACGGCCGCCGCCATGGGATCGTGCTCGGCCTGGGAGAGCAGGTCGGCCGCCACGTACCGCGGGTCGGCGGTGGCATCGGCCAGGATGGCGATCTCGGTCGGCCCGGCCTCGGAGTCGATCCCGATCCGGCCCTGCAGCAGCCGCTTGGCGGCCACCACGTAGATGTTGCCCGGTCCGGTCACCAGGTCCACCGGCTCGCACAGGCCGGGGACGCCGTGGCCGAACATGGCGATGGCCTGGGCGCCGCCTACCGCGTACACCTCGTCCACCCCGAGCAGGTGGCAGACCGCCAGGATGCTGGGGTGCGGCAGCCCGCCGAACTCGGCCTGCGGCGGCGAAGCGACGGCGATCGAGCCGACCCCCGCGGCCTGGGCGGGCACCACGTTCATCAGGACGCTGGAGGCCAGCGGCGCCAACCCGCCGGGAACGTACAGGCCCACCCGTCCCACCGGGATCGAGCGCTGCGAGACGATCGCGCCGGGCGCCACCTCGACCCGCACCTCGTCGGCGTCGGCCTCGGCCGCGGCCACCCGGCGGCGGCGTTCGATCGCCTCGGTGAAGGCCTCGCGGTCGGCCGGAGCCAGTGCCGCGGCAGCCTCGGCCAGCGCTGAGGCCGGCACCCGGAAGCTCTCCGGCACCACCTTGTCGAAGCGTTCGGTGAACTCCCGCAGCGCTGCCTCGCCCCGTTCGGCGACCGCCTGCACCACCGGACGCACCACCTCCACCGCGGCGGCCACGTCGAACTGCGCCCGGGGCAGTTCACGGGGGTCGAACGGGCGGCCACGCAGGTCGAGGGTTCTCAGCACACGGGCGATTGTACGGGTGGCGCGGGAGAACCACCCGAAGGTGGTTGACTTGCGCCCATGTTCATCGGCGCCGGCACTGTCATCAATGTCGCCACGGTGGTCGTCGGCACCCTGATCGGGCTGGCCGCCGGCCACCGGTTCCCGGTCCGTACCCGCGAACTGGTCACCCAGATCCTGGGCCTGGTCAGCCTGGTGATCGGCGGCCTGTCGATCGCCGACGGGATGTCCGACGCCTTCGCCGCCGAGGTGGGCCCGGGCGCCCGGCTGCTGGTGGTGCTGGGCGCGCTGCTGATCGGCGGCCTGATCGGTTCCGGCGTCCGGCTGGAGGAGCGGCTGGACGGCGCGGCGGACTGGTTGCGGAGCAGGGTGGCCCGGGAGGCCGACCAGGCCAGCTTCATCGAGGCCGCGGTCACCGCCACGCTGATCTTCTGCGTCGGCCCGCTGGCGATCATCGGCTCGATCTCGGACGGTCTCGGCAACGGTGCCGAACAGCTGATCGTCAAGGCGGTGATGGACGGCTTCGCCGCTGTCGCCTTCGCCGCCACCCTCGGGATCGGGGTGATGGCCTCGGTCATTCCGCTGCTGCTCTACCAGGGTGCGATTACCGCGCTGGGCTGGTGGCTGGGCGACTTCATGCCGGCCTCCCAGATCGACTCGCTGACCGCGACCGGCGGGGTGATCCTGCTCGGCCTCGGGTTCCGGCTGAGCGGCATCAAGCAGATCCGGATCGGCGACCTGCTGCCGGCCCTGCTGGTCGCCCCGCTGCTCACCGCGGCCGTCGGCCTGCTGGTCTGAGGCGACGGTCATGTCGGCCACTCCCGCCACCCGCGCCCTCGATCGGGCCGGCGTCGGGTACACCCTGCATGCCTACGAGCACGACCCGGCCAACCGCCACTTCGGGGACGAGGCGGCCACCGCTCTCGGCGTGGATCCGCTGCGCATCTTCAAGACCCTGGTGGTCGATGTCGGCACCGGACGCCCGCCGCTGGCCGTGGCGGTCGTCCCAGTGGCCGCCCGACTCGACCTGAAGACGATGGCCACCGCCCTGGGCGTGAAGAAGGTCGAGTTGGCCGACCCGGCCCTCGCCAGCCGCAGCTCTGGCTATCTGGTCGGCGGCATCTCCCCGTTCGGCCAGAAGACTCCCCTGCCGACCGTGATCGACGAGACCGCCGAGCTGTTCGACACCGTCTTCGTCTCCGCCGGACGCCGCGGTCTGCAGGTCGAGCTTTCGCCGGCGGACCTCGCTCGGATCACCCATGGCAGCCTCGCCGACATCGCCCGGTAGGACCGCCGAGCATCACCGTCGACGCCGGCTACGGCGGCTTGTCACAACGGCCCGGATGCCGGGCATTACCTGAGTATGAGCACCTCGGCGCAGCCTTCCGAGTCGGAGTTCCGACTGCTGTACGAGCGCACCTCCGCCCGGGTGTACCGCTACGTCCGTAGGCGCTGTAAAGAGGCCGACTGCGACGACGTGATCGCGGAGGTGTTCGTGGTGGCGTGGCGACGCTTCGACAAGCTTCCGGCCGACCCGCTGCCCTGGCTGCTCGGTGTCGCCCGACGGTCGTTGGCGCATCACTGGCGTTCGCTGCAACGACGTCAACGCCTCGCCCTCGAAATCCAGGGATTGGAACAGACTGCCGGCCCGAACAGCGCCACCGAGGTGATCGAACGGCTGAGCATGCTCGACGCCTTGGCCAAGCTGAATCCGGACGACCGGGAGATCCTGCTGCTGACCGGTTGGGACGGCCTGGATTGTCAGGGTGCTGCTCAGGTGCTGGAGATCTCTCCTGGCGCTGCCAGGGCAAGACTCTCCCGGGCGCGCCGTCGGCTGGTGGCCGAGTTCGATACCTCACCCGCTCCTGACCTGCCGGCGTTACGGCTGGCGACTGAAGGGAACTGACATGAGCACGAAACCAACTGCCGACCAGATACTGCGTGACTTCGAAGCGCTTGCCGCTGGCTCCGACCAGCTGGAACGTCGCTGGGACGCGGCCCGGCGAGAACGGACCCTACATCTGGTGCTGGATCAGGCTTCCGCGAATCTGCCGCGTCCGCTGCCGGACCGGCCATCGGTGCGCCGCCGCTGGCTTGGCGCCGGGATCGCGGCAGCCATGCTGGCCGCAGCGGGATTCGCCGCGCCCGTCCTGCTGCGCAACCAGCCGTCCATTCCGGCAGAACCGCTCGCTCCGGCCTCAACGGCTCCGTCGCAGCCGCCACCGTCACAGCCGGCCCAGCCCGCGGGACCGCCGGCGTCGAGCAGGTGGACCGATTCACCGATCGAGCTGCCCTTCGCCCGCTATGTCGAGGTTCTCCGGCAGGCCAGACGGGCCGACCTGGAGGCCTGGCATGCCAAGAACGAGAAGCCCTTCGCCAAGCAGGAGAAACTCCTGGTGCAGTGCATGGCCGACTCCGGGTTCAATTACCACGCCCGGCCACTGCCCCTCACCCCCGAACGCGAACTGGGCCGCCTCTCCGGCGCCCAGTTGCCGATCGTCCACCTTGACCCCAACCGCGACGTGGTCGCCCGGCACGCCTACGGCCAGCCGCAGCGCGACACCACTCTGGTGGCCGCGCCCGGCGCCGGGATCGAGCTGCCGCTAGAGGAATGGAGCCCAGCAGATCAGGTCAATCTTGCCTACTACAACGACCTCGATGAGGAGGCCCAGCAGTCCTACGACATCACCTTGGTGGTGTGTGGCGGGGATCGACGGGTCCAAGCGGAGTATCCCAGGATCCCCACCGAACACGCCCTCACCGACCCCTACATCTCCGATAGCTATCACGGCGGGCAGACGTGGTTCGATGAGGCCGGGTTGATCGTCACAGCCTCCTACAGCGGCGGCATCATGGGCGATCAGGCTGAGGACCCCGAGGCCTTGATCGAGGCCCGCGGGATGTACCTCGACCCGCGCATCGTCGCGGTGAACGAGTCATGGATCAGCTGCATGGAACAGAAGGCGGTCGTACCGGAACCGGTCGACCTACGAACTGCCCGTCACATCGGGCCCTTGGGCGTCCTAGCGCAACAAGGACTGCTGGAGCGCGAAGGCAAGGCTCTTTGGCCCGAGGGCGGATTGGAGGCCTTCGCCCTCGCCGACTACGACTGCCGCGTCGAGACCGACTATGTCAACCGCTACGCCCAAGCGCAGGCCGCCTACCAGAACGAACAGATCGCCGCGCACCAGGCGGAACTCGACAACCTCGTCGACACCTGGAACAAGAAGCGGCAAAAGCGCTGACTACAGCCTGGTCGCCAGCGCCGCCTCCAGCGCCGCCCGGCCCCGGGCCAGCTCGGCCGTGCCGCGTCCCACCTCGAAGGCCAGCAGGGCGTCCACCACCGGATCCCCGACCTGATCGGCGAAGGCGTCCCGGGCGACCGCCGAATCCTGCAGTTCGCCCAACGCGTCGGTGACCGTCTCCCAGGCGCGGGCATGGTCCTTGGCGCGGTCGCCGAAGGCCGGGACGATCGCCTCGGCGCAGTAGCGGACGGCCTTGGCCGCCTTCCTGGCCTCGTGCCAGCCGGCCGGGTCCGCGACGTCGGCCAGCGCCCTGCCGTACCGTTCCGCCGCCCGTCCCCTGGCGCGATCCAGCAGGCCGTGCAGCAGCGGCGCGGCAGGGGCGGCGGCCGCGGCGGTCAGCGGCGGTGCCAGCAGCCAACCCGCCAGGGCCTCGTGCAGGCCGTCGTACCGCTGCGAGGCCATGGTCTCGACCAGTTCGGCGTGGGCGACCCGGTGGACGCCGCCCAGCCGGTCGACGATCACCTGCCGTTGCCGGGCGTCCGCCGGCACGCCGATGCTGTCCAGCGCGGCCAGCAGGTTGTCCCGCAGCACCTCAGCGTCCCTGGCCACGCCGAGTTCGACGGCGTGCCAGGCGAGTTCGCCGCGCAGCCTCCGGACGGTCGCCCGGTCGAAGAGCGGCTCGAAGGTGGCCAGCGCCGAGCGCATCCGGCGGGTGGCCACCCGGCTGCGGTGGACCGCGTCCGGCTGATCGGCCAGCACCCCGGGTTCCAGCGCCTGCAGGGTGCCCAGCTGGGTCGAGAAGTAGTCCAGCACGACGTCCCCGGCGGTCGCGGGTTCCGCCCCGCGCTGGTCGTCGGCCTCGATCGCCGGTCCCAGGGTGCGCCCGATCTTGGACTGGCTGGCGGCCGGGTGGATCCCCGCCGCCGCCAGGTCGCCGGTCAGCCGGTCCAGCAGGTCGGCGGTGCCGCCGGCCAGTTCGATCTCGGCCTCCCGCCAGGTCTGGCTGCCCACCGCCGTCCGGGCGGTCACCTGGTCGATGCAGACCAGCGCCTGCCGCTCGCCGTCCGGTCCCCGGAGTTCGGCCTGGCGACGGACGGTGTGCAGCCGCGCGACCGGCAGCAGCGCCTGGCCGGCCAGCGGCCCCTCGATCAGGCTCCGCAGCTCCTGCGGGGGCCGGGGGGTTCCCAGCGGGGCGTGGTGCTCGGTGCGGTGTTCGACGTCCACCCCGGGCAGCTTGACGTGCCATCCCTGGTCGTCGCCGCCCGCCCGCCGCCGCAGCACGTGCCGGGCGCGGGTGAGCGAGAAGTGCCGGGTGTCGTAGTTGGTCGCCTCCAGGACGAACTCGGTGAACTCCCCCAGCCCGGGCAGCGGTGGCAACTCCTGGCCCGGCGCCAGCTCGAAGGCGCGCTCCACTTCCTGGTTCACTGCCGGTCCTGTCCGACCTCGGTCAGCACGCCGCGCTCGTCGACCGCCTCGGCGTACTCGTCCGGCCGGTGGTCGGCCTCCCGCCGCGGCCGGGACACACCCTCCTCCGGCCCGAGCGACGCCGCCAGCAGCACCGGGGTGACGGCGGCGAAGGCCCACACCGCGGGGGCGGACATCGAACGCAGGGTCAACGCGATCGGCACCAGTTCGGTGGGCGCCGCCTTGGCCAGCCGTTCGACGAAGGTGCCACCGGGCGGGCCGAGCAGCTCGCCGAACTTCCAGCACACGATCCCGGACAGCAGACCGGCCCCGGCCGCCAGCAGGGCGGTCGGCCAGCCCAGCGGCTTGAACCACTTCCAGGCGACGATCCCCAGACCCAGACCGACCAGCAGGCCGCAGACCACGTACCAGGCGTCGGCCTGGATGAACTCCGTGTAGTCGCGCTCGGAGACCACGGCGGAGCCGTCCGCCCTGATCCGGTAGACCGGCAGCTCCACCAGCCCGGCCCAGACCACGGCGGTGAGACCGCCCACCACCACCGCGAGCACGGCCAGCAGTCCGATCCACTGCAGTACCTCGGGCAGCGACGACCGATCCGGCGGGAGCGGCTCGCCGTACTCGTCCTCGGCGGGGATCGTGGTCACGCCGGCAACGCTACACGCTGACGCACGCCGGCCCCAGCAGCGCCTTCAGGTCCGCCATCAGCGGACGGGAGGGCGCCACCCGCAGGGTGTCGTCCAGCCGCCAGACCTTGGCACCGTTGGTCTGGCTGATCAGCCGCACCCGGACCTCGGTACCACCGGGGTGGGAGCGCAGCACGCCACGCAGTTGCTCGACCACCGCCGGCGTGCACCGCACCGCCGGCAGCGAGATCACCAGCGGCCCGGAGTCGTCCGCCGCGATGTCGGGGAAGCTCAGTTCGTTGCCCTGTACCTCGACGCCGTCGTCCCGGCTCCGTACCCGGCCCTTGATCCGCACCACGGTGTCGCTGGCCAGCGAGCCGGCGACCACCTGGTAGACCTTCGGGAAGAGCAGCACCTCGATCGACGACTCCATGTCCTCGACGCTGACGATCGCCCACAGGTCGCCGTTCTTGGTCTGCTTGCGGACCACCTGGGTGATCATCCCGGCGATGGTGACCACGCCGTCGCGCGGGCCGTCCTCGGCCTTGAGCGATCCGATCGACAGGTCGCGGTTGGCCATCAGGATGTGTTCCAGGCCGTTCAGCGGGTGGTCGGAGACGTACAGGCCCAGCATCTCCCGCTCGAAGCCGAGCTTGACCCGCTTGTCCCACTCCTGCAGGTCGGGGACGGGCGTGGAGACCAGGTCGTTGCCCCCACCGCCGAAGGCGCCGAACAGGTCGTCCTGGCCGTTGGCCTGGTTGCGCTTGAGGTCGATCACCTCGTCGACCTTCTGCTCGAAGCACTCCATCAGCCCGCGCCGGCTGTGGCCCAGCGAGTCGAACGCGCCGGCCTTGATCAGGGACTCGATCACCCGCTTGTTGCAGGCCACCAGCGGCACCTTGTCGAGGAAGTCGTTGAAGTCGGTGTAGGCGCCGTGCTCCTGGCGGGCCTCGACGATGCCGTTCACCACGTTGTCGCCGACATTGCGGATCGCGGCCAGGCCGTAGCGGACGTCGGTGTCGACCGGGGTGAACCTGCCCTCGGACTCATTGACGTCCGGCGGCAGCACCCGGATGCCCATCTGGCGGCATTCGCCGAGGTAGAGGGCGGTCTTGTCCTTGTCGCTCTTCACCGATTCCAGCAGCGCCGCCATGAACTCGGCTGGGTAGTTGGCCTTCAGGTAGGCCGTCCAGTAGGACACCACTCCGTAGGCCGCCGAGTGCGCCTTGTTGAAGGCGTACGCGGCGAACGGGACCATGATCTCCCACAGCTTGTTGATCGCGCTGTCGGAGTAGCCATTGGCCTTCATGCCCTCGCTGAAGGGCTGGAACTCCTTGTCGAGGATCTCCTTCTTCTTCTTGCCCATTGCCCGACGGAGCAGATCCGCCTGGCCAAGGCTGTAGCCGGCCACCCGCTGGGCGATCTGCTGGATCTGCTCCTGGTAGACGATCAGGCCGTAGGTGGTGTCCAGAATGTCCGCCAACGGTTCGGCGAGCTCGGGATGGATCGGTTCGACCGCCTGGCGTCCGGTCTTGCGCAACGCGTAGTTGGTGTGGGAGTCGGCCCCCATCGGTCCGGGACGGTACAGCGCGATGGTGGCCGAGATGTCCTCGAAGTTGTCCGGCCGCATCAGCTTCAGCAGCGAGCGCAGGCCGCCGCCGTCCAACTGGAAGACACCGAGGGTCTCGCCGGAGGCCAGCAGTTCGTAGGTGGGACGGTCGGACATGTCCCGGCGCAGTTCGTCCAGGTCAAGGTCGATACCCCGGTTGGTCTGCACGTTGCGCACCGCGTCGTCCAGGATGGTGAGGTTCCGCAGCCCCAGGAAGTCCATCTTGACCAGGCCGAGGCTCTCGCAGCTCGGGTAGTCGAACTGGGTGATGATCTGGCCGTCCTGCTCCCGCTTCATCACCGGGATGACGTCCATCAGCGGCTCGCTGGACATGATCACGCCGGCGGCGTGGACGCCCCACTGCCGCTTCAGCCCCTCGATGCCACGGGCGGTGTCGACCACCAGCTTCACCTCGGGCTCGGCGTTGTACAGCTCGCGGAACTCGCCGCCCTCGGCGTACCGCTCGTGCTCGGGGTTGAACACGTCGGCCAGCGAGACATCCTTGCCCTGCACCGGCGGGGTGTAGGCCTTGGTCAGCCGCTCCCCCAGGCTGAACGGCATGCCGAGCACCCGGCCGGCGTCCTTGATCGCCTGCTTGGCCTTGATGGTGCCGTAGGTGACGATCTGGCAGACCCGGTCGTCGCCGTACTTCTCGGTGACGTAGCGGATCACCTCGCCGCGGCGACGCTCGTCGAAGTCCACGTCGAAGTCGGGCATGGACGGACGCTCCGGGTTCAGGAAGCGCTCGAAGATCAGGCCGTGCGGCACCGGATCGAGGTCGGTGATCCCCATCGCGTAGGCGCACATCGAACCGGCGCCCGAACCGCGGCCCGGGCCCACCCGGATGCCATTGCGCTTGGCCCAGTTGATGAAGTCGGCCACCACCAGGAAGTAACCGCAGTTGTGTACCGCGACACCCTCCGCAACATAGGTGTGATCGCCGGACACCGTGAGGTTGTGTACGTCGCCTGTGTAGTGCTCACGCGAGGTGGTGCTAACCCTCACCCACCAGCGGCCATCGACCAACCTGGCGTTGTACGGCGCCTTGGTCCGTAGTGGAATCCAGTTCACACGGTAAGCCCGCTGACTTGGGCTTCGTTCGATCGTGGCCCACTGCCCGATGCTCAGCAGGAGGGTTCTGAGTTGGCGACTCAGTTCGGCGTTGACCGTCGTAATGCCGACCCGGCTCCGATCGGTGTGTCCATCGCCGTCCCGCCATCCGTCAATGAACGCACGGATCCCTAGATCAGGAACTGTCGAGATCCACGAATGTAGCCGCTTCTGACGCACGCCACACCCCACCAACTCCTTGAGCAGGAGGGCCAGCGGGTGATTCGTCAGCATGATGGTCACACCCTGGTGGTTGGGTGCTGCTGGGCTTGCCTTCTCATAGGTGCGAGGTTCGCCAAGACCCAGATCACGGATGGTCATCCGAAGTCGTTCGACCGTGGCCTCGTCCTTGTGAAGGGTCCAGCCAACCTGTCCTGGACTCGTTGGCGCATCTGGATCGATCAAGTGTCCTTCGGCCACCCAGAGACCGATCAGCCACATCAAGCCTGGCGACCATTCAACGGCTGCTGGCATGGAGCCAGTGGTACGGCGTGGCGCACGGTGCGGACTCAGGGCCAACCTGAACATCCGCCCATCCGGCTCGCGGTCGATCAGCCAACCGGCGGATTCGGCGGCACCAAGGAGGTCGAAAGGACGGTAACTTCCCCGAGCCGGCTGCGGCAGCAACAACCAGTCGCCGGGCACGACGTCCTTCGCCGCGACCCATCCCTTCGAGTCCACCAAGAAGGGATGCTCGTCCGTAGCCCTAACTGGGAAGAACTGCCCATGTGGCCGAATCACACTGAGTTCTTCATCGACGGTACGGGTATGGATCTCCTCGACAGTTGCTGGCTTACCACGGAGATCCCAGGTGCTGATGGAGGTCACCTCGTCGCCGACCGCTATCGACTCTATTGGGCTCCAACGACCATCCGCCATGAGGACCGGTGTTTCTGGGGGGAAACAATACCCCTTCCCGGCGATGACGTCCGTTTCGTACTCGGCCTGCTTGACGGCGTACTCCGGCACGTCCCCGCGGAACCGCCGCTCCAGGCCCCGGGCCACTTCCTTGACGAACCAGGAGGCCTCGGTCTCCCCCGCCGGCACCGGGAAGCGCGGCATGTAGGTGCCGTCGCCCTCCTCGAAGCTGACCGTGCAGCGCTCGGCGATCGCCAGGGTGCTGTCGCAGGCCTGGGGCAGGTTCGAGAACAGCTGCCGCATCTCGGCCGGCGACTTCAGGTAGTAGCCGTTCCCGTCGAACTTGAACCGGCCCGGGGTGTCCTTGTTGGACCCGGCGGAGACGCACAGCAGGGTGTCGTGATCCTCGGCGTCGCTGGCGTGGACGTAGTGCAGGTCGTTGGTGGCGACCAGCGGCAGGTTCAGCTGCTTGGCCAGCCGCAGCAGATCGCTGCGCACCCGGGTTTCGATGTCCAGGCCGTGATCCATCAGTTCGACGTAGAAGTTGCCCTCACCGAAGATGTCGCGGAACTCGGCGGCGGATTCCACCGCCTGGTTGTACTGGCCCAGCCGAAGGTAGGTCTGTACCTCGCCGGAGGGGCAGCCGGTGGTGGCGATCATGCCCTTGGCGTAGCGGTTCAGCAGTTCCCGGTCGGCGCGCGGCTTGTAGAAGAAGCCCTCCAGCGAGCTCAGCGAGCTGAGCCGGAACAGGTTGTGCATGCCCTCGTTGTCGGAGGCCCACATGGTCATGTGGGTGTAGGCGCCCTTGGAGGCCACATCGTCGCCGGTGCCGTCGCCGAACTGCACCCGCTTGCGCTCGCTGCGATGGGTCTTGGGGGTGAGGTAGGCCTCCAGGCCGATGATCGGCTTGACCGCAGACCCCTTGGCGGTCCTGTAGAACTCGTAGGCGCCGAACAGGTTGCCGTGGTCGGTGATCGCCAGCGCCGGCATCCCCATCTGCTCGCTGCCCCGGACCAGCTCCTTCAGGCGCGCCGCACCGTCGAGCATCGAGTACTCCGAATGACAGTGCAGATGAACGAAACCTTCAGCCACGCGAGATCCACCACTCCAGGCAACCCAGAACCGACAACAGACCGCTGGGGGAAGTCAGCGAGCAACCACCATAACGCCGCCGACCGACATTCCCCGGCGCCGACTCACCAGCAACCCCAACTGCGGCCGGGTTGCCGTGGCCGCCCCCGCATGGTTCCATCGGGGACGAAGGTTCGCTGTCGACGTCGAAGGGTCGGTCCATGCCACGAGTGTCGCTGATCGGAGCCCCCACCGACGTCGGGGCCTCCCTCAAGGGCTGCCGGCTGGGCCCCGCCGCGCTCCGGGTGGCGGGGATCGGAACCGCCCTGCGGGGGTTCGACTGCGACGTCCGCGACACCGGTGACCTCACCGGGCCGCCCAACCCCGAAGGTCCGCCGGTGAACGGCTACCGGCACCTGCCCGAGGTGATCGCCTGGAACCGGGCGGTCCACCAGGCCACCACCCGCGAACTCGCCGACGGCCGGCTGCCGATCCTGCTGGGCGGCGACCACTGCCTGGCGGTCGGGTCGATCAGCGCGGTGGCTGCCCACGTCCGCGCCGCCGGGAAGCGTCTGCGGGTGCTGTGGCTGGACGCCCACGCCGACTTCAACACCGCCGAGCTGACCCCGTCCGGCAACCTGCACGGGATGCCGGTGGCCTGCCTGGCCGGGCTCGGCCCGGACGAGCTCACCGGGCTGTCCGGCAGCCTGCCGACGCTGCGCACCGACGAGATCCGCCAGGTCGGGCTGCGCAGCGTCGACCCGGGCGAGAAGGACCTGCTGAACTCGCTGGGGGTCGAGGTGTTCGACATGCGGTTCGTGGACGAGATCGGGATGCGCAAGACGATGGCCCGGGCGCTGGCCGGGATGGACGCCGACACCCACCTGCATCTCAGCCTCGACCTCGACTTCGTCGATCCGGCGGACGCCCCGGGCGTCGGCACCCCGGTGCGGGGCGGGGCGACCTACCGCGAGGCGCAGCTGTGCATGGAGATGATCGCCGACACCGGCCGGCTCGGCTCGATGGACCTGGTCGAACTCAACCCGGCGCTCGACGTGCGCAACACCACCGCCGAACTGGCGGTGGATCTGCTGGAGTCGCTGTTCGGCAAGAGCACCCTGAACCGGGTGCACGCCGAGCCCTGAGCTACAGGCCCCGCTCGGCCCGCCGCCGGGCCGCCCACTGGGCCTGCAGTTCCTCGTCGTCGCGGACCAGGAAGACCACCGGGCAGTCCTGCGGACCTGTCACGTCCAGCTGGCACAGGGTGCACGGCTCGCCCGGCCGCAGCGGGCACTTCGGCTGCGGTTTGCGGGCCGCCCTCGGCGCGCTGGTGTCCGGGTTCGTGGCTGTCGGCACGACCACTACGTTACGTCGTAGTAACCCGCGGGACAGCCCAATACGACACAGAGTAGTAATAGTGACACCCTGGCGACGTCAGCCGTTTCCGCGCTCCGGTCGCAGCACCGCCAGGCACTCCACGTGGTGGGTGGTGCCGAACAGGTCGAAGGCGCGCACCGCGTCCACCCGGTAGCCGAGGCCGGGAACGGCGGCCAGGTCGCGGGCCAGCGCCGCGGGGTCGCAGGCGACGTAGGCGATCGCCCGGGGACGTCGGGCGGCCACCCCGGCGAGCACCTGACGGCCGGCGCCGCTGCGCGGCGGATCGAGCACCACCAGGTCCGCCCGCGAGGGAAGTCCCCGCAACTGCCGTCCGACGTCGCCGGCGCTGAAGCTCGCCGCCGGCACGTTGCGCCGGGCCAGTTCGACCGCCGGCCGGTTGCCCTCGATCCCCCACACCCGGCAGCCGGCGGCGGCCAGGGCGGCGGCGAACAGGCCCACCCCGCAGTACAGGTCGAGGGCCCGCTCGCCGGGCCGGGGCTGCAGGGCGTCCAGCACCGCCGCGGTGAGCGCGGACGGCGCCAGCCGGTGCGGCTGCCAGAAGCCGTCCGCGGCAACCTCGAAGCGCGTCTCCCCCACCCGTTCCACCACCGTCGCCGGGAGCCCGGCCCGCTCCCCGACCACCACCTGCGAGCGGGCGGCCACGGCCAGCACGTCCTCCTGCCCGGCGGGCACCGCCGGGGCCGCGATCGCGGGGACGGCGATCCGGCAGCCCCGCGCGGGCAGCGGCACCACCTGCTCCGACCGGCCGGCCCGCAGGCCCAGCTCACCGCCGGGAGCACGGTGGTAGCGCATCCTGGTCCGCCAGCCGAGGCCGTCGTCGAAGCCCTCCACCTCGCCGGTGAACCGGTAGCCCGCCTGGTGTTCCAGGAGCTCGGCGACCACCTGGCGTTTCAGTTCGCGGGAGGCGGGGGCGGTGACGTGCTGGAAGTCGCAGCCGCCGCACTCGGCGGCGATCGGGCAGGGCGGGATGCGCCGCTCGGCAGCCGCCTCGATCACCTCGGCGACGTCGCCGCGGGCGAACCGGGAACGCACCTCGCTCACCCGGATGGTCACCAGTTCGCCGGGCAGGGCGTGCCGGACGAACACCACCCGGCCGTCGACCCGGGCGACGCAGTGGCCGCCGTGGGCGACAGCGCCGACCCTGGCCGGGCCGGTCAGCGCGCCGGCCGCCAGCCCGGGTTCACCGGCAGCACCGCCCATCCCAGCCCTCCTCACGTCCCGGCCACCGTACCGTCCCGTCGCCGGCTCCGGCTCACTCCCGGGGATGGCCGTCCAGGGCCTGGCCCATCCGGACCTGGCCGCTGCCGCTGTGCCGCCAGGCCGCCGGCGCGTCCCGTCCGGCCCGTTCGATCGCATGCCGGGAGGAGGCCAGCTGGTACGGCACGGCGGTGGTCATCACGCCCTGCAGGAAGTTCAGCCGGGCCTTCAGGATCAGGCTGGTCTGGTTGTGCAGCACCTGCTCCCACCAGTGGCCGACGATGTACTCCGGGATGTAAACGCAGATCACCTCGCGCGGATTGCCCGAGCGCAGCCCGCGGACGTAGGCCAGGAAGGGCTCCACCACCTCGCGGTAGGGCGAGGCGATCACCTTCAGCGGCACCCCGACGTTCTGCTCCTCCCACTCGGCCACCAGCCGGCGGGCGGCGGCGTCGTCGGCTCCCACCGTGACCGCCTCGATGCTGCTGGCCCGGCTGGCCCGGGCGAAGTTGACCGCCCGCATGGTGGGCTTGTTCACGTCCTGGACGAAGATCACCGCGCGCACCCGGCTGGGCAGCAGCCGGGCGTCCTCCGGGCCGACCGCGACCTCCCGCGCGACCAGTTCGTAGTGACCCTTGATCGCCCGCATCAGGAGGAAGACCAGGGCCATCGCGGCCACCGCGAGGTAGGCGCCGTAGATGAACTTCGAGGCGAGCACGATCACCAGGACGACGCCGGTCGCGGTCAGGCCGACCGCGTTGATCGCGCGGGAACGCTGCATCCGGCCCCGGTGGGCGGGGTCCTTCTCGGTGCGCAGGTGCCGGGTCCAGTGCCGCATCATGCCCAGCTGGCTGACCGTGAACGACACGAAGACGCCGACCACGTACAGCTGGATCAGCGCGGTGACGCTGGCGTTGAAGACCAGCACCAGCCCGACCGCCGCGACCGCCAGCGCGATGATGCCGTTGGAGTAGGCCAGCCGGTCCCCCCGGGTGTGCAGCGCCCGGGGCAGGTAGCCGTCGCGGGCCAGGATCGAGCCCAGTACCGGGAAGCCGTTGAAGGCGGTGTTGGCGGCCAGGAACAGGATCACCATGGTGGCGACGATCACCAGGTAGAAGCCCGGCGGGAAGTGGTCGAAGACGGTCCTGGCCAGCTGGCCCATCGCGGTCTCGTGCGCCACGTCGGCCGGGTCGCCGTCCCGCAGGAAGGACGAGCCGCCGTTCTCGTCGATCAGCTTCAGCCCGGTCAGGTTGGCCAGGGCCACGATGCTGGCCAGCATCAGGATCGACACGCCGCCGAGCAGGCCGAGCGTGGTCGCCGCGTTCCGGCTCTTCGGTTCCCGGAACGCCGGCACCCCGTTGGAGATCGCCTCCACACCGGTGAGCGCCGCGCAACCGGAGGAGAAGGCGCGGGCCAGCAGCACCACGACCAGGATCCCGGAGAAGTTCTCGTACCCGGGTGCCGCGACCACCTCCAGCTCGGCGGTGGGCGCCCGCAGGTGCTCGCCGAGGACGAAGATGCGGAACGCCCCCCAGCCGGCCATGCCCAGCACGGCCAGCATGAACCCGTAGGTGGGGATGGCGAACAGCGCGCCGGACTCGCGCACCCCGCGCAGGTTCATCGCCATCAGCACCACGATCACCACCGCCGCGGCGATCCCCTCGTGCCCCTGCAGGAAGGGGATCATCGCCTTGGCGTTCTGGATCCCGGACGAGACCGAGACCGCCACGGTCAGGACGTAGTCGACCAGCAGCGCGCTGGCGACGGTCAGCCCGGCGGTCGGCCCGAGGTTGACCGTGGCCACCTCGTAGTCGCCGCCGCCGGAGGGGTAGGCGTGCACGGTCTGCCGGTAGGACATCACCACGATCGCCATCACCACCGCCACGGCAAACGCGATCTCCCAGGAGAAGGCCAGCGCGGCCATACCGGCCAGCGAGAGGGTGAGCAGGATCTCGTCCGGGGCGTAGGCGACCGAACTCAGCGCGTCCGAGGCGAAGACCGGCAGCGCGATCCGCTTGGGTAGCAGCGTTTCGCCTAGCTGTGCGCTAGCGAGCTTGCGGCCGACGAGCAGCCGTTTCACCAGATCGGTGACAACCACGATGTCGCACTCTATGCCCATCAGTGGAAATCACAACCCACATCCGGATCGGAACCGGTGTAGCGTCAGCCACGTGCACATCGTGATCATGGGATGCGGACGGGTCGGTTCCCTGCTCGCCCGCGCCTTGGAGAAACGCGATCACTCGGTCGCCGTGATCGACATCATGCAGGAAGCCTTCCGCCGGCTCGGCCCGCAGTTCCAGGGCAAGACGGTCAAGGGAGTGGGGTTCGACCGGCAGGTGCTGATCCGGGCCGGGATCGAGCGGGCGGACGGGTTCGCCGCGGTCTCCAGCGGCGACAACTCCAACATCCTGGCGGCCCGCGTGGTCCGGGAGACGTTCGGCGTCCACAACGTGGTCGCCCGGATCTACGACCAGGGACGGGCGGAGGTCTACGAGCGGCTCGGCATTCCCTCGGTGGCGACGGTTCGCTGGGCCGCCGACCAGATCCTGCGGCGGCTGCTGCCCTCCGGCTCGGAGCCGCAGTGGCGCGACCCGTCCGGGAACGCCCGGCTGATCGAGGTCTACGTCCATTCCGGCTGGGTCGGCCGCACCGTCTCCTCGATGGAGGCGGCGGGTCGCTGCAAGATCCCGTTCCTGACCCGGTTCGGAACCGGCGTCGTCCCCACCGCGCAGACCGTCTTCCAGGACGGTGACCTGGTGTACGCCGCGGTCACCAACGACCAGGTACCCGACGTCGAGGACGTCTTCGGCCAGGCCCCGGCCGGGCACTGAGAGGTGAGAGCATGCGCGTCGTGATCGCCGGTGCCGGCAATGTCGGTCGTTCCATCGCCCGGGAACTGATCGCCAACGGCCACCACATCCTGCTGATCGACCGGGATCCCGCGGCGATCAAGCCCGAGAGCGTCCCGGAGGCGGAATGGCTGCTGGCCGACGCCTGCGAGCTGGCCTCGCTGGAGGAGGCCAGCCTGGACAGCTGCAACGTGTCGATCGCCGCCACCGGCGACGACAAGGCGAATCTGGTCCATTCCCTGCTGGCCAAGACGGAGTTCGGCGTACCGCGCACCGTGGGCCGGGTCAACCACCCCTACAACGAGTGGATGTTCGACGAGCAGTGGGGCGTGGACGTGGCGGTCTCCACGCCGCGGCTGATCTGCGCCCTGGTCGAGGAGGCGGTGACCGTCGGCGACCTGGTCCGGCTGATGAGCTTCCACGGCGGCAAGACCAACCTGGTGGAGATGACCCTGCCGGACACCTCCCCGCGGGTCGGCACCCGGGTGGCCGATCTCGACCTGCCCGGCGACGCGGTGCTGGTGGCGATCATCCGGGACGGCTCCGCCCGCGCCCCGGAGCGCGACGCCGCGCTGGAATCCGACGACGAGCTGCTGTTCGTGGCCGGCCCGGGCGACGAACACGACCTGGCGCAGTACCTGATGCCGAAGGCACCGCGTCCGGCCTAGCGCCTACGAGCCGGCGATCAGGCTGTAGCGGGGGTTGTACATCCGCCGCTGCCCTTCGGTGATGGTCACCCGGCCCTCGATGGTCATCTCCCGGCCGGCGCCCACCCCGGGGATCTCCCGGCGGCCCATCCAGATCAGGGTGATCGCCTCCGAGCCGTCGCTGAAGGTCGCCTCCAGCCAGGGCGTCCCGCCCCGCGGTTCCATCGTCAGGGCGGTCACGAAGCCGCGCAGGGTGACCCGCTCGCGATCCCGGGCGTCGCTGATCCGGGTCGCCCCGGACTCCGCGACCACCCGCTGCCGTTCCTGCGCGGCGAGTTCCTCGTTGGACGCGCCCCAGCGCCGGAGAGCTCGCAGCAATGGATTCGTGCTGGCCACCGTTCCGCCTTCGTCCTCAGCCCTGTTTGGGCAGTTCCATCGTAAGCAGTTCGCCGGGCACCCTGGGCGAGGTACCGCGACGGACGACCAGATTCCGGAAGAACTCCACGAACGGCCTGGCCTTGGCGTCGCCGTCGGGCAACGCGGCCTCGCCCATCAGCGTCCCCCGGAGCAGCCACCGCGGCCCCTCGGCGAACCAGACCCGCGAGACATGGAACAGCTGCTCGCCGTTCGGGCCGGTCTGCGGCAGGATCCGGCGGAGCTCCGGCCCGAACGGGCCCGGCGCGACCTCGGCGGTGCCGCCGGCCTGCCCTGCCTGCTCGATCAGCTCCTCCTGCTGTTCGGCGGCCAGCCCGCCGCTGGCCGGGGCCGCGAACAGGGCGATCTCGATCCCCGACTTGCGCCAGATCCCGGTGATCGCCCGTACCTGCTTGCTGGCCTCGTGCACCTGCAGTTGCAGGTTCAGCCCCTGCCAGGGGGTGAGGATCAGGGTGCCCAGGTCGAGCCGCTGCACCTGGTCATCGCCCAGGTCCACCTCGTCGATGTCGAACGGGCCGTCGGTGCGGTCCTCGAAGGAGTCGCCGACCGCCCCCTCGTCCCCGTCGTCGCCGGCCTCGTCGTCCTGGTCGAACTCCGGGTCGTCGAACTCCTCGTCCTCGGCCCCGTCCTGCGGGTCGGTCTGATCGAGGATCGGTTCGTCGGCCTGCTCGTCCTCGCGCCGTTTGCGCCCAAACATCACTGTGGTGTCTCCTGAGTGTCCTGCTGTTCTGCTTGCCAGTGGCGGATCCCGCCGGTCGAGCCGTGGCCCCCGGTTCCCCGTGAGCTCGGCGGCAACTCGTCGACCACCACGAAGTCGGCCCGGCCGACCCGCTGGAGGACCAGCTGGGCGATCAGGTCGCCCCTGCTGAGCTGCACCGGGGTGGTCCGGTCGGTGTTCAGCAGGCAGACCAGGATCTCCCCGCGATAGCCGGCATCGACGGTACCCGGTGCGTTCACGATGGTGAGGCCGTGCCGGGCTGCCAGGCCGGAGCGCGGGTGGACCAGGCCCACCCAGCCTTCCGGGATGGCGGCCGCGATCCCGGTGCGGACCAGCCGGCGTTCCCCCGGGGCGAGCACGCAGTCCTCGGCGATCGCGAGGTCGGCACCGGCGTCGGAGTCGTGGGCGTACCGCGGTAGCGGCACCGCCGGATCCAGCCGCTGCAGTGCCACGACAAGCTGCTCACTGGCCTGGCTCACCGCGGCATCCTATCCTTCAGTTCGACCAGTGCCGCAGCCAGTTCGTCCGGGCGGCGGGTGGAGACCAGCCAGTACGGGTGCGGGTCGGCCGGGTCGTCGACGGCCACCTCGACGCTGGTCGGGACGTAGCCGCGCAGCACCAGCAGGGCCCGGCGATCGGCGTCGCGGCCCGCCCGGGCACTGGTGCGCGCGGCGTCGTGCGCCAGCGCCTCGCCGAGGTAGCCGGGCTCGAGCCGGTGGCGCCCGACCTGCAGCCCGGCCTCGTCCACCACGATCGGCAGGCCGCCGTACCACAGCAGCCCGCCCGCGACCAGCGCGGCGGCCAGGCCACCGCCCAGCAGGCTCACCGCCGGCCCGACCGCGAAGCCGACCGCGGTGGCGAAGCTGACCGCGAAGAACATCCCGATCACCCACCAGCTGACCGGTGCCCGGAGCCGTTCCTGATAGCGCACCCTGCCAACCTAGCGGAGTCCGGCCGGGCCTGCCGTCCGTGGCGGCCGGGTCCTACCATGGAGCCAGCCAACGGAAGGACGCAGCGTGGACACCTCGCGCAAGCTGCTGTGGAATCTCTACGCCGGGGCCATCGGCGCGGTCGCCGCGCTGCTGGTGAACAAGGCGCTCACCGGTCTCTGGCGGGCGACCACCGGCGACGAACCCCCGGCGGCCGACGATCCGGACGCCAAGGCCGGGCAGGCGGTGGTCTGGGCGGCCGCCAGCGCGGCCGGGGTCGCGATCGCCAGCATCGCGGTCAACCGCTTCGCCGCGAGCTCCTGGGAGCGCGCCCTGGGAACGCCCGCGCCGACCCGGGCCCGCCGCTGAGCCGGCTCAGCCCGCGCAGTCGACGCAGTAGTACCGATCGCCCTTGACCTGGGCGATCTGGCTGCGGTGCTTGACCAGGAAGCAGGACGCGCAGGTGAACTCGTCGGCCTGCCGGGGAAGCACCCGGACGGTGAGCTCCTCGTGCGACAGATCGGCACCCGGCAACTCGAACGTCTCGGCCGCCTCGACCTCGTCCTCGTCGACCTTGCCCGAGTTCTTGTCGTTGCGCCGAGTCTTCAGCTCCTCGATGCTGTCTTCGCTGTCTTCGTCGGTCTTGCGAGGAGCGTCGTAGTCCGTTGCCATCCGATGTCCATCCGTTCCGCCGGCCCCCGGGGAGGGTGGGGCCCGGCACGTGCTTAGCCGCGTGCGCAGCATACATATCACATCCCGTGGGTCATTGCCCACGCCGCGCGGACGATGCCGGGTCGGCGATCGTCGACCCGGCCCGGTTGGAGGCCGATTCACGATCGACTTGGTAGGTTACCCACCAGAAACAACGTCGCGGAGCGGGAGTCGTCAGATGCCAGACAGTGCCCTGTCGCCGAGGGAGATCCAGGCCCGGATCCGATCCGGCTCCTCCGTCGCCGACATCGTGCACGCCACCGGCATGGATCCGGACCGGATCGAGGCCTTCGCCGTCCCGGTGATCGCCGAGCGTGACTTCGTCGCCGGCCAGGCGCGCGGCCAACTCGTCCGCCGCGGCGGCGAGACCATCGCCCACCGCAACCTGGCGGAGGTGGTCGCCGACCGCCTGGCGCCGCGGGGCGTCGACTCCGATGCGCTGCGCTGGGACGCCTGGCGGATCGAGGGCAGCCGCTGGACGATCCAGGTCACCTGGGAGGCCGGCGGATCGCGGCACGACGCCCGGTTCGTCTACGACCAGGCCGGCCGGTTCTCGGTGGCCGACAACGACGACGCGGCCTGGCTGCTCGGCCTCCATCCGCCGACCGCCGAACCCGCCGCCAGCCAGGAGGCCGAGCCGACGGTCGGGCTGAACGACGAGCTGGCCCTGGTGCGGGTGGTACAGCCCGGTGCCCCGTTCGAGGACACCGCCCCGCTGGAGCTGGACGAGGAGGACGCCTACGCCGAGGGCGAGCTGGCCGAGGTGGACGGCGTGTACGACATCATCACCGACACCACCGGCGGCATCGACGTGCTCTACGACATGCTGGCCGGCTTCGACGAGGACTCCGTCCAGATCTACTCCGGCCTGGTCCGTCCGGACGCCGACCAGCCGGCGGCCCCGGTGGTGATGGACGAGGCCGCCGAACCTGAAGCCGAGCCGGAGCCGGCACCCGATCGCGAGCCGAGGGCCCGGGCGGGCCGCCGGCGGCCGGCGACCGAGCCGGCGTCCGCCGAGCAGCAGCCCCCCGTCGCCGAGCAACCCGAGCCGGCCTCCGAGGAGCCGGAGCCGGACGAAACCGGCGAGGAACCCGAGCAGCACTCGCTGTTCGAGGAGACCTCCGAGATCCCGGCCAAGCCGGCCAGGACACGCCGCAAGCGGGCGCACGTGCCGTCCTGGGACGAGATCGTCTTCGGTTCGCCCTCGCCGCGCAAGCCCTCCTGAACCGGACTCCCGACTACTGCGCCCCGCCCGGCGGGGTGCTGGACGGCGGCCACTGCCCGTTCCCGGGCGGCTGCCACGGCGGCGGGGGCGGCGGAGCGTAGCCACCCGGCGGCTGGCCGTAGCCCTGCGGCGGGTAGCCGGGCTGTGCCGGTGGGCCGTAGCCGGGCTGGGCCTGCGGCGGAGCGTAACCGGGTTGCGGCCAGCCGTGGCCCGGGACCGGACCGTACCCCTGGGGCGGCGGGTAGCCGGCCGGATTCGGCGGGTAGGGCGTCGCCGGGTGACCGTAGGGTGCCGGCGGCTGGCCCGGAGCGGGGGCCGGGGTCGCCAGTTCCCGGGTGCGGTTCAGGTACATCACGGTGATCACCACCTGCAGGAAGGGGAAGATCGCCACCTGCAGCAGGGCCTGCGTGACCAGCGGCACCACCATCGCGCCAAGGAACGCGGCCAGGAACTCCGGGCTCAGCGGACTGCTGTTCTCCAGCCCGGCCATCGCCCCGACGGTGAACACCTGGCTGACCAGGCTGACCACCATGGTCGCCGCGTACACCATCAGATAGGCGACCAACAGGGTGCCGAAGGTCCGCCAGAACGCGCCGGCGGTGAGCCGCCAGGATCTGCGCAGCGCCGCGATCCCGCCGATCTCCTCCACCGCGACCACCTGCACCAGGTAGAGCAGCCGGACGCCGAGGAAGATCGCCACCGGGGTGGCCACCAGGAGCATCAGCACCGCGATCCCGATGCCCAGCCCGATCGCCTCGCTGTCGGGGTAGGGCTCCGCCAGCGTGCTCAGTCCCGGCGCCAGCGGGAGCACGAACAGCGCCATGAGCGCCACGTAGAGCACCGCGCCGACGGCGAGCAGCGGCAGCATCCGGGCGGCGAAGCCGCCCAGCGGCCGGAGCAACTCCGCCGGCGTCGGACGGCGACCCTCCAGGGTGTCGCGGGTCAGCCGGATGAGCAGGCCGCCGACCAAAACGGTGATCACCCCGACCAGCAGCGAGACCACCGCCACGATCGCCAGCCAGCCGATGGCCAGCTGGCCGATCCGGTCCCAGGCCATCCGGGCGACCGCCATCACGAACGGGGTCCAGCCCCACCACAGGGTCGCGACCATCGCCAGTCCGGCCAGCAACGAGGCCGCGCCGGCGACCGCGCCGAGGCCGAAGAACAGTCCGGGACGCCGGCGGAGCAGGACGAAGGTCTGCGAGATCACGTCGCCGACGCCGGGGGCGGAGCGGTACGAGGGGTGGGTCATGACCCCCATCGTAGAGAAGACCGGGGCCCTCCCGGTGTCACTCCTGGAAGGGCAGCGGCTCCGGATGGGGATCGGCGGCGGCCCGCTCGGCGGTCAGCCGCTGCCGGTGATGCCGGCGGCAGAGCACCTGGTAGGAGATCCTGGCCTGCGTGGCACCGGTGTCCCCCACCGCCACCTGCTCGCCCTCGACCACCATCTCGCCGTCGACGATCCGGGCGTTGTGGGTGGCGACCCGGCCACACCAGCAGCGGGGACGCACCTGCGCCATCTCCATCCGGTCGCACAGTTCGACCAGGCGCCGCGAGGCCGGGAACAGCTCGGTGCGGAAGTCGGCCAGGATGCCGAAGCAGAACACCTCGATGTCCAGATCGTCGGCGATCCGGGCCAGCTGGTCGATCTGGCCGGCGGTGTAGAACTGGGTCTCGTCGCAGACCAGGAAGTCGATCCGCCGGCCGTGGCTCAGTTCGGCCACCAGGTACTCCCAGAAGTCCAGCTCCCCGGTCACCTCGACCGCCTCGGCCGTCAGGCCGATCCGGGAGGTGATCGTGGCCGGGCCGGAGCGGTCGCCGCGGGTGAACAGCCGTCCGTTGCGGCCGGCCCGGCGCTCGGTGTAGGCGACCTGCAGCGCCAGCGTCGACTTGCCCGAGTCCATCGGGCCGGTGAAGAAGATGAGTTCGGCCATGGCTCAGCCCACCAGCAGCGGGACGGTCAGTTCGGCGGCGGTCAGCGAACCGTGCATGCCGACCAGCGAGAACTCCTTGGACAGCGTCCGGCTCATCACCGCGCCGTCGTCGCGCATCGCGACCAGGACGTCGCCGAACCGCTCGGCCACCCGCGGATTCGACGGCCCGAACCAGCCGGCCTCGAAGGCCTGCTGCCGGGAGACCACCCACGCCCGGTCGCCGAGCTGCTCCTGCCAGCTCCGCAGCACCGGCTGGGCCCGCCCGGGCCGGGTGTACAGCTGCCGCAGCCGGCCCTCGCCGGCGAAGGCCGTCACCCCCTCCAGCAGGTGGGGGTGATCCTCGACGACCAGCCGCGCGGCGGTCGGCACGTTGATCATGCCGTGGTCGCCGGTGACCAGCAGGCAGGTGTCGGACGGCAGCGCGCGGCTCAGCTCCCGCACCAGGGCGTCGCACCGGGCCAGCGCGCCCAGCCACACCCGGGATCCCACCCCGTGGCTGTGGCCGGTGTGGTCGAGGGAACGCTCGTAGACGTACACCAGGGTGCGCTCGGCGGCGGCCCCCCCCCCGGCGGCCACCTCGATCCGCAGCGCCTGGTCGTCCTCCTCGGCCCCGCCGAGGAGGGTCAGGTCGCG